>JAGMES010000073.1 GCA_023128035.1 Halanaerobiales bacterium | reverse complement strand
CATTATTTATTCCGAGAGACTATTTTATCCTTACAGATATCAGTATTTCCAGAACAATTTAAGTTTAAACGTGAATTATTAAATAATATATTTAGCTTATAAGCTAAATATATTATTTAATACGAGGAATTTTTTGGCGAATCGCGAATATCATGTAAGTAAACAAAAAAGAATACAAATGGGATATTTCATATAACGACTTACATGGTTTTTGGGGGGGAATAGGTATGAAAATGAATTACTATTACATAAAAATATTGCAGAAGTGAAAAAACTAGTTCGGCTTTAGCAAACTGGTTTTTTTGATAAATAATAAGATCAAAATTGAGCTAAATAAGTTTTTTAGAGAAAAAATAGATAAAGGATAAATATCATTCTATAATTAGGCAGGAATCCAAATAAATATATATAATATATTTATTATATGTTGTATGTGGTGCTTGTAAATTAATATATTTGTGTCATAAAATGGAGGGCTAGAGATGATTGGAGAGATTAATACAGAGATGAGTAAAATTCCTTATAACACTGGGGGAGAAGTGGGAAATTTATCACGGATTAAAGCTTTGTTATATCATCATATGAAACAAAATACAAATTCAAAGTTGATTGGAACACTTTATTTAAATCTTGGTAATATTTATCGTGATATTAAAAATTTCCCGTTAGCACATGAGGCTTGCAAACAAGCTCAAGAGTTTTTTAATGAGAAGAAAGATTTATTAAATCTGGCGAATGTTTTTTATCAGGAAGGGATTTTATTCTCGGAAGAAGGAAAAATACTTCAGGCAATGGGCAAGTGGCATCAGGTGCTGAAATTAATTTCAACTAGGGAACAAGATGAGGTTTTGCTTAAATCAAAGGCATCTTATGAGATTGGTATAGCATTACAGTTGAGTGGTGAATTAGAAGATGCTAGACGGTATATGGAAGATGCTGTATTGAATGCTGAGAGAATTGAACATATTGAACAGAAAGCCCGTACATTACATGGACTGGCGCAGGTATATTTTAAGTTAGGAGATATTAATAAGGCACTAAAACTGTATTGCCAAAGCCTTACTAAATTCAAAACTTTAAAAAATCAACATATGGTAGCTAGAGTTTCAAATGACATGGGATGTTTATATATGCAGAAAAGGGAGTTTAACAGAGCTATTAGTGCTTTAAAATATAGTTTGATGGTGCAAAAAGAATATAAAGATGTTAATGCAACAGATACATTGCTTAAATTAGCAGAAATATATTTGAAGATTGATGTGGAGGAAGTTCGATGCTATTGTAAAAAAGCGGTTGGATTATTATTAGAAAATTTTAAAAATAGGTTTTCGAAGGAGCAAGAAAAGCAACTGGCTCGTGGATTTTATGTGATGGGTCTGATTCATTTAGAAAAGGATGAAAAAGAATATATGTTGATGTTCTTGAATCAAAGTTTAAAAATTTATAAAAAACTTCGGATGAAAACACATTGGTTAGAAGTCTATCATATTTATCAAAAATATGGAAATAACAATGTAGAGCAAAAATTTAATGGGATCCATGAACTAGTTCATGGATTAGCTCGGTATGAGAAATTAAAAATTATATAATTTAAGTGGGCAAATAAACTTGACAATTATTTTTGATATGTTATAATATTTTATAAAAGAATACGTTCTCACATTTTCGCGAAAAGTGAGGATAGAGGTGCAGATAAGAAAGAGTAGAGAAAGGGAGTCAGGGAGACTGTGAACTTTCTTAAAAGGTCTTACTGCCGAAGTGAATGACATTAACCCAGATGTCATTTGCTGGGTCAGTATTGAATAAGTACTGGACTGTCACTACTTATGCTGGTGAGTAGTGGAGAGCTATCTTCAGAATAAGCGAGGAGGTTTATATTTGCGCAAATACGATCTCTCCTCAATTCTGATTTTTAAGCTCTCATTATATGAGAGCTTTTTTATTTGCAATAGTCTGAAGTAAAATATTGAGGAGGAGAATAATATAATGGAGCATTTTGGATTATTATCATTAATTCCGCCATTGTTGGCGATATTTTTAGCCTGGAAGAGTCGTGAGGTTTTAATTTCGTTATTTATTGGGATCTATGTAGGTGTACTCATTTTAAATAACTGGAATCCTTTTATTGCATTCTTTAGGACTTTAGATCAGTACATTGTAGGTTCTGTAGCTGATTCATGGAATGCTGCGATTTTAATATTTCTTTTAACCTTAGGTGGAATGGTTGGTATCATTAATCGTTCAGGGGCAACAAATGCGGTTGCTAATTTTATTACCAGAAGAGCTTCAACTGCTAAAAGTGCACAGATGGCAGCCTTCTGGATGGGAATTCTAATCTTTTTCGATGATTATGCTAATTCTTTGATTGTAGGGACAACTATGCGTTCTATTACTGATAGGATGAAGATATCTAGGGAAAAGTTAAGCTATATAGTTGACTGCACTGCAGCGCCTGTGGCAAGTATGGCCTTGATTTCTACCTGGATTGGTTATGAGATGGGGTTAATTCAGAAAGCTTTTGATAAATTAGGGCTTGCTCAAAATGTTTATACTACGTTTTTGCAGACAATTCCATTTCGTTTTTATAGTCTATTTGCACTGGTATTTTTGTTTCTTATCATATATTTAGGAAGAGATTTTGGGCCTATGTATCGGGCAGAGATCAGAGCTCGTAAGACTGGTAAGGTTTATCGTGATGGCTCAAGTCCTTTGGTTTCCAAAGAATTCGAGGAGATGGTATTACCAGATACTCCATTAAACTGGTATCATGCATTTTTGCCAATTATTACAGTACTCGTGGTGACTATGATAGGTCTTTGGTATAATGGGGGAGGTTTAACTGGGATTGGTATTCAAAAAGCGTTTAGTGACGCCGATGCTAGTGTGGTTTTACTCTGGGCGTCATTTGCGGGAACAATTGTTGCTGGCCTTACAGCTCTTATAAAAAGAGTATTAAGTTTAAACGAGATTATGGAAGCATGGATGAGTGGAGTTAAATCATTAGCTGTTGCAGGTGGTATTCTCATTTTGGCTTGGTCTTTGGGCGATGTTATTGAAGCATTGGGCACAGCTAATTATTTGATAGGGTTAGCAGATGGTGTAATTCCTGTCTTTTTAGTACCTACAATGATGTTTCTTTTGGCCTCCTTTGTGGCGTTTGCGACAGGAACTTCATGGGGAACTAATGCGATTATGATGCCATTAGCGATTCCTCTAGCGGTAACTTTAGGCGCTCCTTTGATTCCTACTATTGGTTCAGTTTTGACAGGTTGTGTTTTTGGAGATCATTGTTCACCAATTTCAGATACAACGATTATGTCATCAACTGCTTCTGGTTCTGATCATATGGACCATGTACAAACTCAATTACCTTATGTTTTATCAACAGGAATTATTGCTATCTTGGTGGGCTTTATTCCAGTAGGGTTGGGAGTACCATTCTGGGTTATCTTGCCTGTGGGCTCCTTAATTATATTTGGAGTTATAAGGAAGTTTGGCCGTCAAGTTGAAAGTATTTGAATACTCTCAAAACTTCAGTGGGAGACCACTTCTTGAAGGGGCAAAAACGTTGCTGGGAAATATCCCTAATGCAACTTATTTTTGCTACCTTTTCATTCGTGTATAACCCTAGCTAAGTAATTATTAAAATGAGTACTCTACCCCCAGTTTTATAAAAGTGGCGGTATAATCTTTATCTGGGTCAAGATGGTTTGTGTTTCTTGCATGGCCGATTTCGGAGAAAATTTCTTGATTATCAGATAGTTTATAGCCAAGTCTAAAAGAAATTTTATGTTTTGTCCATTTATTAGCTTCTTGATTTTGGGATTGATATTGGAGATATAGAGATGGTTTATAATGGCTGGATGGATGATCTAAGTTAGCTTTAAATAGGTGATTTTGATTTAAAATACGATTTTGCTCTAGGGTATGAGTTAGAGTACCGTTATAGCTATATTGCAGATAATTGAATTTGTTTTCCCATGACAATGTATGACTGAGTTGATTTAGGGTTTGGGTTTTTTGAGAGTCAATTTGATATTTAAAGAGGTTTAGATTCTTAAAATAGTTGAGGGTTACACTGGATTTTAGCTTTTCATTGTCAGTCATACAGGTACCCAGAATCCAGACATTTTTCAGATTCGAATGTGAAAGGCTTATATTAAAATGATCTGTGATCTGATAGCTGATACTATACGTATTAGTTAGTATATCTGTGTCTTGATATATTTCGTCATTTTCCTTTAAAAAAACTTGTTTTTTGTCTTGTTCTATCTGATAGGATAGATTAAAGTTTTGAATTGGATAGCTTATTCTAAGGCGTGAGTCCTGATCAGTATTGATTACTGTATTGGAGTTGATTTCTATCATCTCTGCTGCTCCTTCTAGTTGGATCTGGTAAGGTAGAATAAAAGATGAATTAAGATCATAGAATAGGGTTCTAGATTGAATAGAAGGATTGAAGAAATAAATATAATTACTTCGAGTGTTGATATATTTATTTGGAGAAGCGATTAACATTAAAGCCAGACGCCTTTGAGATTCTTCAAAACTGGCGTCAAAAGGTTGATAATAGTCAATATTGCCATTTAGGGTTATACCAGTAAAAGGACGAAAAGTCATATCAGTATTCCATTCTCGAATCCAGTACTCTCCGTAAAACGGGATAATTTCGGGATATTGTTTGTATTCACTATTTAATCGTAAAGAAGGATCCTTAATTTTTAAAATTACTGTACCTTTTTCAGGATTTTTCAAAGAATCTTTCAATGTTAATATAATCTTATCTGTAATCTGATAATTCCAACCTAATTGATAGTCCAAATCTGTAATTAATTCTCCCCATTCTTCAATTGAATTGGTATTCAACGATAGAGAAAAAGAATGCTTATCATTAAACTGATAGCTAAGTTTAGATTCTGCAGATTGGCTGATGGTTTTGGCCCAATCTTCTCCTTTGATAATTTGTGTCAGATTCAAATCTGCGCTCCATTGAGAGTCGAACTTATAATCACCAGAAAACTGATGTTTTTTACCTGCGACAACAGAAACCACTCCTACACCTGTGAAATCAGGGGTTGCAGTAGTAAATTGGTAATTTAGATGAGTAATTGGGGTAAAATAATTTAAATTTAAATTTCCTGCATAATCAAAATCATTTTCGGATAAGTTTGTACGGACATATTCGCCTGAAAGGTTTAGTGGTCCTTTATTGATATTAATAGTAGACCCATAGTAACGATTATGGATAATTTCCTTATCTTCTTCTAAAAAATTATTATCATCAATTCTTTCAACTGTGACTTCCTGTTTATCATCTAAATAGAATATGCTCATATTACATCCCGGCCACTGTTTGAAATTATATTGATAATACCCACCTGTTAACATATCATTGATAGATTCTCCGATTGGAATAAAGTTATATTTCACTTCGACAATAGAACCATAATGTAATGGGATTAGAAATTTCAATTCGCCAGAGATATAATTTAATTTATAGTCAACATATCGTCTGAGTTTTTCGCCCTGTAAAAAGACAATTTCACTATATTCAACTACATCTCCTTCGATTGAATTGAAGAGAGAGTAGGATATTTCAGATTCATTGATTATTGTAAAAGTCTTGCTTTTAGGTTGAAAAAGTTTTTTTCCATGAAACAAGTGAAAAGTTTGATCTTTACGACTGGTTTTGAATCCATCTAATTTTTGCGTACTGAAACTTGTTTTCAAGTTTGGAATTTTTAAATTATAAGGCTGATATTCGATGATCCAGTCTTGATTTTCTAAAGAAAAAGTTATAGTGGATTCATCAGTATTATTATAAAAAATCATTGATTCTAGATCAAAGGAATTTATCATACCTTCTAGATTTAAATCTATTTCATAATCATAGTTTAAGCCTGAACTTAGGCCATATTGGGTGATTAGGCTAGTTTCATTTCCTGTTATATCGGCATGTCCTAGAAGAAGATTTACCTTACCATAGTAGATTAGATCAATTTCAGGCCATGCTGCCCTTACAGGGGTAGAGGATAGAAGAGAATGAATAATATACATGATTAAGAAAAAATAGATAGCAGATTTGATTGCTCGTTTCATAATGTACACCTCTTCTAGTTGTTAATATATATACAATATTAGACAAAATTATTCAAAAACCTTTTTATAAAAATAAAAGGGTGCGCATCTGCGCACCCTGATGTACCTTTAGGAATTAGTGAGTACAAGCGTAAGCATCTAAGAGACCAGCGCCTTGATTATTAGCGATGTCGCCTAAATCAATTGCAGTACTCATCATTTTACTCTTAACTTGATCTGGAGTCATATTTGGGTTAGCATCCAGAATCAAAGCTGCGATACCAGCAGCAATAGGAGTAGCCATAGAAGTACCGGACATATCTTGATAATAACCTTGTCTCCATTTACCATTTCTGTCATTCTTAGTACTCATGATGTATGTACCAGGTGCACAGATATCAGGCTTAACCAAACCGTCGAATGTTGGACCACGGCTGGAGAAGGAAACTACTGCATCATCAGAAGCATTAGCAGTTTGTTGGTCATAAGTAGCACCAACAGTGATGATGGAAGGTTCGAGACCTGGAGTACCGATAGTACCAGCTTCTGGACCTTCGTTACCAGCAGCGATTAATACTACTAAACCAGCATCCCAAGCAGCAGCTACAGCTTGACAAACTGGATCATCAATATAAGATAAAGTAGCAGTTCCACCTAAGGACATAGAAACAACATCGATACCATAAGTATCTTTGTTATCAATACACCACTGAACTCCAGCAACAACGCCTGACCAGCTACCAGAGCCAGCACGGTCAAGAACTTTAACGCCAACTAAATTTGCTTCATAAGCAGGGCCTTTGTAAAGTCCACCACTCATTAAACCGTTACCAGCAGCGTCACCAGCACAGTGAGTACCATGACCGTTATCATCGTAAAATGCAGTATTAGTATTTATGAAGTCTTTGAAAGCAACCAAACGGCCTTCGAAGTCTGGATGAGGTGCAATACCAGTATCAACGATAGCGATAGTAACGCCAGCACCAGTGTAACCAGAAGCCCAAGCAGCTTCATAATTAGCAGCAGTTTTGGAAAGATCTAAAGTAGCATGCATTTCGCCATCTAAAATAATACTTTTAACATTAGGATTCTTAGCTAAAGCGTTGATAGCTTGAGCTGGTAGTGCAGCAGCTTTACCATTGATTACCCATAGGTTATCATGCTTAACAACTCCACCCATACCATTCAAATTACCAGTTTGACCTGGTTGGAATGTTACGATAACATTGATTAAACCATTATTTTCGCCCATTGCTTTTGTAACAGCTGGATCTACCTTTGCAGCACCAACAATACCACTAATTAATAACAGAGCCAAAGCTAAAAAAATAAATATTCTACGCATGAGACGTCCTCCTCTTTTTTTTATTCTCTACTACCGTCATGCCATTTCCTACATCTTTTTTCTTGCCACTCTTCGCGAAGGAGTGTAAAAAAAATAAGGTACATGCATATTATACCATAAGTTTTATTATAAGTCAATCGAAATTTTATAAAAAATATAAAATACGTAACTATAAAGATTTAATAATAAATTATAAAGATAACCCATTATTTGTAAAATTGAACTTTGAATATTTCACACCTTTTTTTAGGTATTTACTTTTAATTATATTGAAATTTAGCTAATCAAATGGTACAATTTACTTAGATGAATATGGAATTAAAAATTATTTGTGGATCATTCAAAAAAATGATTATAATACTAAATATTAGAAGCAGAGGAGGCAATAATGAAAAATTTAGAGAAAAAGTTCAAGTTAGATAATCTAATCACTCTTATGAAGGAAGAAGCGAATTCGATGAACACAGAAAAATACGTGGCAAAAATAGCAAAGCATCATCGTATTCAAAATTCACCTGGTTTTGATAATGCACTTAATGAGATGGTTTCAGTATTATCAGAATCCGGAGTGATGACTCGTGTTGAGTGTTTTAAATCTGATGATCAAACCTTTTATCAGGATTATGTGACTCCAGGTGGATGGGTTGGAAGAAAAGGAAAAGTATCCTTAAAGGAGAATGGTGAAATTTTAGCTGATTTTACTGTAAACCCTATTCAGTTAATTCAGCGGAGTTGTTCGACAGAAGGAAAAGAAATTCTTGAGGTTTATGTTATCGATGATATAGATGAAGTGTTAAAAGAGAAACCAGATTTAACTGGTAAGATGATTCTCACCAATCTGAATGTACATAAGATTAAAGATTTGATTCTTGACCCATTAGGGGCAAGAGGGATTCTCTTTGATGGAATGCATTCATTTGAAGGTCGGGATGCTGATGAAATGAAAAGTGCTCGACAATATACATCTTTCTGGTGGCAGGGAGATGAAATACCTACTTTTGGTTTTGTACTAAGTCCTGTTATGGGCCAAAAATTGAGAGAACGGTTCAATAGAGGGGAACAAGTGTTTGTTGAATGTGAAGTGGAAACAGAATTTTTGAATAACACATTAAAAGTACTTCATGCATGTATCCCTGGGAAGACAGATAAAAATTTACTCTTAGTTGGTCATATCTGCCATCCCTACCCATCTGTAAATGATAATGCTTCAGGTGCAGCAGCAGGGGTAGAAGTTATGTGCTTTGTACAAAGGTTGATTCAGGAAAAGAAACTTCCCAAGCTAGATAGAGGTATTGAACTGATTCTTGTTCCAGAGTATAGTGGTACTTTTGCTTTTCTTGATAGATATATTAAGGAAAGAAAATATTTAGCTGGTGTAAATCTGGATATGGTAGGAGAAGATCAAAAGAAGTGTGGTAGTACATTATTAGTTATCGCGCCACCTTTAGGACTATCTGGATTATCTGGGGATTTGTTATACCATTTATTAAAAGAAGTAAGCCGTGATCATGATTTTCAAATCAAGAAGTCTCAGTTTATGGGCGGAAGTGATCATGCGATACTTACAGATCCATTAGTAGGAATTCCGTGTCCTATGTTGATCCAACAACCTGATCAATATTATCACACTGATCAGGATACATTGGATAAACTGGATCCTGTGATTTTAAAAGATGTAACATTATCTTCAGCAATTTACCTTTACTATCTTGCTAATGCTCATTTAAAAGAGGTTGAAGAGATCATGGGAATTTATCAGGAAGGTTTTATTGAAACTTTAAACATAGAGATGGAAGAATTTATAAAAAAGGTAAAGGCAAGTGCTGATCAACAGGCAGTATCTGAGGATTTAGTGTCTATGTGTACTAGGCGGATTGACAAAATTATTGAGACTTACCTTATGGTTGGGGATTACTTTGAAAAGTATATTATTGCAGAAGAACTCAATGATTATAAAAAGTTTAGTCTCAATTGGCAGAAAGACTGTCAGAGCGAAGGAAGTAGATTGATTGATGAAATAGCTCACTTATGTAAGGAAAGCATGGGATTAGATATTACCTTGAAGAAAAGTAGTATAGGTCTGTCGGAGTTAAATGATGTAGAAAAAGAATTAGCTCAAATTATTCCTAAACGAAAATATTGGGGATTTAGCACTTTGAGTCAGAAACGTCATTTGATTGGAGAAGAGCATTTGCCTTATATTTGGAAACTGATTGAAGAAGATAGTAATTATATCTCAGTTCTAGCTCAGTATTTTGCAGATGGACAACGAAATCTCTTAGAAATAGTAGAATTAATAGAGATTGAGACGAGAGAGCGGAAATCGAAATTTATTCGAGACTTTTTTAGATATTTGCAGGAGATGGGTTCAATAGAAGTATAATGATAAATCTACTAAAAATATACTTTTTGGTGAGAAAATTGGTGGAACTGTTCATGCTGCTCTGGGGGTCGCTCCAAAAGAGACAGGTGGTAATAATGAATCAGGAAGCCATTGGGATACGTTATGTGATATGAATGTAGACGGAGAATTATTTTATAAAGATGGAAAGTTTCTTATCTAGGATATTTTTTTAAGAGATGGCGCTAGTGCCATCTCTTTTTTTGTGTTGATAATCATTAAGCAAATAAAAGCCTATCTTCCATTAAGTTCTCTCCACTTTTTTCTGATGTGGCTTTAAAGTGGGAGAAGAGTTTGGATACTGTGAGATTCTTTTTTTCTTTTCCAGAAAAATCTAGAATTATTTTTCCTTGATGGAGCATTATTAAGCGATCGCCAAACTTTATGGCTTGTTCTAAATTATGTGTTACCATCAGTGTAGTTAATTTCTTTTCTACCACCATTTGATGGGTTAGATGTAAGACCTGCTCTGCTGTTTTAGGATCGAGGGCAGCTGTGTGTTCATCTAAAAGTAGTAGTTTAGGTGATATGATAGTTGCCATCAATAATGTTAGAGCTTGACGCTGGCCTCCAGAAAGAAATTTAACTGGAAGATTCATTTTATCTTCTAGCCCTAGATTTAAAGGAGCTACTAGTTGACGAAATGGTTCTAATTTTTTCGGATGTAATGCACGTTTAAAGGAAAGGGTTTTTCCCTTATTTAGAGCAAGAGATAAATTTTCCGCAACAGTTAGACCTGGTGCGGTGCCTAATAATGGGTTTTGAAATACCCGGCTAATCCACTTGGCTCGTTGATGTTCTTTTAAATGGGTAATGTTTTTTCCTGAAAGAAAGATCTGGCCTTGATCAGGTGGAAATTGACCAGAGATGAGATTGAGCATTGAAGATTTACCTGCTCCATTACCACCAATGATTGTTATAAAAGAATCTTCCTTGACTTTTAGATTTAGATTAGAAAAAACTTGGGTTTCTGTAATAGTATCAGGGTTAAAAGTTTTGCTGATCTGGTTAAGCTTTAACATTTATACCGCCCCCTTTTACTAACTTATTGACTGATTTAATCCATCTGGTCTGTGGTATAATTAAAGCTAGAATAACCAACAGTGAAGTAATTAGTTTTAAATCAGATGGAGCGATGCCTAAATTTAAGGAAGCTCTAATGGCAGCGCGATAGAGAATAGAACCGATTAAGACAGCAGTTGTAGCCTGAGAAAATCTTTTTGTTCTGAAAACGGCTTGACCCAGAATGACAGAAGCCAATCCAGTAACAACAGTTCCGATTCCCATTCCTACATCAGCAAAGCCTTGCAATTGTGCAACCATTGCTCCTGAGAGAGCAACTAAGCCATTGGAGGTAGCAAGACCTAACAAAATCATCCATGTAGGATTGACAGCCAGATTTGTTGCCATCTGTTGATTATCTCCAGCGGCTCTCAATGTTAAACCAAGTCTAGTTTTAAAAAGTTGATCTAAGAGCAGTTTAATTGTTAGAGTGATAATGAATAAAATAATTAAATTAGAATAAGGCCCATTAAATATTTTATGAAATTGGCGAAAGATTGTTGGTTTAGCTAATAAAGGGATGTTGGCCCTTCCCATAACTCGAAGATTGATAGAATAAAGACCGATCATAACCAATATTCCCGATAATAAATTCGAGATTTTAAATTTGGTGTGTAAAATACCAGTACATAAACCAGCTAAAATTCCAGCTATTACTGCAAAGATCAAACTTATAGCAGGATGAACGCCATTAAAGATAAGTATAGCAGAGACAGCAGCTCCCAAAGGGAAACTGCCGTCTACAGTAAGATCAGGAAAATCCAGAACACGATAAGTAATGAATACTCCCAGGACTAAAATTCCAAAGATCAACCCATGTTCTAAAGAACGAATGATAAAATATGTCATTTTCCATCACCTGCTTTGATCAGCTCTGCCTGTGCTTTGAGCTCAGTAGGAATTGTGATGTTAAGGGTTTTTGCTGTATCTTCATTGATAACTAAAGTTAAGTTTTTTAAACTTTCAATAGGAAGACTTGATGGATTAGCTCCATTGAGAACTTGTACAGCCATTATGCCTGTTTGGTATCCAAGTTCCCAGTAATCAATTCCTAATGTCGCAAGGGCACCTGCTTTTACGTGAGCTGCTTCAGAGCCAATAACTGGAACGCTCATTTGGGTAGCTGTATAAGTTATAACTGGCATCGCAGATGCAACCAGATTATCAGTAGGTGTGTATATTACATCTACTTTTTTGACCAATTGTTCAACTGCCATCTGTACTTCTGTTACATTGGTCACAGTAACTTCTGATAGTTTTAACCCATGGTCCAAGCATGCTTTGCGAGCTAATTCCACTTGAATCATAGAATTTATCTCTGATGCGTTATAGATAACCCCAACTTTTTTAGCGTTTGGTAATAGTTCAGTAATTAAAGAAAACTGCTCATCAATCGGTGTCATATCAGTTGTTCCAGTGACGTTATTTCCAGAAGATTGGAGTGATGCTGCCAATCCACTGGCAACTGGATCAGTAACTGCAGTTATCAAAATTGGAATTTTTGATGAGGCATTTAACGCCGCCTGAGCAGTTGGAGTAGCAATAGCCAAAATTAAATCTTTCTTATCACGAACAAATTCTTCACTTATCATGCTAGCAATGGAAAGATCACCTTGTGCTGAATGAATTTCTATATCTAAATTTTTGCCATCTTCAAAACCGTTGTCTGCTAGTGCCTTAATAAAGCCATCTCTAGCAGCATCAAGAGCTGGATGTTCAACAATTTGTGTAATTCCTATAGAAACAATTTCATCTTTCCCAATACCGATTACTGACATAAGACTAATTAGAATTGCCAACAACAACAGAACCATACTACTCTTTCTTAACATTTTTATCTCCTCCAATGAAATATTTGCAGCATGGGAGGAGGCGCTTATGCGCAAGGGAAAAAACAGAAAATCACTACTGTATATATGCATTTTTTCTAAAAAATAACAAAAGCATTCCATAAGAAAGAAGGAATGCTTAAAATACAGCTTATCTAGTTCCTCCTACCGTTCTACCATTCTACCCATACTGCTTGCAATGATTATATAAAAGAAAATAATATTTGTCAAGATATTATTGGATAACATTTTTGGAATGAAAATATTACTCAACAACATGTATTGATCTATGACCAATACCAATAACTACGTCATTTAAATGAACTAGTCCAATTCCAAAGAAGGCAGCAACACTCAGATGTTCACCAGAGCGGCAAATAGCTATTTTACCTCCTACATTGAATCCTTCAGCTCTTGGACTAATTTGTGCTAAGGCTTCTTTAGCAGCACCAGCAACTGCACCTTCACCGATATGAGTTTCTGGGATGACACCTTCTCGTTTTGCAGCGATAATGGTTCTTTCTATGATCTTACGGATTGAGGTAATATAATCGCCGCCAAAATCTACAGCAGCCGCAATTATTGTTTCTTTTTTAAGTTCTTTTTTAAGTAAATTTTCTTCTTCACGAGATGAAAGGGCCAGTTTGATCGTAGCTTTTGCAACTTCAACACTCGTTATAATCATATGAACACTTCCCTTCATTGAATTACTTATGTTTATTTTATATTATATCCTTTTTAAGAAGTAAAATCAAAGAATATTTCCCACATGTAATTGCGAATAATCATATCTGATTTTCACAAAAACTAAGTGTGAAAGGAGAGATGATCTTATTATGATTTCATATCAAGTATTTATTTTTGAACTGATCGATTTATGTGAAAAATTCGGAATGGAGTGGAATTGGTTAGATGATGACAAGGGAAGAGGTCTTCAAGTAGATATGAGCACGATAGATGAATTTAGCCGACATAGATTTATAAGGGAGACACGGAAGTTGAAAAGGGATTTTTTGAGAATATATTAGGGAGAGTGAGAGCTTTGGGCTCTCCTTTTTTTTTTCTTCTTTGTTATTAATAAGTATTTTAATATTTTCTTTATTATAGAAAAAAGAAGGAATTTGGAAAGAAATGACGAATTTTTTAGAGTCTCCAATTTTTAAAAAATATATAATATGGAGTGATTCGTATGAAATATCAAATTAAAATTAGTGTTGTTATTACTCTCATGCTTTTTTTCGCTACATTCAGTATTTTTGCTTCTGAATTAACTACTCTTACAAAAAATGAAGATGAAAAGAGATTCCACTATGAATTATGTGATGGAAAATTAATTTTTGATTTTTTTGAACCGGATATTCCTCAGTTTTATGAATTATCCTATGAACCTGATATTCAGGGTGCTTATGATATTTTAGAAAAAATTCTTAAAAATTATTGTAATCAGATTCTACATCTTGAGAAATTGGAACAATATCGATATGAAGATGAAAATAGAATTAGATATATGAATGAATCTACATATTTACAATTAACGAAAATATTAGGCAAAGTAGTTTTTAGAGATGAACAGAATAAGAGAAAAAAATTTAGTGAAGCATTTGCTTTTTTAAATGTACAAAAGTTCTTTGAAAAGCTTGATGTGAAACTTCGAGATGATTTAAAAATTGAATATATTCCTGCAATTGGAGGGGTGAACTATAGACAATTTGTTGAAGGAGTTCTGTTGTCTAAAATTACTGCAAGAGGGATTTACATTGAACCGTCAGACAGGGGGATTCATTATTTTGTATATAACATTTTAAATTTTAAAAAAATAAGTTCAATTCCAAAGTCAAAAGTATTATCACCTTTAGAAGCACTAGAAAAGTCTTCTGATGAATTGGAAGTATATTATAATAATCCTCCTTATGTAGTAACTTTTACAAGGGTGATTCCTGTATATTTGTGTGAAGATGGTGAAGCAATTCCTGCTTGGGAGTTTACTTATTATTTAGCTGACCGTAAAATGCATTCATTTTGTCTTGATGTCCGAAAAGGGGGGATTGTTGTTTTGAAAGGACAAAGGTGAAGCCTATACCTATTACTTTCGGAAAAAAGTTTAACTAATCATAATAAATTCATCACACCGTCTTGACACGCACAATATATTATGGCATAATAATAAGAAGTTTTAATAAGAATTTTATCAATAAAAAAGCGTTGATGGAGAGAGTAGATTTCTCAAGACACTTCACATAGCGAATCAGGGATGGTGGAAGCCTGATGAAGATGAGAAATTGAAAATCACTCCTGAGCTGGGCACTGAAAGCTTAAAAAGTAAGTGTTCCCGGAGTGGCTACCGTTAATAGGCTTAATGAGTGGGATAGTGTAAAACTTTTATTAAGTTAGCACTTCCAATCAGGGTGGTACCGCGAGAGATAGTCTTTCGTCCCTTTGTTGTGGATGAAAGGCTTTTTTATTTTAAAAATTTAAGAGAATATTTATTAAAGGGGGATTGGTTATGGCCAAGTTTAAAGAAGTAAACTTAAAAAATTCTGTGAACGATCGTGAAAATGAAATATTGCAATATTGGCGTGATAATGACATTGCTACCAAGAGTGTAACCAGTAAAGAAGGAAAACCACAATTTGTATTCTTTGAAGGACCTCCTACTGCTAATGGTAAGCCAGGGATTCATCATGTTCTGTCCAGAACATTGAAAGATTCAGTTTGTCGTTATAAGACTATGCAGGGTTATCAAGTTAATCGGAAAGCTGGTTGGGATACCCATGGTCTGCCTGTTGAGATCGAGGTTGAGAAGCAACTTGGTTTATCATCTAAGAAAGATATTGAGGAATATGGCCTCAAAGGTTTTAATGAAAAATGTCGTGAATCTGTTTGGACTTATGAAGGGCTTTGGAAACAGATGACTGAAAGAATTGGATACTGGCTGGATATGGATAATCCATATATTACATTGGATAATAATTATATTGAGTCTGTATGGTGGATCTTAAAGAGATTTTTTGATGAAGATTTGATCTATGAAGGTCATAAGATCATGCCATATTGTCCACGTTGTGGAACTCCATTAGCTTCTCATGAGGTTTCTCAAGGATATAAAGATGAAACTATTGATTCTATATATATTAAGATGAAAGTAAAGGGTAAAGATAACGAATATTTCTTAGTTTGGACTACTACTCCATGGACATTGCCATCTAACTTAGCTCTTTGTGTAAATCCAAAGTTAACTTATGTGAAAGCTAAAGTGACTGTTGATGAATCTAAAGAAGAGTATTATTATTTGGTTAAAGAAAGACTGGGTGTTCTATTAGGAGATCCTGAAAATTATGAAGTTGTTGAAGAGATGACAGGTAAAGAACTGGAAGGTATTGAGTATGAACAATTATTACCATTTGTCGAAGTAGATGAAAAAGCCTGGTTTGTAATCTGTGGTGATTTTGTTACTAATGATGGTGGTACTGGTATTGTGCATATTGCACCTGCTTTTGGTGAAGATGACTATCAAGTTTGCCGGAAATATGGTCTGCCTATCGTTCAACCTGTTGATAAAGAAGGTAAGTTTACTGAGGAGATTACTCCATGGGCTGGAATGTTTGTAAAAGATGCTGATCCAAAGATCATTCGTCATTTGAAAGAACAAGGTTCTTTATTCCAGCGCGAACGGATGACCCACTCCTATCCACATTGTTGGAGATGTCAAACACCGCTTCTCTATTATGCTCGGAAGTCCTGGTATATCAAGACTACAGCATATAAAGAGCGGATGATCGCTGCAAATAATAAGATTAACTGGTATCCACCTTATGTTGGTGAAGGTCGCTTTGGTAACTGGTTAGAGAATATGATTGATTGGTCTTTATCCCGTGACCGTTATTGGGGTACACCATTAAATATCTGGAAATGTGAAGAATGTGGTGCTTTGGCTTCTGTTGGTTCTCGTCAGGAATTAGCAGAACGAGCAATGGAAGATGTAGATCCAGAAACAATTGAACTACATAGACCTTATGTGGATGATGTTCATCTTAAGTGTGAATGTGGTCATACAATGCATCGGACTCCAGAAGTTATTGACTGTTGGTTTGACTCTGGTTCTATGCCATATGCTCAATGGCATTATCCATTTGAGAACAAAGAAAACTTTGGTCAATTATTCCCAGCTGACTTCATCTGTGAAGGAATTGATCAGACTAGAGGTTGGTTCTATTCCTTACTGGCAATATCTACATTCTTATTTGATGAACCAGCATATAAAAATGTAATGGTTAACGATATGGTACTGGATAAGAAAGGGCAGAAAATGTCCAAATCCAGAGGAAACGCTGTTGATCCTTGGGAAATGCTTGACAAATTTGGTGCAGATGCTACTCGCTGGTATCTATTAGCTGTTTCCCCAGCATGGACTCCAACTAGATTTGATGTAGATGGCTTAAAAGAAGTAGCTCTTAAATTCTTTGGGACATTGCAAAATGTTTACTCTTTCTTCACACTTTATGCCAATATAGATGGTGTGAATCCTGCTGACTTTGACGTATTAGTTTCAGAGCGTGAAGAGATCGATCGTTGGGTTATTTCTCGTTTGAACAGTCTGATTAAATCTGTAGATGAAAATATGGCAGTTTATGAGTTAACAAAAGTAGTAAGAGCTATTCAAGAGTTTGTAATTGATGATCTTTCAAATTGGTATGTTCGTCGTTGTCGAAGCAGATTTTGGGCACCAGATCTTGATACTAATAAAAAATCAGTATATCGGACTCTGTATGAAGTACTTCTTACAACTGCTAAACTGATCGCACCTTTTGCACCATTTATGGCAGATGAAATGTTTATGAACTTAACTCATGGTAACGAGGGTTCAATTCATTTATTAGATTATCCAACCCATGTTGAATCTTATATTGAAAAAGATTTAGAAGCTCATATGGGTCTGGTTATGGATATTGTATCATTAGGTCGGGCTTGTCGAAATTCGGTTCAGATCAAAGTTCGCCAACCATTGAATAAGATTTTAGTTGATGGTGGGAGAAGAGAGATGTTAGAACTAATGGAGAATCTGGTTAAAGAAGAGTTGAATATCAAAGATGTTCACTATATCGAGAACTTAGATGAATATGTTAATTATCAAGTTAAACCTAACTTTAGGGTTCTTGGTCCAAAATATGGTAAGATCATGAAAGCTATTGCTGGAGTTTTAGGTAAAGCTAATGCTGCAGAGATTATTCAAACTTTGCGGAGCGAAGGTGTAGTGACTATTACTGTGGAGGGTCAAGAGATTCCATTGACAGAAGAAGATTTAGATGTACGTGTTCAAGAACGTGAAGGTTTTACTGTTGAAATGAACAACCAGAACTTCGTGATACTTGATACTGAGTTAGATGAAGAATTGGTTGAAGAAGGTCTTGCAAGAGAGATCATTTCAAAAGTTCAAACAATGCGTAAAAATTCTGATTTTGATATCATGGATCATATCAAAATTGAATTTGTCAGTGATGTAGAAGTGGCAGAAGCAATTGAGAAACATTTAGAGTATATTAAAGACGAGACTCTTGCAGAACAAATTGAAAGAATTGTTGAAGAAGCTGATGACTTTGAGAAATGGGATATCAATGGGCATCAGACATTTATCAAGGTTGTGCGAGTTTAAGATTCTCATTAATGTAATACCCCTGTCTTTTTTAAGATAGGGGTATTGCATTTTGAGTTTTGTGTAAAAACGATGGGTAAAGGTAAATTTGTTTTAGCTTTTATAAATTAGATAGTAGTTGTACAATATAAATACAAGTAGAGGTGATAGCAATGGAGTTTTCATTGAACTTCCCTCAAAATATTGTTTTTGGTGAAAATACTTTGGAGAAATTGGGGGAGCTAACGAAAGTTTATGGAACAAAATGTTTCATAGTCAGAGGTCATAAGTCTGTAGAATTTTCGGGTGTTTTAGATGAAATAGAGGTTAGTTTGAAAAGTAATGGAATTAAGTGTGCTGGGTTTTATAAAGTAAAAGGCGAGCCTGATTGTAGCATGGTTGATGAAGTGAGAAAATTAGTCGAAATTGAAGGAGTGGACTTTATCATTGGAGTTGGTGGTGGAAGTGCTCTGGATGTGGCAAAAGCAGCAGCTGGATTATTAGGACAGTTATTGCCTACAGTAGATTATTTAAATAAAACTCCGTTTCAGTATAATGGATTACCTTTTATTGCTATACCTACGACAGCTGGAACAGGAAGTGAGATTACCTTAAATTCGGTTCTATATAATCCTACCAACGGTAATAAAAATAGTATTGCTGATCCAAAATTTCAACCAGTGCTAAGTATAGTAGATCCTATCCTTACATATGGAATGCCTCCGAAGATAACTGCATCAACAGGTATGGATGCGTTAACCCATGCAATTGAATCATATACGTCGAAAA
Source organism: Halanaerobiales bacterium (assembly GCA_023128035.1). Next base: position 1,554 of record JAGMES010000073.1, on the reverse strand, counting down.
GCGCAAATCCATTAACTATGTCGTTAGCGGAAAAAGCAATTGAGCTAATTGGGAAAAGTTTAATGAAAGCAGTAAACGTTGGAAATGATGTTGAGGCTAGACGAGATATGGCTATGGGGAGTATGATTGCGGCTTTAGCGTTTGCACAAACTGGAGTTGGTATTGCTCATTCGATCTCACATCCTTTGGGAGCTATCTTTCATATATCTCATGGAGTTGCCAATGCGATATTATTATCAGAAGCTATAGATTTTAATGATAGAGATTGTCGTGAAAGATATAAAAGAGTTGGAGAACTTATGAAGGCAGATAAAAAGCTATCAGATTTCATACGTGATATGATAAAAGAAATGCCGATACCTCATAATTTGAGTGAAGCAGGTTATAGGAAAGGAAAAGAGCAGGAGATTGTTGAAAAAACCTTGCAATCTCGTTCATTGAAAAAGAATCCACGCGTGGTAGAGGAGAAGGATGTTTTGGAGATTTTAGAAAAGTGTATTTGATAGAATGATTTGTTTTAAGTTTCCATTACTAATGGGGGCTTTTTCATATGAAATATTTTTATCTGTTTAATATAATAGATGTTAAAGTAAAATACAGTAGGAATATAGGTAAAATATAGTGAATTGATACATTGTGGTTAGATAAAATTTAAATTATTAGCAATTTCAAAAATAATTATAAATGTTTTAAAGAATTAAAAATGAACCTAAACTGAGGTTCATTTTTATTTTGGAGAAGTGCTACCCTGTTTTACACAATTAAAATTATAACGAATTAAAAGTAATTTTGTCAAAAAAAATCTTGATTTATAACAAAATTGATGATAAAATAGTTATATAAAATATTACCTCTTCTGTAAAAATATAAATTCATCTAATTAATTTATTAAAGTGTTAAATAAGCCAACTATTTAGTAAATGATGCATCACCTTAGATTTAAATAAATTGTACATCTAAGGAGTGATTGAATGATAGTTAAAAATGGAGGGGTAAGAGAACATGATGCTTTATTTAAAACACTTCTGGAAATGTTTTTTGTAGAATTTGTAGAGTTATTTTTTCCGGAAATTTTCAAAGTGATGGACAAAAGTCATATAAAGTTTTTAAGAGGTGAAATAATAACAGATTTTGAGAAACTAAAAAAACATATCGTAGATATCATCGTTGAGACTAAATTAAAAGGTGAAGATGGAGTAATTTTAATTCATGTAGAAAGTCAGGCACAAAGGGTAGTAGCTTATAATAAAACAATGTATCGCTATTTTACTGAGTTGTATAAAAAACATGAACGAAAAATCATTCCAATAGTTATATACTCTCATGATTTAAAAATAATAGAACCAGATAGTTACATATTAGAGTTTCCGTTTTTGAAAACATTGGAGTTTAAGTTTTTTAAAATTCAGTTGAGAAAAGAATCCTGGAAAAAGTTTATAAAAAGTAACAACCCAGTTGCAGCAGCATTGATAAGTAAAATGGATTGGACAGAGAAAGAGAAGATAAAAGTGAAGTTAGAGTTTTTACGGATGTTGACAAAAATGAGGTTAGATG
>JAGMES010000072.1 GCA_023128035.1 Halanaerobiales bacterium | reverse complement strand
AGATAAGACCCCCACTTCTATAAGTGGGGGGAATTGTTTTTAATCTTCAGTAGGGGTAGAATCCCCTACTGAAGCCCCAATGTTCAGCTTTAGCTGGACGAGTTCACTAGAGAATTCGGTATATTTGAAAATTCCATTTTAAAAGAAGAAGGAACTGAATCAATTTTGACGAAATTATTTCTTTGAAGAAGAAAAAAGGGGGTTAACCTTTTATATGTTATCACCATTTATGAAAAAAGAAGATCGAATTAAATATGTCGATATTGAAAAGATTCTCCCTAATCGTTATCAACCACGAATAGTCTTTAATGAGACCGACTTAGAAGAGCTAGCTCAATCTATACGAGAACATGGAATTATTCAGCCATTAACTGTTCGCAAGTTTGAAGATGGGTTTGAATTGATAGTTGGTGAAAGACGATTACGAGCTAGTAAAATTGTTGGTTTGGAACAGGTACCTGTCATTATCAAAGATTTTGATGATGAAGAGAGTGCTGCGATAGCGTTAGTAGAGAATCTTCAGAGAAAAGATCTTGATTTTATTGAAGAAGCTTTCGGATTTTCTAAATTAATTGACCAATTTGGGATGACCCAACAAGAACTTGCACAAAAAGTGGGAAAAAGCCAATCTACTGTCGCCAATAAACTTCGCCTTCTAAAATTACCTAAAGATATTCACAAAACTTTGCTTGAAAATAAGTTGACAGAAAGACACGCTAGAGCTCTACTTAAGTTGGAAAATGAAGAAGAACAGCGATTTGTGTTGAAAAATATCATAGAAAGAGATATGAATGTTCGAGATACCGAAATTCTTATCGAAAGTATAAAAAATGGTCCGAAGGATGAAAAGAAAAAGTCAGTTATTCGAGTGTTTAAAGATTTACGTCTTTATACTAACACTTTATGGGCTACTATAAAACAGTTAAAGCAAGGAGGTTTAGATATCAAAGTACAGGAGATTGAGAATGATGAGTTTATCGAATTTAAGATTAGATTACCAAAAAATAAAGAATGAAGGGGTGAAGTAAATGGCAAAGACTTTATCGATTGTGAATCAGAAAGGTGGGGTTGGAAAAAGTACAACTGCTGTGAATTTGGGTGCTTGTCTTGCTAAGCTCAATCATAAGGTTCTTTTAGTAGACATCGATCCTCAAGGTAATGCTAGCAGTGGAGTGGGAATAGATAAATCTTCTTTAGAATTTTGTATCTATGATGTTTTGGTTCATGACATTGATGTGACTGATGTCATTACTAAATCCAGTACAGAAAATTTAAGTATTATTCCTGCTACGATAGATCTAGCCGGTGCAGAGATTGAACTTGTTTCTATTTTTTCTCGGGAGTCTAGACTAAAGATGGCTTTGAGTAAAGTAAAAGATAATTTTGATTATATTCTAATAGATTGTCCTCCTTCATTAGGTTTACTTACTTTAAATGCATTGACTGCTTCAGATTTTGTACTTGTTCCTATACAGTGTGAATATTACGCCCTTGAAGGGCTAGGACAATTAATGCGTACTATTCAGCTTGTTCAAAAACATTTAAATCCAACATTAGAGATTGATGGTGTTGTTCTCACTATGTTTGATGCCAGAACTAACTTAGCTCAACAAGTTATTGATGAAGTGAAAAATCACTTTCAAGATTCTGTATATCAAACAATTATTCCTCGCAATGTACGTTTGAGTGAAGCCCCTAGTTTTGGTGAACCTATTATCTCGTATGATCCAAACTCACGAGGTGCTAAAGCTTATATGAGTCTTGCTAAGGAAGTGATTGGTAATGAGTAAAAAAAGATTGGGGAAAGGATTGGGTGCCTTACTCCCCAATGATGATGCAACAGTTGCTCCACAGGATTCACAGTCTAGAGTTATTGAAATAAATATTGATCAAATTGAAGCAAATCCTTATCAACCCAGAAAACAATTTGATTCAGAGTTATTAAAAGAACTTAGTGAGTCAATAAAAAAACATGGGTTAATTCAACCTATTAGTGTTAGGAAAATTGAAAAAGGTTTTCAGTTAATTACAGGTGAAAGACGTTTACGAGCTTCTAAAATTGCTGGGCTTTCTACTATCTCTGCAATTGAAATGGATTTAAATGATAAGCAGATGATGGAATATGCTTTGATTGAAAATATTCAAAGGGATGACTTAAATCCAATTGAAGAAGCTATTGCTTATAAAAAGTTGATGAAACTGTTTGGATTAACACAAGAAGAGGTTTCAAATTGTGTTAGTAAGAGCAGGTCTTCAATAGCTAACACTATTCGCTTGTTAAATCTTCCAAACGAAATTCAAGATAGTGTTTCACGTGAAACAATTTCGATGGGACATGCTCGAGCTTTACTTGGACTAATCGATAAAGATGAGATGCTGAAAGTTTGGCAAAAATGCATCAATGAAGAATTAACTGTTCGACAACTAGAAGGATATATTAAAATATTAAAGTTAGACAAGCAATCGAAAAACAAAATAAAGGAGACTGAAGAAGAACCAAACGAAGAGGTGTTAGTAATTGAAAAAAAATTAAAGGAAAGATTGGGATCGAAAGTAACAATAAGTACGAATAGAAAAAATAGTAGTATTACAATTGAATGTTTTGATAAAAATAGATTAAAGAAGTTAATTCAGATATTAGAGAAAATTTGAATGAATGTTCCACGTGAAACACTGAAACGTGGATTCTTTTTTTGCAAAAAAAGTACATAATATTTAAAATTCCGAGAGTAAAAGGTTGATGGAGGAAAAAGATTATTTTTGGGAGAATAAATAAATATAGATAAAGTGAAAAAAGCAAAATCAAAAGTTGAGTATAAGATAAAAAAAGGAGGTAGTTCAATGATTTATTTAGATAATGCTGCTACATCTTGGCCAAAACCTGAAGAAGTTTATAAAACGATGGATCGCTTTTTTCGTGAATATGGGGCAAATCCAGGAAGAGCGGGGCATCAGATGGCAGCACATGCTGGAAAAAAAGTTTACGAAGTGAGAGAAAAACTTGCAGAGTTTTTTGGAGTTGCCGATTCTTCAGAAATAGTTTTTACTTCAAATGCGACTCATGCATTAAATTTAGGTATTTTAGGAATAATAGAAAAAGGTGATCATGTTATTTCTTCAACACTTGAACATAATTCGGTAAGTCGTCCATTAAAAGAATTAGAGCGTTCTGGAGTTATAGAACTTGATTGGATTGGGCTTACTGAGGAAGGAAATTTTGATTATAATGCTTTAGAAAAAAGAATTAAGGATAACACCAAATTAGTTGTGATTACTCATGGGTCAAATGTAACAGGACATTTGATTGACTTAAATAAAGTAAGTACCTTGTTAAAGAAAAAAGGAGTATTATTTATGGTTGATGCTGCACAGACAGCGGGAGTTTTTCCAATCAATGTGTCAAAATTAAATATAGATTTGATGGCATTTCCAGGACATAAGTCTCTTTATGGACCTCCGGGAACTGGTGGATTATATATTCGAAAAGATTTAAATATAAAATCGATCTTCGCTGGGGGAACAGGAAGCAAATCAGAAGAACTTTATCAACCAGAAGTATGGCCAGACAAATTTGAAAGTGGTACTGTGAACAGTGTAGGAATAGTGGGACTAGGTGAGGGAGTGGAATTTGTAAAAGAAAAAGGAATAGATCAGATTCGAGAACATGAGTTGAAGTTAACTAGCAACTTTATGGAAGGATTATTGTCAATAAAGAATGTTAAACTCTATGGCCCGAAAATTGATAAAGTAAGGACTCCTGTAGTGTCGTTTAATATTGGTGAAGAAAGTTCATCTGAAATTGGATACATTCTAGATCAAGCATTCGATATCGCCGTAAGAAGTGGTCTTCATTGTTCACCATTAGCTCATCATACAATTGGAACACTTGAACAAGGGACTATAAGAGCAAGTTTTGGATATTTTAATACGTTCGAGCATGTAGAAATTGCATTGGATGTAATTCATAAAATAGCAAAGGAAGCCGATTAATCACTTTAAACCTCATTGTAATAGTTTTTTCTAGAACCTTGGAATTGACACAGATAACTTTTTCTAATACAATAAAAATGGAAGTTAATATAAATTTGTATTATATGAGGAGGACAGGCGGTGAGGAAAAAAGATAGAGAAAAACTGAAAGGGGAAATTGAACAACTTCGTTTTGAACTTTGCCAAATGGCAGAGGAATCAGAAGATGAGATATTACTAATTAGTCAAAAATTAGATCAACTTATCTTACAGTGGATGCAATTACAAAAAGAAGAATGTGTAAGAAAAAAAGCATGCAATTTGTGAGGACAGTGTGTGCTTGACATGGAGGAAAAAAAAATATAAACTAAAAGAGGGAAATTATATGGAAACCGTTGAACGGTTTCTTTTTCTTTGAAAATTTGAATCAATAGGATAGAGAGGAAGATTTTCATGCAAATTTTAATTGTTGGGGGAGGTAAAGCAGGTCGCTTTTTAATTAAGGAGTTTCTTCAAAAAGGTTATACTGTAACACTAGTGGAGCAAGATATAAATAAATGCTTAATGATCGAAGAAAAATATGGAATTCATATAGTAAATGGCGACGGTTCAGAACCTAAAATTCTAGAAAAAGCTGGAATTGAAGATGCTAATGTAGTTTTAGCGGTAACTGAAGATGATCAGGATAACTTGGTAATCTGTCAATTAGCAGAGAGACAATTTAATGTATCTCGTACTTTTGCCACTGTAAATACACCTGGGAATGAAAATTTATTTGAATGGTTAGGAGTAAATGTGGCAGTTAGTAGTACATCTATTTTAGCAGCTCTTGTAGATCAGAAAGTAACTATGAAAGATATTACAGGAATGTTTAAATTGCCAAAACATGATTTAATGATTGTAGAAGTAACAATCAACTCAAATTCTCCAGTGATATCTAAGATGGTAAAAGATATTAATCTTCCTAGTGAAACGATTTTAGTGACTATTTTGCGAGGTAATACAGCCTTAGTTCCACGTGGAAAAACCATTATTGAAGAAAATGATAAGATTTTAGCTTTAACCCATCCTCATGAAGAAGCCGAATTGAGGAAATGCTTAAATGAGCGTTGCCTGGAAGGAATTGATTAATAATTTAGATAAAAAAAGTCCAATTAGATTATTTATTCGGATAATTTTTATCCAATTATTTTTTTGTATATGAGAGAAGGATAAAAGGGATTATGGTTATAACCTCTTTTATCTTTCTTTTTTTGTATATTGATGATATAATTAGTTAGTGTTTAAGTGGATGGATTTACCTTTATGATAATATCAAAACAGGAGAGGTATATGATTGGAACTATAATAAATGCAGTTGCTATAATTTTAGGTGGGTTATTAGGAACAATTTTAGGTGATCGTTTTCCTGAAAAAGTTAAAGTTACTGTGGTTCAAGGTTTAGGATTAACCGTTCTTTTGATAGGAATGCAGATGGCAATTAAATCTGAAAAGATTATAATTGTTATTATCAGCATTGCTGTTGGAGGAATTTTAGGTGAGTGGATTGATATTGAGAAATATCTTATGAAATTAGGTAATTGGATTGAAAAAAAAGTTAAAACTGTAGGACAAAAAAGAGGAAATGTTGCTGTAGCATTTGTTAGAACGAGTTTGATATATTGTGTTGGAGCTATGGCAATTATGGGAGCTATCCAAGATGGAATCAATAATGATCCATCTACTTTATTTGCAAAAGCCGTAATTGATGGTGTCACTGCTATAGCTTTTGCTGCGACAATGGGCTTTGGAGTTATCTTATCTGCAATTCCAGTGTTTATTTATCAAGGAATTTTGACTATTACAGCAAGTTGGGTTGAGGTTATAATGACTCCTACAATTATAACTGAGATGACCGCAACAGGTGGTTTGCTAATTATGGCAATAGGTTTAAATGTAATGGAAGTTATTCAGATCAAAGTTGGAAATCTATTACCATCTATTTATATAACGATATTGTTGGTATATTTTTTTGGATAATAAAAAAAGGTAATATTTGAGAGGAGGACTTTGTTGATGTGTAAGATTAGTTTTAGTGAAATAGAAGATGTTCGAAATTTATTAAAAGAGGATTATCTTTGCGAGAACAAAGGTGATCATTGGGTACTCACTTTGGGACGAGGAGAATGCCGAAGTGGTGGTTATGATATTTTATTAAAAGATATTTCTTTTGAAAATGGAATATTGAAAGCAATTGTAAGTAAAAAGGATCCGAAACCAGGCGCTTTTGTGACCATGGCTCTTACCTATCCAACTAGACAATATAGTTTTGAAATAACTGAAGTGTTGGTTCAAGTGATTTTTGAGAGTGAATTAGGTAATATTTTAAAAACAATTAACATATAATTTACAGTGTATGCAAAATTAGAACACATATTCGAAGTTATCCACAACTACATGTGGATACTGTGGATTAATAGGCCACAATATATTGTGGCGTAAGTGGATTATGAAAGAATATTTGGTGCGAAATAGTTTAAGGAGGAAGTATAGATGAAATTAGATTTTATACCAGTGGATCAAACTCTCCCTTTTCTTATTCAAACATTACTGATAGTAGTTCTTGCTATAGTGATAATTGTAACTTTCCTTAGAACTTCTAAATTAACAAAAATTATAAAAAAAGTTACACACAATCAAGATGGAATGAGTATAGAAGCGATTATTCATCAATATTACAGTAAAATTGATTCTATTCAAAAAAATCAACAGGAAATAATGAAAGAGCAAGCTCAAATTGTTGAAATTCTAAAAAATTGTTTTTCAAAATCAGGAATAGTTCGATTTAACCCCTTTGATCAAGTGGGTGGAGATCAAAGTTTTGTCATAGCTCTTCTAGATCAAGAAGGTAATGGAATTGTCATGAGTAGTTTGTATGGTCGGAATCAATCACGTTTTTATGGAAAACCAATTGTGAATGGGAAATCCAGTTACACTCTTTCAGATGAAGAAAAGAAAGCAATTCAACAAGCACTTAAGAGTAATTGACGCGCGCGTAGGACTTTTTAACTCAATTATTTAATACTTAAAATTATGTGGAAAAGAATGCAGGAAATCTTTGTCTTAATATCGAATTCACTACAAATCAACTAATTAAGTGAGGTGGAAGTAGTGCGATGGAGTAAATTTAGAAAATACGTAAAGAAATATCTAGCTGAAAGATTAACCCTCACTATAATTCCTCATTCTAAAGGCACTATGCATCAAATTCATCTTCCGCGAGTAGTGTATATAGTGTTACTTCTGTTTTTAACGAGTTATCTTGTTGGTGTTACATATCAATATAAAAGAACTGCCTTTAAGTATGAAGTGGCTAAGACTATTATAGTTGATCTGCAGAGTCTGAAAGTAGAAAATATGAGTTTAAAAACAGGTTTAGTGCAAGTAGTAAAAGAGACAGAAAGAATGAGAGAAATCTTGCAAAACTTAGAGGAAAAAGGGGAACAAATTGAGGAATTGATTTCAGATAATGATGAAATGGATAATTATGATGATGTTAAAAACCTTGTTTTCTTTAATTACACTTTGTTAGCTGAGGATTATGACCAACCATTAGGCGGAGGAGACGATTTGTTAAGAGAAGATGCCTTTGAAATGTTGACTCAAATTCGAGAAGATTTGAGGATGCTTAGAGTTGACATTCCATTTCAGCAAGAAGTTATGGAAGATTTAGAGGTTAATATTGAAGATTATAATGCTCTAATGGCAGCTACTCCAATGGGGTGGCCTTTAAAGGATGATGGGAAAGGTTATATTTCTTCCCAATTTGGTTTTAGAAAAGATCCAATTACAAACAAGCAGGCTTTTCATGAAGGTTTAGATATTGGAGTTTGGTATGGAACACCAGTAATAGCTACAGCAGCAGGAAAAGTGGTTTATGCTGATTGGAGAGGCGGTTATGGGCGAATGGTTATGATTGACCATGGTTACGGATATCAGACATATTATGCTCATAACAACAAATTAGTGGTAAAATCAGGACAAACAGTAAAGCGTGGAGATATAGTAGCTTACTCAGGAAATTCAGGTAAAAGTACAGGACCACATTTACATTATGAAGTTCGGGTTAATGGCGTTCCAAAAAATCCCAGGGATTTTCTGAAAACAAAATGATAGGAGGAAGATGAAATGTTCAGTAAACAGAAGAAAAAGGCTGATAGTCCAATTCGTGTCGAAACTATTATTGGAGATGGAACTAGTATAAGTGGAAATTTATACTGTAAAGGATCAATACGTATTGAAGGAAAAATAGAAGGTGGAGAAGTTGTAGTCGCGGGCGATGTTTTTGTTGGTAAAGAGGGAAAGATTTTAGCTAATGTAAAAGGACGGAATATTGTGATAGCTGGTGAAGTTCGTGGTGAAGTTGATGCTAAAGAGAAATTAGAAATTGTTCCAACTGGAGTTTTAATTGGTGATATTAAAATGTCTACACTTGTAATTGAAGATGGAGCTACTTTTAAAGGTAAAAGTGAATCTCGGAAGAGCTTAAATACTGTTACATCAACCACTAACGTTCAAAAACTAGAAAATATTAGTGATAAAAATAAAGAAAAAAAAGCATAGACTGAACTTTAATAATATTTTCGGAAGGAGATAGATCTCCTTCATAATTTATTAATGAAAGCTACGAAGTAGATTATTTGATAGCTCAGCCTGTTGTAGGCTGAGCTATCCGTACAATTGGGGGGAGCCTGGAATGAAGTATCAATTTATTATAAATCCTATCGCTGGAGGTGGGCTGGCGAAAAAAAAGTGGGAAGAGATTAAAAGGGTCGTTGAAACAGAAAATCTTAATTATGAAGTTGTTGTTACAAGTTCATCTGGTGATGCCGTCTTTATAGCTAAAAAAGGAGTTGAAAAAGGTTTCGATGTGTTGGTTGCAGTGGGAGGAGATGGTACTGTCAACGAAGTTGTACAAGGAATCATAGAATCAGGTGGAAAAGGTAGTGTTAAATTAGGGATTATACCGGCTGGAACTGGTAATGATCTGGTGAGAACATTGAATATTCCTACTCATGCAGAAGAAGCAGTTAAGGTATTAAAAAATGGACATGTTAAAAATATTGATTTAGGCAAAATAAATGGAGATTATTTTATTAATATTGTTGGAATCGGTTTTGATGGTGCTGTGGCGAATGAGATAAATAGAGATGTGCGTTGGTTGAAGGGGTCATCTGCTTATATCTATGCAATACTTAAAACTTTACTTACATACAAAAGTCCTAAGATGAAGATAACGATTGATGATCTTATTTTGAAAGGAAGATATTTTTTAGTTGCTATAGGCAATGCTAGATATTATGGTGGTGGCATAAAAATTTTACCTGATGCTAACCCCTCTGATGGATTATTTGATATTTGTGTAGTAGAAGATATTCCAAGAATAGAAGTTTTGAAGATGTTACCAAAAATGTCAAAAGGCAAACATTTAGATCATTCAGCGGTAAAAATTTATCGTGGTAAAAAGATAAAAGTTGATTCAGATGAAAAAGTGTTAGTTCAAGCTGATGGAGAATTAAAGGGAGCATTACCCATGGAATTTGAAGTAGAAGCCAACGTTATTCCGGTATTGGTTCCATAATGTAAAGAAAAAGGATGGCAAAAATGTTGCGAGGAATTATTCCAAATGCAACTTATTCTGCCATCCTTTTTCTTTACATAATAGTTTGCTCAGCTTGAGCCTGTTCTTGAAAATATTCACGAATACTAGCATAAATGCTGTAAGAAATGATATCCGCCATTTTCATCACCAAATTTAGACGAGTGCTTTGTAGGACAAAATATTCCATGTAGCCACCGATATTAACTAAACCAGTAAGGTGCATGTCACCAACTGCTGTTAATTCCTTATTAACTCCTGTACCTGGTTTAAGGGGGCCTGCTTTGACATCTATATTCCCCACACTACTATGTTTTCCAAGGCCAGCGTCGATGGATATGATAAACGGTGAGTGATATTTTTTATTGATCTCTGTAATGACTTCATCAAGATTAAGAGCGTGAACTGGTTCTTCTAAAGTACCAAAAACACGTATATACGGTAAATGATATTGATTTAAGTTAGTTCCAACCAAAGGTCCTAGTGCATCGCCTGTTGAACGATCTGTACCAATACAAAGTAAGATAATTGGGTCGGTTAGTTCTATAGAGTATTTGTAAAGAAAATGGAGCATTGAGTTTTTTAGTTTTAACTTTGCTAAAGAAGTATCCATATGGATACGGGTCTCCACATTAACATTGGGGTTGAATTTCATAGACTGCCCTCCAATACCATATTTATGTATGATTAGTCCACAAAAAGTAGTCGCTTAAGAATTCACATACCATATATAGTACTGATTTAGGCGATTTCAATACTATATATGGTATGTGAATTCTTGGAGGACTAAAATACTTTTTGTGGGCGAATCATATTATAGTATATGTAAGAGTAAACTAATTTAACATGTAAATATCTTCCTGACCTATAAAAAATTTTTTTTCATATATTTGTGATATAGGAGAAAAAGGGGGTGAAGGGGATGAAGAAAAATTGGTCATCTCTTTTCATGATATTAAAAATTGCGTTGACTTATGTTGGAGCAGTGATAGGTGCTGGATTTGCATCTGGACAGGAAATATTTGAGTTTTTTGTACAGTATGGTGATAAAGGGATGATTGGCTTATTTGGAGCGGGTGTTCTCTTTATTCTAGGTGGGATTATATTTCTTAAGCTCGCACAACACTTTAATATTAATACATATTACGAAATATTTTATCGGATTTTGGGAAAGCGCTCTGGGTTTATAGTGGATGTAATTTATATTTTGTTTATTTTAGGGAGTGTATCTGTAATGTTGGCTGGAAGTGGTACAATTTTTCAAGAAACTTTTGGAGTACGTTATAGTGTGGGGGTTTTAATTACTCTGTTAGTAGTGATTATTACGATATTTGCTGGAGTAAAGGGGATATTGATGGTAAATACTTTTTTAATTCCTATTTTAATGTTGGTGATTATTTATACATGTCTGAGTTATTTAGGATCAGACCTTATTGAAACAATAGGGACTTTGTCGCCAATCAGAACGTTCCCCTGGTATTTGAGTGGAATGATGTATGTATCTTTTAATGTGTTCTTATCTATGGCTCTTTTAGTTACGATTGGGTCTAAAGTTAAAGAACGAAGAAGTTTAACTTTAGGTGGATTTCTGGGTGGTTTATTATTGATGATATTATTGCTAATGATGGGTTATACGATGATTTCTTTTTTTAGTGAGATTAGTTATGTTGAAATGCCCATGTTAATAATTGCAAGTTATTCAGGGGATGTTTTACATATTATTTATACAATCGGTCTTTGGTTTGCGATGATTACAACAGCTGTAGCTCATGTGTATGCTTTTATTCAAAGAGTGAGTCCATTATTACGATTGAGTTATTACAATAGTGCGATGCTAACTGTTGTAATAGTTTTACCATTAACACGATTTGGATTTGCGAATCTGGTAAGATATTTGTACCCATTATATGGTTTAGTGGCCTTAGGGATATTGGTGATGATGATAGTGAAATCTGTAAGGGGATATTAGTACAGTGAACTCGTCCAGCTAAAGCTGAACATCGGGGCTTCAGTAGGGGATTCTACCCCCACTGAAGATTAAAAACAATTCCCACCACTTATAGAAGTGGGGGTCTTAACTCAAAAGATAAAACGGTAAAATAATTATTAGCTTTTTCTTTATTTCTAAGAGAAAGCCTTCTTAAGATGTGCAGGAAAATGCTAACCTGTTAAAGAAGTTTATGATATTATACAGCTTGAATTGAAATAAATTAGGATATATTAAAGAGGTAAAAATAAGGGAGAGTGAATGAAAGTGGATTTTGATAAGAAAGAAGAGCTTTATAAAAAAGGAAAAAAAGCTTTAGAGATGTATAATTTTGATGAGGCAGGAGAATATTTTTTGCAGATTTTAGAGGAAGAACCGAATGAAACTACAGTTTTGAATAAGATGGGTGTTGTATTTGTTCATCGTGATGATCGAGAAAGAGCAAGAGAATATTTCGAACGTTGTTTAGAGTTGGATCCTAATTTTGTAGCAAGTCTTTCTAATATGGCTAGCCTTGAGTTGGAAGACGGAAAGATGAATGAGGCAGAAGTGCTATTTCGTAATGCATTACGTTTTGATCCTAACTATGGCCCAGCTCATAATAATTTAGCTTATATCTTAAAAAAGACTGGGCGTGTTTCAGAAGCTGTTAAACATATGAAGAAGGCTCAAAAAGCAGGAACTGCTTCTTTTAGTTATAATCCTCAAAAAGTAAAGAAATTTAGTAAGGGAACTTTGACACTTATTATTCTTGCTATTATAGCATTAATTCTCTGGTTTTTAACACGCGCTTAAGGGGGTGTATTGATGGATTTACGTTTAGGTGATATAGTTCAGTGTAAGAAAAAGCATCCCTGTGGAAGTGATCAGTGGGAGATTATTCGTGTGGGAATGGATATTCGAATTAGGTGTCAAGGATGTGGACGGGTTGTTTTACTTCCTAGACGTAAGTTTGAAAAAACAGTAAAGAAAATTGCGAATCGTGTAGCAGAAGAATAGTGGGGGGAGTAAAATGGGATTGCGTATTGGTTTAGTAGGGTTACCAAATGTAGGTAAATCGACTCTTTTTAATGCATTAACAAGGGCCAGTGTTAGTGCAGAAAATTACCCTTTCTGCACGATTGATCCAAATGTTGGAGTTGTCCCCATACCTGATTCACGCCTAGAACGTTTAACAGAGATTTATAAACCTAAAAAGACGACACCAACTACTATTGAGTTTGTAGATATTGCAGGTTTGGTTAAAGGAGCCAGCCGTGGAGAAGGGTTAGGTAATCAGTTTTTAGCTCATATTAGGGAAATGGATGCAATTGCTCAAGTAGTTCGCTGTTTTGAAGATACAGATATTACTCATGTGGAATCTGGAATAAATCCTCTTCGTGACATAGAGATTATTAATACAGAGCTTTGTTTGGCAGATTTAGCTACTTTAGATAAGCGCTATGCAAAGACAGAAAGATTATTAAAGACGGGTGATCCAATTTATAAAGAAGAACTAAAACGTCTAAATCGTTTAATGGAGGAATTAAACCAGGGTAAATTAGTTAATTTATTAGAGTTGGACGAGGTGGAAAAAAAGTTGGTTTACGAACTGCACTTATTAACTAATAAACCGATTTTATATATTGCAAATGTGGCAGAAGGAGAAAATCCAGAAAATAATGATTATTATACGCAGGTTGTAAATCATGCTGAAAAGGAAGGGACAATAGCAGTTGCTATTAGTGCAAAAATTGAGGCAGATTTGGCTGAGTTACCTTCTGAGGAGATAGAAATATTTCAGCAAGAGTTAGGAATTGAGAAAACAGGTCTTGAACAGTTGATTCATACTGGATATCAGCTTTTAGATTTGATCACATTTTTCACTGGCAATGAGAACGAAGTTCGAGCATGGACTGTGAAAAGGGGAGCAACAGCACCAGAAGCGGCGGGTAAAGTACATACAGATATGCAACGTGGTTTTATCCGGGCAGAAGTTATAAATTTTTCAGAATTAGATCATTTAGGCTCTGTAGTTAAAGCTAAGGAAGTAGGAAAACTTGGTGTAGAAGGTAAAGGATATCTAATTAAAGATGGCGATATTTGTTATATTAGGTTCAATGTATGATAAAGTCGATGTAATAACTACGTTATTACATCTTAAGTTTAACAACTTTCGGAAGGAGATTTCGCCCCTTCAAAGAAGTAGACTTTCTCTGAAGTTTATCCCTACTTACAGAAGTTTGGGGATTTATACCTTCCGGAAATGTTGTTAAAGCTTGACAAATCAAAGCTGGAAATGATATAATACGTCTGTTGTAGATTTTCTATTAATCCATGCTCTGTACATGGATACAGAGCCTTAGGCCGAGTGGAGGAGGTGAAAGTGATGAGAAAGTATGAAACTATTGCTATCATTAGCCCAGAATTAGATGAAGCTGCGATCACAGCAACTATTGATAAGATTAAAGATATTATTACTAACAATAGTGGTGAAGTAGTAAAGGTTGATAACTGGGGAACTAAGAGATTGGCATATGATGTGAAAAAGCATCGTTCTGGTTACTATACTTGCATTAATTTTAATGCAGTAAATGAAACAATTGACGAGTTGAACAGAAACTATCGTATTACGGATTCTGTAATTAAGTCTATTATTGTACGTCTAGACGATTAATTTTGGTTATTCTAAGAATTATTATAAGGAGGGGGTTTGTGTGTTAAATAGAATAATATTGATTGGCCGTTTAACACGAGATCCAGAGTTGCGTTATACCACAAATGGAACTGCAGTAGCTTCGTTTGCACTTGCGGTTGAGCGTCCTTTTGTGAACCAACAAAGTGGTCAACGTGATGCGGATTTTATTGATGTGGTTGTTTGGCGTAAAATGGCTGAGACTTGCGCAAATCATTTAGGCAAAGGACGTTTAGTTGCTGTTGAAGGCCGTTTACAAATCCGTTCTGTGCGTCCGTACGGGCGTTTAGTGAATCTACCTTTAGCAGGGTAGCAGGTTAGGTCGCATACTTGAAAATCTGTCATCAGCCGACTTATCCGTAAGGGAAACCAAGCGGGGAGTGTAGCATGTCGGTAAAGTCATAAGTTGGTTAGTCACTAAGCCACGACTGAATGGCGAGATGAAAAGTTACGAATGAGGATGAAAGCTAAACTGCTTGAATGATAGTCTGAGGGGGATTAGTTTGGCCTATGACGTAAAGTGGCTATAAACGTCATACAGTTCAGAATAATTTACATAAGAGCGGTGAATTATTCAAAAAGGATACAGGCCATAGGATCGAGTCTGTATCAGTGACCCTGAACTGCCCATCTTTAGTATAAAGAAAAAGGCAAAAGTCACATCCGACATCGTAATAAGCTGGTCACTAAACGTACTAAACGGAGATTACCTAAGTTGGATTGCCCAAAATGGGCTATGACTATAAGTAGTCTGAATATCTAATATGGTAACGGAGGTCTCGTAGTAGTCGGAGATAGGGAAAACCTATTACATGGCGAAGGGGAACAGTTTATCGGTTTAATACAAAATTGGGAAGGTGCGTGAGGCACTATGAGAAGTCCAAAAGTAGTATTAGACAATTTAGCTTCCAAGGCAAAGACCGTCAATTATAAATATCAACGACTATATAGAAACCTTTACAACATTGAACTCTACCTTGAAGCATATGCAAGAATATATGCTAACCAAGGCAACATGACACAAGGTACTGATGGGAACACTGTCGATGATATGAGTATTAATAGAATCCAAAGAATCATTAATAAGTTAAAAAACCAAAGCTACCAACCTAATCCTGCAAGAAGGGTCTATATACCCAAGAAAAACGGTAGCCAAAGACCTTTAGGGATTCCATCTATTGACGACAAACTAGTTCAGGAAATCGTTAGAAGGATTCTGGAAGCCATATATGAAAGCACGTTTTCCAATAAAACGCATGGATTCAGACCGAACAGAAGCTGTCATACAGCTTTAGAGGAAATTAGAACAACATATACGGGAATTAAATGGTGGCTGGAAGGAGATATTAAAGGCTTCTTTGACAACATTGACCATCATATTCTAATTAACATCCTCAGAAGGAGAATTGATGACGAAAAGTTCATTGATCTCATATGGAAGTTTCTTAAAGCTGGATACATGGAAGAATGGAAATTTCATAACACCTATAGCGGTACACCACAAGGCGGCACCATAAGTCCAATTTTGTCGAATATCTATCTAAACGAATTGGATAAATATATGGAAGAATATAAGAAGAAATTCGATAAAGGAAAAACGAAACAGAGAAGCACAGCATATCGGACAGCCTGCCAAAGAACAGAAAGACTACGTGCGAAATATAAGAAGATATGGCACAACTTAAGTGATGAGGAAAAACAACAAGCCATTAAAGAAGTTAAGAAGCTACAAAAGGAAGTGCAGAAACTCCCACGTACAGACCCGCAAGATGGGAGATACAAAAGGTTACAGTATACAAGGTATGCGGATGACTTCTTAATAGGTATTATAGGTAGTAAGGATGATGCTAGAAAGATTAAACAAGACCTTACAATCTTTCTTATGGATAATCTAAAGTTAGAGTTATCCCAAAGAAAAACCCTTATCACTAACAGTAGAAATAAAGCCAGATTCCTGGGTTACGACATACAGGTAGATAGATCTAATAAACCGAAAGTAGCTACAGATGGAATACCAAGAAGAACTTTTAACTTAAAAGTTAGATTACTAATGCCAATGGAAAAATGGAGGGATAAGCTCCTACAACTCCAAGCAATGGAAATCGACAAGAATGATAAATGGATTCCTATGCATAGACGATATTTAGTCAACAATGATGACCTTGAAATAATCAGCACTTATAATGCAGAAATTAGAGGGTTCTATAACTACTATAAACTAGCCCTGAATGTTAGCAATCTGAATAAATTTCATTATGTCATGAAGTTCAGTTTGCTGAAAACCTATGCCAATAAGTATAGATCAACAATCAAGAAAATGAAGAAAAAGTTTAACGTTGATGGTGAAATAGGAGTTCGATACCGAACAAAAGAAGAAGAGAAAATTCGCTTCTTTTATAATAAAGGGTATAAAATACAGAGGCTAGAGAAAAAAGCAAATGAAAATGTTGACAATTTGCCTAATATAACGATATATAGTGGCAGAACGAGTCTAATTGATAGACTACTAGCAGGTAAATGTGAATGGTGTGGTGTAGAGGATGTACCAATTCACATGCATCATGTTAGAAAGTTGAAGGACTTGCAAGGCAAAAAGCGATGGGAGCAATTAATGATTGGTAGAAAGCGTAAAACCCTTGCTTTATGTCAGTCATGTCACAAAGATTTGCATAATGGAATGCTAGATTGATAAACGGAGAGCCGTATACGCTGAGAGGTGTACGTACGGTTCGGAGGGGAGTTCAGGAAAACCTACTTTAAGAAACCATGTTGAAACTCGTATAGAACATATGACTAGACGAGGGCGGTTGAATTAAGGAAAGGCGTCTGGTTCTTACCCTACTATGATGATAGCAATGGTATTCGTCGGAAAGTGGCAGAAGTTGTTGCTGATAATGTACGATTCCTAGATTGGCCAAAAGATGGTTCTTCTCAGAGTGGTAATAAGTCTAACAATCAGAATAATGATGATTTAGGTAGTTTCGGTGACGATATAGATGTTCCATTTTAATAACATTTTCGGAAGGCATAAATCTCCCCAACTTTCGTAAGTGGGGGTAAACTATCTTTCTAGAATTATATTTAGGTAGGAATTAAAATTCCTTCCGAAATGTTATTTAATCTTCTATGAAGATTTTAAAGCTGCTTGCAGATTATTAATATTAGAGGGAGGGAATAATTATGGCACCTCGTGGTGGAAGAAAAGGTCGTAGAAAAGCTTGTGCTTTTTGTGTAGATAAAGTAAAAGATATTGACTATAAAGAGATTGGCCGTTTAAGAAGATATGTTACTGAACGTGGTAAAATTTTACCTCGTCGTATTTCTGGAAACTGTGCGAGTCATCAGCGTCAGTTGACTAGAGCGATTAAAAGAGCTCGTAATATTGCTTTGTTACCTTTTACAACTGAATAATAAGAATTTAGGGGGCTAACTTTTTAGCCTCCTTTTTGTGTTTATGCCCTTAGTTTTTCTAAATTATTGCAGGACTTTCGGAATATTTAACGAAATGTATAATGGCTTACAATAATGTATTGAAAGGGTGAGAGAATGAATCCAGTTCGAAATGGAAAACTTAAGTTAAATATAACTAGAAATATAAAGACGATTGAATGGTTAAAAGCTGAGTTGGTTGATGGGGTTTCATCTCTCTTTAAAGCAATGATTCCGAATAGAGAAAATATAATAATTAATTCACTGGTTCGGTTGATAATTGCAGCTTACGTTTTAGGAAGAAGGTTGGGTTTTACATATGAACGAATTGAGGGAGAACTTGAGTGTCAGATTGATGAACTTATTGAAGATAAACATGAAATTGACCAATGGTTTGGAGATTTGAGTGGATTAAAGAGGCATTTGCAAGAGAGAAATAAATTTTAATTTAGCTGGAATGAATTGTTAGTCAAATATGATTGTCAACAAGTCAAAGTTGAGATATAATTTTTATATGGGGGGATATAGTCATGAAAGTTATACTGTTAAAAAATGTAAAAAATGTTGGTAAAGAAGGTCAAGTACTGAACGTAACTGATGGATATGGTCGCAATTATTTAATTCCTCGTGGCTTAGCAAAAGAAGCTACTGAAGGTAGTTTGGCTGATTTGAAACATATACAAAAGATAACTGAGAAGAAGAAAGAGAAAGAGTTAAAAGAAGCTCAAAAACTTAAAAAACAATTAGAAGAAACAGTCCTAGAAATCAAAGTGAAGGCTGGCAGTGGCGGTCGTTTATTCGGGTCTGTTACAAATTCTGATATTGCGGGGGTTTTGAAGAAAAAGGGTTATAAAGTAGACAAAAGGAAAATTCAATTAAAAGAAAATATCAAAGAATTAGGTGAACACACTGTGATTATTAAATTACACAGTGATGTCATCGCATCCATCGAAGTGAAAGTGATGGAGATATAGAAAGGGGCAAAAGATGAAGGATTTAATTCGACGGATCTTCAATAAAGATGGTCTGGATGAGCATGAGTTAGAGCTAAATCAGTTACGTCGACAGATTACTGCAATTTATAGTTTAATTTCGAATTTATATGGTGCAGATAAATTAGTCTTAAAAGCAGGTAAGTTGGAAGCGTTGAATTTGATGCGTTCGACAAAAATTGCTGACCGTGTTTTAGCATTACAAAGAATTGTGTTTGAAGATCCTACTATCGATGGAATTCTAGAAGAAAAGGAAATTCCACGGATTATTGATGAGATTAATGAAGAAATTGCCGATATTATTGCACGTAAAACTGTTGAAGATAAAATTGAACGTCAGATTTCAGAGAAAATGCAAGAAAAACATAATGAATATATTCAAGAGATTAAAAGACAAATAATTCGCGAATCTGAAGGAGGAACGGAAAGTCCTCAAACTCTTAAGAAATACGCTGAGCTAGAGAAGTTAGAGGCTAAAGGTCTTTCACGGTCAGCAATGGAGTTACTTCGTCCAGTTTCTTTAGAAGAAATTGTTGGTCAAGAAAGAGCCATTAAAGCATTAATGTCTAAAATTGCTTCTCCTTTTCCACAGCATGTTATTTTATATGGGCCTCCTGGAGTTGGGAAAACTACGGCTGCTCGCTTAGCATTAGAGGCTGCAAAAAAAATGTCTCGACCCCCTTTTGATGAAGATGCGAAATTTATAGAAATAGATGGTACAACCATTAGGTGGGATCCAAGGGAAGTAACAAATCCTTTGCTTGGATCTGTTCATGATCCAATCTATCAGGGTGCAAAAAGGAGTTTTGCTGATACAGGTATCCCAGAACCTAAACCAGGTTTAGTTACCGAAGCACATGGTGGAGTTCTCTTTATTGATGAGTTGGGTGAGATGGATCCAATGCTCCAAAACAAACTTTTGAAAGTATTAGAGGATAAACGAGCTTATTTTGAGTCATCATATTATGACCCTACAGATAAGAATGTGCCTCAGTATATTAAAAAGCTATTTGATGAAGGAGCACCAGCAGATTTTATTTTGATTGGTGCAACTACACGTGATCCAGGTGAGATTAGTCCTGCGTTTAGATCTCGATCTGCTGAGGTGTTTTTTGAACCTTTGACATCAGAGGATATTACAAAAATTGTTCATAACGCTGGTGAAAAGTTGAATGTAGAGTTGGAGCCTGGTGTAGCTGAAGTTGTGAGTCTTTATACTATTGAAGGACGTAAAGCGGTTAATATTTTAGCTGATGCTTATAGTCTAGCATTATATGATTTAGGTAATACAATAGATAAAGAGGAAAAACCTAAAATACGAATAACTAAAGATTTAATTTATGAAGTGGCTCAGATCAGTCGTTTGACTCCTTATGTTAGTGTTAAGGCTTCTGATACGTTGGAAGTTGGTAAAATTTTTGGTCTGGGTGTAAGTGGTTATTTGGGATCAGTGATTGAAATTGAAGCGATTGCTTTTCCATCAACAGAAAAGGGAAAAGGTCGTCTACGTTTTAATGAAACTGCTGGTAGTATGGCGAAAGATTCTGTTTTTAATGCAGCATCAGTTGTTAGAAAACTGACAGGTAAAGATATTGCCGATTATGATATTCATGTAAATATAGTTGGTGGAGGTCGGATTGATGGTCCTTCTGCTGGTACAGCGATTCTTTTAGCAATTATAAGTGCTATCGAAAAACGTCCAATCCGTCAAGATATTGCAATTACAGGTGAAATTTCTATTCAAGGACAAGTTAAGCCAGTTGGTGGAGTTTTTGAAAAAATTTATGGTGCACGTCAAGCGGGAATTAGACAGGTTTTTGTTCCAAAAGATAATGCAAAGGATGTACCAAGTGATTGTGATGATTTAGAAGTTATGATAGCAGATCGTGTGGAGGATATTATTGATATTGTAATGCCTCCAGTAAAAGAAAATATAAAGGTAAGTTAAAGTCGAGATATAACTACGTGAAAATGTTTTTAAAGCCAGTGCAAAAGCACTGGCTTTTTTCATGAAAGTGAACTCGTCCAGCTAAAGCTGAACATCGGGG
>JAGMES010000071.1 GCA_023128035.1 Halanaerobiales bacterium | reverse complement strand
TCTGATTATAGGATAGCTATGCCCTGAAACAAGTAAAATAAGGTTAAATTGGCAGATATATAATTATAATATATACAATTATAGTTCATAGGGAGCGATTCACAGTGTAAAATTAGTATTGTATTACCTAAAAAAGGAAGTTGAAAATTTTAGAACTCAGTTTTAAGAGATATACCTACCCTTTTTGCAGTGGAATTAAGCTTCAGTATGTGCGGTTAGTAATAAATAAGTTTAGTGAAAAAATGGAGGGTATATAATGAAAAATATACAAAAGTTAGGAAAAGGTGATATAATTGGTATTTTCTCGCCATCATTACCAATAACATGTACTAATCCGATAAGATTTAAAAGAGCAAAGCAATATTTGGAGAATAAGGGGTTTAAAATTGCAGATGGAGATTTGACTGAAAAATACGATTTTTATAGGTCTGGGAACATAAAAGAAAGAGCAGATGAATTAAATAGCTTAATTAGAAATCCAGAAATAAAATGTATAATGGCTACAATTGGAGGAAAGAACTCAAATTCAATTCTTCCTTATATAGATTACGATGAATTTAAAAGAAATCCTAAAATAATAATAGGATATTCGGATATTACTGCTATTTTGCTTGCAATATATGCAAAAACAGGAATTAATACTTTTTATGGACCTGCATTAGTTGCATCATTTGGAGAATTTCCTCCGTTTGTTGAGTATACGTATCAATATTTCGAAGATATTATTACAAATAAAGTTCAATTTCCATATACTTTAATGACTCCATTAACTTGGACAGAAGAATATTTAGATTGGGAAAGGCAAGACAGGGGAAAAGAACAAAGAGAAAACAAATTGATAACAGTATATGATGGGAAGATTACAGGAAGATTAATTGGTGGGAATTTGACTACAATAAAGGGTATTTGGGGCAGTGAATATATGCCTAAAATAATAAATGGAGATATACTCTTTCTAGAAGATAGCAGAAAAGATGCTGGAGATATTGAGAAAAGTTTTTCTTTATTGAAGCTAAATGGTGTATTTGATAAAATTTCTGGAATTATACTCGGGAAACATGAATTGTTTGATGATTTAAAGACTGGGAAGAAACCATATGAAATACTATTAGAAGTATTAGGAGATAAAAAGATACCATTTATTGCTGATTTTGATTGTTGCCATACACATCCAATGTTAACTTTACCGATAGGTTGTGAAATTGAACTTGATGCAACAAATAAAAAAGTAAAAATTACGAAAAACTGTTTAATATGATGTTTGTCATTTACTGGACAGTCAAGAGTTCTCCAAATACTTTTATAAAAAACTCGTTACTACTCAGGCATCCCAATAATGGAATGCCTGAGTAGTAACAATAACTCTTACTTTATACGCACTCTCATTATTTACTTCAAGATGCAAATCATCTTCTAATTGTTTTTTAAACTGTTTCCAGCTTCTTTTTGGTAATTTACCTTGTCTAATTAAAAGCATCTCCTTTAAAGATTTCTTAAGAGAAACATCAGGAGTACAAGGTTTCGCTACAGAGGTCATATGTTCTTCCTCCTTATTATTTTTTTTCTCTTTATCTTTACACATATTATATCATCCCTTTAATAAATTTTCAAATTTATTTATTATTTTCAAGAATGATTTGAAAAAGTCTGCACAGTTGGATTTTACATTATGATATTTTATGATATTATATGATATAATATAAGATAAGGAATAGTTAATGAGTATACTTTTTCCTACTTAGCCTAATAAAGCACATCGCTAGCAGTCCAAGCAGAACACTTTTTTTATCCTTACCTAAAATTTTTATTGACATATGCTCATAATAGGAGTAAAATATAAATGAGCATATGCCCAAAAAAAACAGATTTGAAGGAGGGAATGTCATGCCATTTGGTGATGGAACTGGCCCTATGAATCAAGGTCCTATGACTGGAAAAGGTAGAGGATATTGTGTTGTAGATTATAGGCAAGATATGAGTTTTGCTAATGGTAGAGGTGTTGGCAGAGGTTTTAACAACGGTTTAGGCATGGGTATGGGAAGAGGAATGAGATGTGGCAATGGGTTTAGAAAAGGTATGGGACGTGGAATGAACATAGGCGGTGGAGTAGGATTAGGTCGAAATAGATGGATAAATGGTGCGACTGCTGTAAATAAAGTTGAGGAATTTAAAACAGAGAAAGAAATTTTATTACAAGAAGCTCAAATCTTAAAAAATCAAATGAATCAAGTCGCTACAAGATTAGAAGAACTTGCTTTATTTGAAGATAAAAGTAATGAGGAGGAGTAATTATGAAAATTGTTATTACGTCCCAAGGTGCAACAATGGATGCAGAGGTTGATCCAAGATTTGGTCGATGTGCTTATTTTATGGTAGTTGATTTAGAGACAGAAAATTTTGAAGCTATTGAAAATCCAGCGGTTAATTTTGCTTCTGGTGCTGGAATTAAGAGTGGAAGTATTGTTGCTGATCAAGGTGCTGAAGCAGTATTGACAGGACGGGTTGGGCCAAAAGCAAGTCAGGCTTTACAGGCTGGAAATGTAAAAATCTATTGTGAAGTTTCTGGTACTATAGCAGAAGTTGTTAAAAAGTATAAAAAAGGTGAATTTAAAGCAGTTTAAAAATGGATAGAGAAGCATTGGAAGGGGAAGATTTTTGTGAAAAGTACTGTGACTATTGCTATTGCTAGTGGAAAAGGTGGGACTGGGAAAACAACAATCGCTACTAATTTAGCATATTCGATTAAATCTCTATATCCAGTAGAGCTTATTGATTGTGATGTAGAAGAACCTAACTCTCACCTTTTTTTTAATCCTTCTTTTCACAGTAGAGAAGAAGTGGGAGTACTGGTTCCTGTAGTAGATGAAAAACGATGTATCTCCTGCGGAAAATGTGCTGATCTTTGTATGTATAATGCCATTTCATTGATTGCTGAAAAAATTTTAGTTTTTCCAGAACTTTGTCATGGATGTGGTGGCTGTTCTTTTATCTGTCCTACTAATGCTATTCGTGAGGAAAAAAGAGGTGTTGGTTGGATTGAAGAAGGTGAAGCTTTAGGCATTCATTTTATGCATGGTATATTAAATATAGGTAGTCCTTTAGCTCCACCGATTATCAATGAATTAAAAAATAAAATTTCTAATGATAAGGTTACTATACTTGATGCTCCTCCAGGTACATCTTGTCCTGTAGTTAGTACTTTGATTGCTGTAGATTATGTTGTTTTAGTTACTGAACCAACTCCTTTTGGGTTTTATGATCTAAAATTAGCAGTTGAAGTTGTTCGAAAACTACAGATTCCCTTTGGTGTAATCATTAACCGGGCTGATTTAGGTGAAGCGAAAGTGGAAGAATATTGTTCTTTAGAGAAGATTCCAATTTTGCTGAAAATTCCATTTAAACGGGAATACGCTGCCTGCTATGCCAGAGGAAATATGCTTACGAAAGAGTTTCCTGAGCTTAAAGAAGAATTCAAGCAGCTTTTTGAGGAGATTGTAAGGGGGAGTAAAGTATGAAGCAATTATTGGTTATCAGTGGAAAAGGTGGTACAGGTAAAACAACCATAACAGCTTCTTTTGCTGCCCTGGGAAAAGCTACTGAAACGCAGATGACTATGGCAGATTGTGATGTAGATGCAGCAGATTTGCATTTACTTCTAGAACCAGAGATCATTGAAAGACATGATTTTTATGGGGGAAAGATAGCTAAGATTGATCAAGCGAAATGTCAACAATGTCAGGAATGTATCAAGATCTGTCGTTTTCAGGCTATTGAAAAAAATTTAGAACAGGGTATAGTAAAAGTCAATCCGATTCTTTGTGAGGGATGTACAGTTTGTGGCTATGTTTGTCCTCATGGAGGCATTATCATAAAGGATAGTTTATCAGGGGAATGGTATGTTTCTAAAACTTGTTTTGGATCAATGGTACATGCTACTCTGGGGATTGCTGAGGAAAATTCAGGTAAATTAGTTTCTCAAGTTTTAAAAAAAGCTAGAGAAGTAAGTGAAAATGAAGCAAGCGAAGTTCTTTTAGTAGATGGTCCTCCAGGAATAGGTTGTCCTGTGATCTCTTCCTTTTCAGGAACTGATTTAGCTTTGATGGTTACAGAACCAACTGTATCGGGTAAACATGATTTAGAACGAATTTTAGATTTGTCAGAGTATTTTGATGTTAAAGCTGTAGTCTGTATCAATAAATCAGATTTAGATGATGAGATGACTGAAAGTATCACAGATTATTGTGAAGGGCGAGGAGTTGAAGTTGTTGGAAAGATCCCCTTTGATAAGAATATTCCAACTGCTATCGGTTCAGGGATAGTTCCAGTGGAATATAAAGAAAGTGTTAGTTCAAGAGCAATATTTGAAATCTATCAACAAGTGTTAGAAAGATTATAATATGATTATTCCATAAAAAGTAGTTGCATAAGAGCTTACATATCATATATAATACTGAATTAGGAGGTCTCAGTACATATAAGGTATGTGAGCTTTTGTGGGACTAAATACTTTTTGTGGACGAATCATAGCATGAAAATTTTATAGAGATGGGTAAGGAGGAAAAGTTGATGGAGAAGTTAGCATTAAATGACTTAAGTAATGTAAAAAATGTTATAGCTGTTATGAGTGGAAAAGGTGGGGTTGGAAAATCATCAGTATCAGCACTTATTGCAGTTGAACTTAGGCGTTTGGGATATAAAGTAGGTTTATTGGATGCTGATATTACTGGCCCTAGTATTCCTAAAATGTTCGGTGCAAGTGATAGACCAAAACAAACAGATGTAGGCTTATTTCCTATAAAGACTAAAACAGGGATTGAAATTATGTCTCTTAATCTTTTATTAGAAAATGAGGATGACCCTGTTATCTGGCGAGGCCCTTTGTTGGCTCAGACTGTAGGCCAATTCTGGACAGATGTAGTATGGGGCGAACTAGATTATCTTGTACTGGATCTTCCTCCAGGAACAGGAGATATTCCTTTGACAGTTATGCAATCAATTCCAGTAGATCACATTGTTTTGGTCTCTTCTCCACAAGATATGGTATATATGGAAGTTAAAAAGTCTTTGAAAATGGCAAAGATGCTTGAACTACCTATTTTGGGTCTGATTGAAAATATGAGTTATATTAAATGTCCTACCTGTGGTGAGAAGATTGAATTATTTGGCCCGGGCAAAGGGGCGAGTATTGAAAAAGAATTAGGAATTCCATTTTTAGCTCAACTTCCTATTGATCCTGAATTTGCTAAGTTAAATGATACTGGCAAAGTTGAAGAGTATGATAAAATAAAATTTGATTGGTTAAAAGAAAAATTAGAACTAACTACATAGTGAATAAACATTTTGGTGAAAATTATATATAGTTTAGATTTTATTATAAGATATGAAAGGTGCCTTAGATTCACATTTATTTGTGACCTAAGGTGCTTTTATATTTTATCATTAAAATTTTCTTTCCAATATTTACTTATTGCATTTTAAACAGCTTAATTCTAATTTGAAGAAATCCACGATATAATCATAAAGTAATGTTTATTATAAAATACTATCAAATAAAGACATTTGAAATGATTGTGAAAAGAAAAACTAATGAAAACTGAAAGGATTTTGGACTTTAATCCCGAATATGTTATGGTGGTAAAGAAAGTGTCAAAATTTGTACTGGGATTTTTTAGCTTTTATTTTATTTGTAAAAGGGGTGAAAAGTATGAAAGTCAAGACTTTCAAGCAGGGTATCCATCCAGCCTATAATAAAGAGTTGACTGCGAAAAAAGCTTTAGAAAAGCTTAAGGATCCATCTTTAGTTGTGATCCCTATGCGTCAACATATTGGTGCACCCTGCGAACCACTTGTCCAGGTTGGTGATCAGGTCAAAGTGGGCCAGAAAATTGGAGACAGTCAAAGTTTTGTCTCTGCCCCAATTCATGCTAGTATCTCTGGAGTAGTTAAAGCAATCAAAGAAGTAGAGGTAGGAGCAGGTGGGAAATCTTTAGCAGTAGTTATTGAGTCAGATGGACAAAATACTGTGCATGAAGATGTACAACCAAAAGGTGATCTGAGCTCTTTATCAAGTGAAGAGATCAGAAAGATTGTTCGTGAAGCAGGGATCGTAGGTATGGGTGGTGCTTCTTTCCCAACCCATGTTAAACTTTCAATTCCTGAAGGTAAAACTGTTGATAATGTTATCTTAAATGCAGCAGAGTGTGAGCCATATTTGACCGTAGACCATCGGATTATGTTGGAGCAGCCAGAAGAAGTGATCTTTGGTTTGAAAGCATTAATGAAAGCTGTAGGAGTTAACAAAGGTTATATCGGTATTGAAGATAATAAATCAGATGCTATCGATGCTATGATTAAAGCATGTGAGGGTGACTCTGAGATTGAAGTGGTTGCTTTAGAAACTAAGTACCCACAAGGTGGCGAGAAAATGTTAATTACGGCCATCACTGGTCGAGAAGTTCCTTCTGGCGGTTTACCTGCTGATGCTGGATGTGTTGTTAACAATGTAACTACCGCTGTAGCTGTTTCTCGTGCGATCAAAACAGGTATGCCATTGATCGACAGAACTGTGACAATAACAGGACACGGCATCAAGGAGCCTAAGAACGTAGTTGCTAAAGTTGGTACATCTGTATCTGAACTAGTTGAATATGCTGGCGGTTTTAATGGAACTCCTGGTAAAGTGATCTTAGGTGGTCCCATGATGGGTCCTGCGATTCATAATCTTGATGTTCCTGTGTTAAAAGGTACTTCTGGTGTGTTAGTTCTTACACAAGAAGAGGTGACAGACTTTGAACCACAGCCTTGTATCCGTTGTGGTCGTTGTGTTGATGTTTGTCCTGTTTTTCTTATGCCTATTACTTTAGCAAATTATTCACAGCATCAAATGTATGCTGAGATGGACAAATATGATGTTTTAGATTGTATTGAGTGTGGCTCTTGTTCCTATATCTGTCCTGCAAAACGCCCACTGATTCATTATATTCGTTTGGGTAAAGCTGAAGTACTCGCTGAACGCAGGAAACAGAAATAAAAGACGAGGGGGGATCAAAGATGTCTAATCCAAAATTCATCGTTACTTCATCACCACATGTACGTGATGTAGATACAGTATCTCGCATTATGCATACTGTGAATCTTTCATTGATTCCAGCTTGTTTGATGGCGGTATATTATTTTAAACTTCAAGCATTTTTAGTTATTTTGACATGTGTAGTTTTTAGTGTTCTTACTGAAGCTGTTTGGCAAAAATTGAGAGGCAAACAGGTTACTATCTTTGATGGAAGTGCAATTTTAACAGGTCTTTTATTAGCATTAACTTTGCCTCCTAGAGTACCTCTTTGGATGGCTGCTTTAGGTGCCATCGTCGCGATTTCTCTAGGAAAACAAATATTTGGTGGTCTTGGTTTTAACCCATTCAATCCAGCTTTGGTGGGTCGTGCGTTTTTAATAGCCGCTTTTTCTGTAGAAATGACTAGTTGGTTTTTACCTGGAGCTGGTGTTGATGCAACTGCATCTGCTACTCCACTGGCTGGAGCAACTGTGAACTATTGGAACATGTTTATTGGTAATATTGGTGGTTCTCTTGGCGAGACTTCTGCTCTTGCTGTTATCCTTGGTGGTGCTTATCTGATCTATAAAGGATATGTTGACTATCGAATTACTCTAGGTTATTTTGGCTCAGTAGCAGTTTTGACTGCTGTATTTGGAGCAGATCCAATTTTTCATCTTTTAGCAGGCGGTTTGATGCTGGGTGGATTTTATATGTTAACTGATATGGTAACCAGTCCAATAACCAAATTAGGACGTTGGATATATGGTATCGGTGCAGGAGTTATTTTGGTATTCATCCGTCTTTGGGGTGGATATCCAGAGGGTGTATTATTCTCCATTCTATTGATGAACATGGCAGTACCATTGTTGAATAGATATACTCGACCTCGGACTTATGGGGAGGTGAAACGCTAATGAAAGAGATGTCAAGAATGATTTTGGTTTTGACAGTTATTGCGATTCTCTCAGGGTTAGTATTGGCGTTTACCTTTAATATGACTAATGATAAAATTATTCATAATGCTGAAGTTAAAAAGCAAAACGCGATTGCAGAAGTATTACCTGGTATCGAATCATATGAACTGAAGCAAAAGGGAGATTTCTCTTATTATCAGGGTATCGATGCAAATGGTAATCCTATCGGTATTGCCGTTGAAGCTAAAGGTGGCGGATTCCAGGGTGAGATTAAAATGATGGTAGGTTTCATTCCTACTGAAAAGAAGATCTCTGCTATTAAAATCTTAAGCCACTTGGAAACTCCTGGTTTGGGTGCACGGATTACTGAAACTGGTTTTAAATCAAACTATGAAAATAAGCCTTTTGGTAATTATTCTGTGGTGAAACGTCCTGTTGCTAATGAAATGGAAGTTGAAGCGATTTCTGGTGCTACAATTTCTTCAGATGCGGTGACCACTATTATTCAGAATACCCTCAAAGCTGTAGAGGAAGCCTTTGGAGGTGAGTTATAATGTCTCGTGTGCAGACTTTTACCAATGGTTTGTGGAATGAGAATCCAGTCTTTCGTCTGGTTTTAGGTATGTGTCCGACCCTAGCTGTAACTAATGCAGCTGTAAATGGTCTTGCAATGGGTTTAGCAACATCGTTTGTTTTGATTTTCTCAGAGATTATAATCTCTTTGGCTAAGAATATAATTCCATCTAAAGTAAGAATACCATCTTATATTATCATTGTTGCTACTTTTGTTACGATAGCAGACTATGGATTAAAAGCTTATTTTCCAGATATTGCTGAAGTATTGGGACTTTTTATACCTTTAATAGTAGTTAACTGCATCATTTTGGGACGTTTGGAGGCATTTGCTTCGAAAAATGTTCTAGGTGATTCTGTGATTGATGCTGTAGGTATGGGTTTAGGTTTTACATGGGCATTAACTTTACTTGGTTCAATTCGTGAAATTTTAGGTATGGGAACTATCTTTGGTGGAGCAATTCCTGGTTTCACATCTTGGTGGACTCCTTGGACAATTATGGTATTACCAGCGGGTGCGTTCTTAACTCTAGGAGTACTCTTAGGGGTTATGAATTATCTGACCAAGTCCAAATAGTGAAAGGAGGGGGAACAAGTGGATTATACTGTTGATCTGTTATTGATTTTTACTGCTTCTGTTCTGGTTAATAACTTTGTTTTATCCAGATTCTTAGGAATCTGTCCCTTCTTGGGGGTTTCGAAACAGGTTGAGACAGCATTTAGTATGGGTATGGCTACAACTTTTGTTATGACTTTAACAGCAATGAGTGCCTACTTTATTCAGAATTTTATTTTAGAGCCATTACATCTTGAATTTTTACAATATGTTGCGTTTATTTTGGTAATTGCTTCATTAGTACAGTTGGTTGAAATGTTCATCAAAAAGATTAGCCCTGTTCTTTATAAGGCTTTGGGGATCTTTTTACCACTTATTACTACTAACTGTGCAATTTTGGGTTTAGCACTTCTGATCCCAATGAAAGGTTACGATTTTATCCAAAGTACAATTTTTGGTCTTGGTGGTGGAGTAGGCTTTACTTTGGCCATTGTTCTTCTAGCTGGAATTCGGGAAAGCTTGCAGTTTGCTGATGTTCCTGAAGCAATGAAGGGTGTTCCTTTGGCACTAATTATTGCTGGTATTATGGCCTTGGCGTTCATGGGTTTCTCTGGTCTGATTCCTATGTAACAAAAGCTGAAACGCAGATTGTTTAACGACATTTCAGAAGGTGAAATTCTCCTCCGCTACAGGTGGGGGTGGAAGTCTTACAATAATTTCAAAGCTTCAGTGGGAGTTTGAATATCCTTCTGAAGTCGTTAAATTTAAGAAAAAATAACGCAGTTATTATTTCGACTTTAATTAACCAAAATAGGAGGTGACCCAAAGTGGCTAATATATATATATCTTCTCTTTTAAGCATGGGCGCTTTAGGTGCATTCTTTGCAACTGGCCTTGCAATTGCTTCAAAAAAATTCGCTGTTGAGGAAGATCCTCGCATTGCAGAAATAGAAACCGCTCTACCAGGCGCTAACTGTGGTGGTTGTGGCCATCCAGGATGTAGTAGTTTTGCTAATGCAGTAGTAGCTGGAAATGCCGATATTAACGCTTGTCCAGTAGGTGGTGCAAGTACTGCTGTACAAATTGCTAAAATCATGGGTGTTACTGCAAAAGTTGGTGAAAAATATATAGCTCAGGTTCTCTGTAAAGGTGGTATATCCCAAGCTATCCAACGTTCTGAGTATCGAGGAATTCAAAGTTGTAAAGCTGCTACTGCAGTAGGTGGAGGTAGCAAAGGCTGTCAATATGGATGTTTAGGATTTGGTGACTGTGCTGCTGTTTGTCCATTTGGTGCTATTAAAATGAGTGACGATAACTTACCTGTTGTTGACCTTGAACTCTGTACTGGTTGTGGAAAATGTGTACAAGCATGTCCAAAAGCTATTATTACTTTGGTTAGTGAATCTCGCAAGAATCATATTCGCTGTTCTGCTTATTTGAGCGGTAAAGAAGTTCGGCAGGTATGTAAAGTGGGTTGTATTGGATGTGGAATTTGTGCTAAAAACTGTCCTGTTGATGCTATCAAGATGAAAGATAATTTAGCAATTATTGATTATGATAAATGTATTAACTGTGGTATTTGTGCAGAAAAATGTCCGATGGGAACCATTGATTTTGATGGTGAAAGAGTTGAAGAGATCAAGATTAACGATAACTGCATTGGTTGTACCTTATGCGCTCGTGTTTGTCCTGTGAGCGCAATCAAGGGTGAAGTCAAAAAAATGCATGAGATTGATCCTGAGATTTGTATCAAGTGTGGCGCTTGTTTTGAAAAGTGTAAGAAGAATGCAATTGATGTGACATATAAGAAATAGAAAAAAGGATGTTGGTTTTTTGCCAACATCCTTTTTTAGTAGAATTTTCGCATATAAAAGTTTATATTCATTCATGTATTATATCAAGTTGTTTTCGAGTTCGTATCTATGAAGGCAAAATGGATTGTCATAAAAACCACCTGTTAGAGAGTGTGCAAGAGATGAACATCCGGCACGACATAGATTACGATATTCACATTGGGCACAAAAACCAGTCAGTTTTTCAACAGTTCGTTGACGGTAAAGTTTAAAAAGTTCTGGGTCATTCCAAATCTCAATTAGTGAACGTTCACGTACATTACCTTCAACGGTTTCTGGAGTACTAATTATTGAAAGACAACCGCGAATATTTCCATTAGATTCGATTCCAAGTGCAAATCGTCCTGCAGCACAACCTGTAAAAGGTTGATCTCTAAGCATTGGTTCGAAGGAAACAAAATAACCAATGTTGTCTCCTAAAATAACTCTCATATCCTTTTGTTTTCTAAATTCTGCTATGTATTTAGTTAGACGGTAGACATTTTCTAAAGTCAAAGCTAACTTAGGATTATCCTGTGCATTTCCAATATCTTCAACAATTTGAACTTGCCAAAGTTTTACATCTATTTCCTTCAACAATGTAAATAAATCTGGTATCTCATCGAGATTTATTGCTGAAACAGAAGTATTGACGCCAACTACAAAGCCCATTTCTTGTGCTTTTTTAATATTTTTAATGATCTTATCAAAAAGTCCTGGTACTCCACGAATATGATCATGAGTTTTCTCAATGCCATCAATACTGATAAAGACTTCTTTAAGACCGAGGTTTTTTAGTTTTTGTAAATTGGTATCGTTTAGTAAAATTCCATTAGTTAATGGACCAACTTTAATACCATTATCTAACAATCTCTTTACTATTGCTTCCCAATAATGTTGTAAGAAAAACTCCCCACCGATTAAAGTGACATGTTTACATCCCAATTCTTTGAGTTCATCACAAACCTTAAGAGCTTCTTCTTTTGTTAATTCATGTTCTCTTTGACTACCAGATCTTGAGCCACAATGAATACATTTGGCATTACAAGCATTTGTAAGTTCCCAAACTATTCTCAAAGGGCGATATTTCATTGATTGTCCCTCCTTAGACTAGTAAAGTCGTTAAAATGGGGAGAAGCAAAGTTAGGTTATTCTCAAAGTATAGAAAATAGGTAAAAAAATTGATGAATAATTATTTTACATTGATAGGATCAATAATGTCGCCAACTCCATAATCTTGATTGGATTCTCCTAATATTTCCCAATCGTAATTTGTTAAGTCCCAAAGTTTATTAATCATCCTGTGCACCTCCTTTTAGAAGTGTCTTCTCCCCATATAAATAAGGAATTCGGTACTAATAGATAAAACCCTTTTTAAAAATAGTTTATTAAACAATAATAATAAAAAAAACTTATAAAGTTAAATTTAAGAAATTTTTAATATGATAATTGTAAGTTAGAAAATATATTTGAACTTTTCTAAATCTACTGTTATAATAGTTCAATGCGAATAATTATTAAGAATGATCAAAGGAGACGATATAGCATGAATGAATATAGTTTGGAGATGAAAAAGGAGATTCGCTCTTTTCGCTTGTTTAATTTTATCTTTTATATGTCTTTTGCAGTTCTTGCTTTTAGAAATGTGTACTTACGAGAAGTGCTTGGAATGCCTGGAACTGAGATAGGTATAATTAATTCTATTGGGAAATTAGTAATCTTTCTAACTTTACCTCTTTGGGGTGTATTAGTTGATTTAAAGAAAGCACAGAAAAGACTATTACAACTCGCTCTTTTTGGATCAATGGTGGTCTTTTCTTTTGTAGGGTTGGCAGATCATTTTTTAACAGTTGCATTGATGTTTGGTATGTTTTATTTCTTTCAAGGGCCAATAGTTCCAGTAACAGATAGTATAATCTTAACTGCTCTTAAAGGAAAAAGGCAGGAGTATGGCAAGATTAGACTTTTTGGATCAATAGGTTATCTTTTAGTAGTAACTTTTATAGGCCAGATTTTTTATCGGTTTGGGTTGAATAAGATATTTGTGGTGTATGCTTTAGTTCTTTTTACAACTTTAATGGTATCTATTTCCTTTCCAGTTAAGGGGAAAGGATTAAAGACTCCGAAATTAACGGATCTTAAGCTATTATTTAGAAATCGGCAATTATTATATTTTTTCATTTTTATATTTTTGATTCGTGTAACTTTAGCTACTCATTTGACATTTTTCCCAGTCTATTTTAATCAATTAGCAGATGGAAAAATAGGGCTATTAGGGTTTGCTTTAGCTCTTTGGAGTTTATCAGAAATACCGATTTTTTACGGTTTTGATCGATTTTTAAGACGGTTTAGTTATACTTCGTCCTTTATTTTAGGGACATCAATCTTTACTTTGCGTTGGATTCTCCAAGCTCGGGTTACATTACCGATCGCTTTATTGTTGGTTCAATCTTTACACGGTCTTTCTTCTGGATTAATTGTGATCGCAAGTGTGACTTTTGTAGATGAAATTGTATCAAAAGAGTTTCGAACTACCGGACAAACTTTGTTACAGACAGTTAATACTAGTATTAGTGCAATCATTGGTAATATAGTGGGAGGATATTTGTTTGAAAAGGGAGGAGCACCATTGTTGTTTAATTCATTGGCGGTAACTTCGGTTGTGGCGCTGATGTTTTTTATATAGAATGGAAAAGATATTATTGTAGTTCTACAAAAGTCTAGTAAGGAGATAGGTTTTATGAGAAGAAAAGAACTTTATATTCAAAATCTCTTTGACTCAATAGCTAAATATTACGACATAGCAAACACATTTCTCTCATTTGGACGTGACCGCTATTGGCGACGATTCACCGCTCAAATTGTTAAAGATAGTGATGCAAAAGAAATAATAGACCTTTGCACCGGAACTGGAAAACTCTCCCTGTCCATTGCCCAGAAAATACCTGATTCAAAAATCATCGGTCTTGATTTTAGTAAAGAAATGCTGGAACAGGGAAAGAAGAATCTGCTGAATTTTCCAAACAGAGAACAGATAACGTTCCAATATGGTAACGCAATGAAGATTCCTTTTGAAGATGACAAATTTGACTGTGCTACCATGGCATTTAGTTTACGAAATGTAGATGACATTTTTACTGCGTTAAGTGAAATGAAGCGAGTGGTTTGTTCTCATGGAGTAGTAATCTCGTTGGAACTCTCAAAACCTGAAAACCCTTTATTTAGAAGTATTTATTATACTTATTTTTATCATTTATTACCAAGTTTAGGAGAGTTAATCAGTAGAGAGAAAGACCCCTATAATTATCTTCCCGATTCCTTAACCCACTTCCCTGATCGTTTCCAACTTGAAGAAATTTTTAGAAAGATTGGATTAAAAAAAGTGAGAAGCTATCCGTTAACAGGTGGGATTGTTGCTTTACATGTAGGAGAAAAAGAGAAGTAGTATGGAAAATTTTTTTGTTATATGTTATGATAAGACTTGAATTATAATGAATGTGAAAGCCTAGAGGGAGTGGGAATATGGGACTTTTTTTATTGGGAGCAAATTATAAATCAGCATCCCTTGAATTGCGTGAAAAGATGGCTTTGACTAATCGAGAGATTGGAGAGATGATCCAATATTTTTGTTTAGAAGAAGGGATTTCGGAAACAATTATTCTTACAACATGTAATCGAACAGAGTTATATTTCTTACTTAAAGATTTAAATGTTGAAAAACTAATCTGGAGATGGTTAGAGGAACGCACTGATATAAAAAAAGATGATCTTCATGAATATGTCTATACATATAAGGATTTAGAGGTTGTAAACCATTTATATAGAGTGGTATCAGGAATGGATTCGATGGTATTGGGTGAAGAACAGATTCTTGGTCAAGTTAGAGAAGCATAACTTCTGAGGATTTAGAATTTCGGTTAAAGAGTAATCAGCGACCATTATTGCTTATAGATATTGCTGCTCCGAGAGATGTTGATCCTTCATTGCATCTTTCTAATGTGAAGGTATATAATATAGACGATTTACAGCAGATTGCCGTGGAATGGCTTCATAAAGGCTATAAAGATGAGATAAATCTTGCTCAGAAATTGATCCACACAGAAGAGGTGAAGTTTGAGCATTGGTTACGAATTCGTGAAGTTTAACCGATTATTAAAGCATTACGAGAAAAAGCAGAAATGATTCGTTACAGGAAATATCTATTGCAATTAAGCCTTCATTAAATTGGGAGTCTTTGGATGAAAAACTAAAAAGTTTGGAAGAATATCATTGGATCATTTTTACTAGTGTTAATGGTGTTGAATATTTTGTGCAAAGACTATTTGAAAAAGGTCTAGATGTACGAGTTTTAGGAAAAGCTAGATTAGCTGCCATTGGTTCTGAAACTGCAGCAAGGCTTAAAGCCTATGGGTTGAGAGTTGATTTTGTTCCTAATAAATTTGTTGCTGAAGAATTGGCTGATGGTTTAACTAGTATAAGTGATCTTCAGGGTGCAAAAATTCTTCTACCTCGTGCTCAAAAGGCTAGAGCTGTTTTACCAGAAACATTGCAAAAAAAGGAGCATTTGTAGATGAGGTGGCTGTTTATCAGACTGTAATCGGTGAGGGAATTTCTGATTTGGCTCAAATATTGAAGGAAGGTAAAATTGATGCTATCACTTTTACAAGTTCCTCAACGGTCAGGAATCTTGTAGAACTTTTAAAGCCAGCATCTTTATCTGAAATGCTTAAAAATATAACTACAGCTTGCATAGGGACAATTACTGCAAAGACCATAGAAGAATTGGGTGGTAATGTAAACTTAATAGCTAAAGAATATACTATTGCGGGTCTTTTAAAAGCCCTTGTTCAATATTTTGGAGGTGACATAGATGAACTTGAATAAATCTAAAGAAGCTTTTTTAGAAGCGAAAAAGGTTATCCCTGGAGGAGTAAATAGTCCTGTCCGTGCTTTTAAGTCTGTAGGAGGTAGTCCGATTTTTATAAATCGAGCTAAGGGTGCATGGCTTTATGATATTGATGGAAATGAATATATTGATTATATTGGATCATGGGGGCCAATGATTGTTGGACATCGTCATCCTGATGTATTAGCTGCTTTAGAAGAAGTTCTTACATATGGAAATGGAGCGCCAACAGAACTGGAGACAATTCTAGCTCAAATAGTCGTAGAAGCTGTTCCATCAGTAGAGATGATTAGAATGGTGAATTCAGGAACAGAAGCTACGATGAGTGCGATTAGGCTTGCGAGAGGTTATACTGATCGAGATCTAATCGTGAAGTTGGAAGGATGTTATCATGGCCATGCTGATTATCTTTTAATTGAGGCAGGGTCAGGTGCAACTACCTTAGGCGTTCCTACAAGTCCAGGTGTACCAAAAGATTTTGCTAAAAATACAATTTCCGCGCCATATAATGATCTGGAAACATTGTGTAAAATCTTCGCTGAACGTGGTGAGGAGATAGCGGCGGTTATTTTAGAGCCAATTCCAGGTAATATGGGATTGATATTACCTAAAGAGGGATATTTGTCAGGTCTTAGAGAGTTGACGAAAGAGTATGGCACTCTACTTATCTTTGATGAAGTAATGACTGGTTTTCGAGTTGCTTATGGTGGAGCTCAAGAACTTTATGATATTGATCCAGATCTTACCTGTTTCGGTAAGATTATTGGAGGTGGTTTGCCTGTTGGTGCTTATGGTGGTAAAAAGGAGATTATGTTACACTTAGCTCCTGAAGGCCCAATTTATCAAGCAGGTACTCTCTCAGGAAATCCACTCGCAATGGCAGCTGGAATCTCTACTTTATCCCTTTTACAAAAACCTGGGGTTTATGATCAGCTTTGGTTAATGGGTAAAAGGTTAGAAGATGGAATTCGTCAGAATTTAGAAGAATTAAATGTCCCAGCTTTTTTAACTCGCTCTGGATCAATGTTCTCTCTTTTCTTCACAGATCAAGAAGTAAAAGATTATAAAACTGTTCGTAGTTCAGATACTGAATTTTACGCAAAATACTTTAAGGGAATGCTTGAAGAAGGAATTTATTTAGCTCCTTCTCAATTTGAGGCAGGTTTTATCTCTTTGGTTCATACAGAATCAGAGATTGATGAGACGATTGAAGCGAATAAGAAGGTATTACGAAGACTAAAGACCTAATTTCGTAAAGAATGAAAATCTAAGTGAAAATTATGTAAAAGTTAAAGGAAATCGTCCTGCGGTTATTGAAATAATCATTATATGTAATGATTAACCCACAAAAAGTAGTCGCACAAGAGCTTGCCTACCATATAAAGTACTGAAATGGCGGGGTCAGTACTTTATATGGTATGCAAGTGTGACTAAATTACTTTTTGTGGGCGAATCATCTTAATAAAATTTGGTAACTAAGTTAGTGTAGCAGATTTCTAGTTTTATGATATAATAAAAAGAGTGGTTGTTTGGAGGTTTTACTAATGAAAAAATTGATTTTAGCGTCTGCTTCTCCAAGAAGAAGAGATTTGCTTAAACAGATTGAGCTGGATTTTGAAATTATCCCTAGTACTGTTGAAGAGAACATTTCGGAGTCAGATCCGATAAAATTGGTAGGTGACTTAGCTCTTTTAAAAGCGTCAGATGTGGCTCAGAAGGTGGCTCAGAAAGTCACTACAAAAGAGAAGTTTTTAGTTCTTGGTGCTGATACACTTGTAGTGGATGGACAAACTGTATTAGGAAAGCCTAGCTCAAAAGAGGAAGCTTTTCAAATGTTAAAGAGATTGAGTGGGCGGAATCATCAAGTAATGACTGGTATAGCAGTTGTAGACAGCGAAACTGAGCAGCATTGGGTGGATGTTGAGATCACTCAGGTTTATTTTCGTGAGTTAACTGATTCAGAGATTGAGAGATATGTGGAAAGTGGAGAACCGATGGATAAGGCAGGTGCTTACGCTATCCAAGAAAAAGGTGCCCTTTTTGTTAAAAAGATTGATGGCTGCTTTTTCAATGTGGTAGGCTTGCCGATATTGAGAACTATAGAGATGTTAAATCAAGGAGGAATAGGACTTTTTTAGTAGTTTCATAATCTCTATAAATGAGGTGAAAAATGGGCAAAAATGCACATTTTCGGATTACAGATCTTCCTATTGAAGAGCGTCCACGGGAAAAACTTGTCAAATTTGGCCCAGAAAATCTTTCTAATTCTGAGTTATTAGCAATTATTCTACGTATTGGTACAAGAAACCAAACAGCCATTGGGCTTGCAGAGAAGCTTTTGGGTTATGTTAATGGATTAAAAGGTCTTCTAGATGTGAGTGTAGAAGAACTGATGAATATTCAAGGCATAGGACAAGCTAAAGCTGTTCACTTAGTTGCCCTTGGAGAATTGACTAAAAGGGTTCAATCAGCTCAACATACGAAAAAGAGAATTCATTCAGCAACAGAACTGGTTGAATTGCTGATGCCTAAGATGCGATTTTTGAAAAAAGAGGTTTTTTGGATAGTTCTTTTAGATAATCAAAATCAGATTCTTGCAATTGAAGAGGTATCAAGAGGGAGTGTAAATGAAACCATAGTTCATCCTAGAGAAGTTTTTCGTGAAGCAATTCGAAGAAGCTCATCTGCTGTAATATTGGCCCATAATCATCCAAGTGGAAATCCAGAACCTAGCTATCAAGATTTAGAAGTAACCAGGCGACTATGTCAAAGTGGTAAAATTTTAGGAATTCAAATATTGGACCATCTCATTTTAGGAGATAAACAATATATAAGTTTAAAAGAACGCGGTATTATTTGATACACTAAAGTTTGAAAGGTGGAAAAAACATGTTTAAGTTTCTTAGTGCTCCTTTTTCTCGAGATATGGGAATAGATTTGGGGACTGCAAATACTCTAGTATATCTCAAAGGTAAGGGGATTACTATTCGTGAACCGTCTGTAGTTGCAAAGCAACAAGATACTGGTGAGGTGCTAGCTGTTGGTGAAGAAGCAAAAAGAATGATTGGGCGGACTCCTGGTAATATAATAGCTATTCGTCCAATGAAAGATGGTGTAATTGCTGATTTTGATGTAACAGAAGCGATGTTACGTCATTTTATTAATAAAGCTCACAAACGAATTCGTCTTGTTCATCCCAGAATAGTTATTTGCGTGCCATCAGGTGTAACTGAAGTAGAAAAGCGGGCTGTTCATGATGCAGCAATACATGCAGGGGCAAGAGAGGCTTATTTAATTGAAGAGCCAATGGCTGCTGCAATAGGTGCAGGCCTTCCTGTGCATGAACCTGCAGGTAATATGGTTGTGGATATTGGTGGAGGTACTACAGAAGTTGCAGTCATCTCTTTAGGTGGTATTGTAACCAGTGTTTCTATTCGAATTGGTGGAGATGAGATGGATTATTCTATTGTTCGTTATGTGAAAAAAAATTATAATCTGATGATTGGAGAACGAACTGCTGAACAAGTAAAAATTGAGATTGGTGCAGCAATTGTAGATCCAGAACAGAATAATAGTTGGGAAGTTAGAGGACGTGATTTAGTATCAGGTTTACCTAAAACTATTGAAATTACAGCGGAGGAGATCAAAGATGCCTTAAAGGAACCTGTTGATCGTATTGTAAGTGCTGTAAAACGAACCTTAGAACAAACTCCGCCAGAGTTAGCATCTGATGTTATGGACAAAGGAATTATTTTAACTGGTGGGGGTGCACTTCTTCGCGGTTTAGATCAATTGATCTCTAAAGAGACAGGTATGCCAATGCATATTTCTGAACATGCGCTAGATTGTGTAGCCTTAGGAACTGGAAAGGTTTTAGATGAACTTCATATTTTAAAAAGGGTTTTAATTACTCCTAAAAAAATTTCATAAGGTAAGAAGATTTTCAAAAGGCGGGGTTTATTATGAAGTTATCTGGCGGAAAAAAAACTTGGATTATCCTGATTATAATCATTGTTCTCTTAAGTATGGGATTTTTAATTTGGAGAGGGCCAATTAAAGAAACTAATTTTCCAAAAAATGTTCTTTCTGAATTTCTTCGACCTTTCCAAAAAATTGTAGCTAACGTTCATCATTCAGTAAATGAATATTTTACTCTATTGACTAACTTAAAAGAGATACAGGAAGAGAATAAAAGTTTGAGTGATCAGGTAGAAAAACTTCAACTTCAAATGACTGACTATAATAAGATTGTTTTGGAAAATAATAGATTATGTAAACTGCTGGCATTTAAAGAATTAGTTCCTTTTAAAACAGTTGGCGCCAAAGTGATTGGAATGACTCCTAATAATTGGATACAGGATATAATTATTGATCGAGGTTATAGTGATGGAATACAGGAAAAGATGCCTGTTATCACCTATAATGGAGCTTTGGTAGGGCAGATAAAAAGTGTATCAGCAAATACTGCTACACTGGTTTTATTATCAGAGGTGAATTTTGCAGTTGGTGGTCGGATTGAACGAGAAGAGTCTAGAGCTATTGGAATCGTTCGTGGTTTGGCTGAAAGACAAGATATGTTGTTATTGGATCAAATCGCCTGGGATACTGACATACAAGAAGGAGATTTTGTAGTAACTTCTGGCTTGACAACCAGTAATTTTCCTATGGGGATTCCTATTGGTGAAGTAATCCGAATTAAAGAGGAAAATTTTGGAGCGATTCAGCAGGCTGAGATAAAACCTTTTCTAAACTTATCACCTTTAGAGGAAGTTTTAATAATTCTTGAGTTTTGAAGGAGAAAAATTATGCGCAAGCTAATTTATGGAGGAATTTTGTTATTTGCTATTGTATTGCAATCAACTTTTTTTATCTTGGTTAGACCGTTAGGTGTAATTCCAGATTTATTAATGATTGTTGTAATTTGTGGAGCCCTTTTAAGGGGCTCCCTGTTTGGCATTCAGTTAGGATTAGGTGCAGGAATTTTATTAGATTTGCTTTTGGGTAATTTCGGGGTTAATACTTTACTAAAAATTATTGTAGGATATCTTGCAGGCCTGTTGGAAGGAAAAATTTTTAAAAACCATATTATTATTCCGATGATGATAGTTTTTATCATGACTTTTGTGCATGAATTTCTCTTTTTATTTTTATCAGAGCAATTAATTTTCTCTATTTCCCCTTTGTGGGCATTAAAAGCTAAAATTTTTCCCCTTGCGATAACTAATCTAGTTTGTATTATTCCTATTTATCCTAGTTTGTACTTATTAGAGAAAAAAATATATTATTATTAATGATTAACCCACAAAAAGTAGTCCCACAAAAACTCACATACTATATATAGTGATGA
>JAGMES010000070.1 GCA_023128035.1 Halanaerobiales bacterium | reverse complement strand
ATGTCACCTCAAAAATTCCAGATCTTAGTAATGTACATTCTACATAAATTACTAAAATCCTTTTATGCATTGCTAAATAATCCACATTATTTACCAAATATTTTTTAGTAAAATGTTAGTAGGTGAGTAGTAACAAAATTTGTAAAAGTTCTCGAATTTTTTCTGGAATTTGTTTTTCATAATTACGGTTGAAGATAACTTTACCGAGTGGGCCATCTGCTGTTTTGATTTGAATTGTT
The DNA here is from genome assembly GCA_023128035.1 of Halanaerobiales bacterium. Next base: position 21,144 of record JAGMES010000070.1, on the reverse strand, counting down.
ATATTTTGATCTTGACTTAAAAGGTTATTAACTTTTTCTTTGGGAAAATTAAGGATAAAGACTGGATTATAGTTTTCTAGTGCTGTTCCAGTTAGGGATTCTCCCTGTGAATTCTGAATTTCTACTTGAGAAGGAAAATCAGATAGATCAATAGTATTTTTTAAATCCTGAACCATTATAAGAAGTAAAAAATTATTCGCTGAATCATATTTTTTAAGGCTTTTTTGAAAATACTCTTTCATCTCATGTAAAGACAGTTCACCGATCTCAGTACGAGCGAGGGCAGATAAGGCCATACAGTATTCGTCAAAAAGATACACATCATAAAAAAGGTTATCATCTACTTTTAAAGAACGGTAGATTGTTTCATAGGTTAAATCAATTAGCTGATTAAAATTATCAGGAATTTGATATTCTTTAGCTAAACCTATAGCATTGAAGCAGAGCAAAAATGCGAAGATAAGTATAGTTATATTTTTCATTAAAATTAAACCTCCTTTTTAACATCTATTTCGGGGCAAAGATGAAAAAACCTTTTTCATTAATCAAAAAAGCTATACCTCTAATGTTTACATACGAGATATAGCTTTAATTAATTTATGAAATATAGTTTTAACAACAATTTCGGAAGGCATAAGTCCTCCATCTTCTACAAGTGGGGTAGCTATTCTCAAATAAGTTAGCTTTCGGTGGGGGTATAAATCCCCTTCCGAAAGTTGTTAAACTGAATATATTTAGCTTATAAGCTAAATATATTATTTAACCATTTGCAAAAAATATTGGTGGAATCGAAGATCATCTGTTAGTTCTGGATGAAAAGAAGTTCCTAGAATCGAGTCTTGCTGTACTGCTACAATTTTATTATCCCATTGCAAAAGAGTCTGTACATCTCGCCCAATATTTTTTACATATGGAGCACGGATAAAGATCAGTGGAATAGGTTCATTTGAGACTTCTGGGATCAACGCTTCAGCAGTAAAACTATCAAGTTGACGACCAAAACCATTGCGACAGATGGTAACATCAAGAAGTTTAAGGTAAGATTCTTTTTGATTTTCAATCTCTTTGGATAGAAGAATCATCCCAGCACATGTGCCCCAAATAGGCATTCCTTTATTTGCATAATTAATTATTTCTTGATGTAAAGATGTTTCAATGAGTGTTTTGCCAATAGCGGTACTTTCTCCACCTGGTAAGATTAAACCTTGACAATTTGCTAGTTGACCTGGTTTTTTTATACGGAATGTTTCTACACACAATTTTTTTAGATGAGATTCATGCTCTTCAACTCCTCCTTGAAGAGACAATATTCCTATTCTTAACATATTACCAGCCTCTTTTAGCTAATCTGTCTTTGGCATCTAATGTATCTATATTGATGCCAACCATTGGTTCACCTAAATCTTTTGAGATTTCTAAAAGGGTAGCGGGGTCAGAATAATGGGTTACTGCTAAAACGATAGCACGAGCACGTTTTGCAGGATCACCGGATTTAAAAATTCCAGACCCTACAAAAACACCATCTACTCCTAATTGCATCATTAAAGCAGCATCAGCAGGAGTGGCAATTCCACCTGCTGCAAAATTAACTACTGGTAGCTTACCGTTTTTTGCTACATATTCAATGAGATGGTATGGTGCTTGCAATTCTTTTGTGGCAGCCATCAGTTCATCTTTTGTCATAGTTGTCAGACGGCGAATTTCACTGTTAATGGTGCGTATGTGCCGAACAGCTTCTACAACATTACCAGTACCAGCCTCACCCTTAGTTCTAATCATAGAGGCTCCTTCACCAATACGACGTAGAGCTTCGCCTAAATTACGTGCACCGCAAACAAATGGGATTTTAAAAGCGGTTTTATCAATGTGATTGATTTCATCTGCAGGGGTCAAAACTTCACTTTCATCTATGTAATCTGCTCCGAGAGCTTCTAGAATTTGTGCTTCTACAAAGTGACCAATTCGTACTTTTGCCATAACTGGAATGGAGACGGCTTTCATGATATCTTCAATCATTTTTGGATCAGACATTCTTGCAACACCGCCATCTTTTCTGATATCTGCTGGAACCCTCTCTAAAGCCATTACAGCAGTCGCGCCTGCTTTTTCTGCAATCACCGCTTGTTCGGGATTGGTTACATCCATAATTACCCCATTTTTTAGCATTTGAGCTAAGTTTTTATTCAGTTTATAACGATCTGTCATTTGAAAACTCCTCCTTTACAGAATTAAAAAATGTGATATAATAATTGTATGGGAACAATTTCGAAATTGTATCGTAATTGTTCTGTAATCATTGTGCCATAGATTAATTGTATTGTCAATATGTTGATGAAAAAATATTTGGAGGGATACAATTTATGTTTGAACAGATACGATTAGACAAGCAAGCAGATCAACATTTATATATTCAGTTATATCAACAGGTAAAAGAGATGATTGAAAAGGGAATACTAGAAGAACATCAAAAATTACCACCAATTCGTCAGTTGGCAGAACTACTTAAAGTGAATAATGTAACGATAGTGAATGCATACAAATTGTTAGAAGAGGATGGATTGGTTATTAAGAAGGTTGGAAGTGGTACATATGTAGCACCTATTTTTCAAAAAATTGATCGTGAAGAGAGGTTTTTAGACGAGGAGATTCAATTAATGAATCAAGGCCAGGTAACTTCAAAGCAAAATATGATCAGTTTTGCTACCGCCACTCCTGATCCAGAGTATTTTCCGATTCAGGAAGTGAAAAATGCTATTAACCATGTATTGGACCGAGATGGTGGAGAAGTATTTGGATATCAGGAAAGTTTGGGGTATCAACCTTTACGCGAAGCTTTTCATCAATATCTTTTAACTAAGGGTATCAAATGTCAGGTAAAAAATATTCAGGTAGTCTCAGGAGCTCAACAGGGGATTGATATTTTAGCAAAAGTTCTTTTAAATCATGGAGATGTAGTTTTTACAGAAGAACCAACTTATACTGGGGCTATATCAGCTTTTAAATCACGGGGAGCTCGCTTAGTATCGATTCCTATTCGAGAAGATGGAATTGATCTAGAGATTTTAGAGACACAATTAGCAGAATATCAGCCTAAATTCTTATATATCATGACCTCATTTCAAAATCCTACAGGATATAGTTATACCGAAGAGAAAAAAACAAAGTTACTGGAGTTGAGTCGAAAATGGGGTTTAACAATTGTGGAAGATGATTCTTTAAGTGAACTTTATTTTATAGATAACCCTATTCCATCTTTAAAATCTATGAATGGTGCCGAGGATGTAATTTATATTAAGAGTTTTAGTAAAATATTTATGCCAGGTTTTAGGATTGCTTTCATGGTTTCACCGGACATGATGGTTAGTCAGATGATGGCTGCAAAGCATTCTTCAGATATATCTTCTTCTGGTTTAATTCAACGAACCTTTGATTTGCTTTTGCGAAGAGATTTGTGGGAGAAACATATTGAAGAAATGCGACAGAACTATTTTAAAAAGTATCAGTTTTTTGTTAAACTTCTTCGTCAGGAATTACCCGAACAAGTAAAATATATTATACCAGGTGGTGGATTAAATTTTTGGCTAGCGTTGCCGGAAGGTTTTCTTTCAAATAGGTTATATAAAAAATGCCTTAATGAAGGTGTAATTATTGTGCCTGGCTCTGTTTTTTATCCTGATGGTAGACCTAATCGCTTTTTCAGATTGAGTATAGCTACTGTTGAAGAAGCAGAGATGATAAAAGGAATTCGTATTCTCTCTCATCTTAGCAAAGAGCTATTATCTGAACAAAACCTAGATGATCATATTACATTTACTCCATTTATGTAACGGGTTTTTGGTAAAAGTTACTAGAATAGTTAGCTCTTTTGAGGATCATAATATATTTAGAATCTCAATGGAGGTGTTATGATGACTGTAGGTACTAAGCTGCATCAAACTTTGACTTCACTTGAAAGCGCAAAGTCTAGTTATGAATCTTTTTCTCAGGATACTGATGATAAGATGGCTCAACAGATGTTCCAGGGTGGTGCTCAACAATTGGAATCTTTGATTACCGATTTGAGAAACAGGGTTAATTATGTAGAACAGCAAGAACCTCAATATAAGAGTGAGCAACAGATGACTGGGCAAAAGCAGCAATAGGTTTCATGTAACACACTCAGGAGGCTGGTCGGATTGATTGAAATCCGACCAGTTTCTTTTTTTAGTTACTTTTCTTTGGTATCCTCATCTGTTTATCCCAAAAAGATACCTCATCATGAATCGTAAGGCTCAAATTGCGAGTATTAGTATATATAGAAGAAAGGTGAAAATAGCTATTTGTCGAAGTATAATTAATAGTGAAGTATCATATTTATATATCTGTAAAATAATTGGAAACTAACATTTTTAATATGATTCAGTTATTTATTTTGAAAACTATTTAATTAAGGGGGGAAAATATATTTCATATCAATTCAGTACGTTTTTAATCTAATTTTCAAATTTATTGATTGCAAAGGAGGTATTTATTAGCCATGATCAATGTTCGATCTAAATTGGTTTTATCAATCCACCTGTTGATCTTGTTTGCTTTATTGTTATCCATGACGGTTTTGGCAGAATCGGCTATAAATGTAAATCCAACCTCACTGGTTCAAACTCAAGCTAAGGCACAAATCTTGAATAAAACCCTGAGTATTGGTAATACAGGAAGTTCGGACTTAAACTTTTCGATCAAATATAATAATGTAATTGGCCCTGTAACATATTCTTGGAAAGATTCTGATATGATAGACGGGCCAAGTTATGTTTGGAATGATATCAGTACAGATCCGAACGTAATTTCTAAAAATTTATATTTTGTAGATTATTCTATTCCAGTGGATTTAACATTTGAATTTCCGTTTTATGGAGAACAATTTACCAGGATTTACATTAACAAAGCAGGTTATATTACAGTGGGTATAGATTCAGATGATCGGTATAATAGTAACCCTTTACCAGACATATATGACCCCCTTAATATGATTGCACCTTTTTTTGACTATTTAGATAGTTATTCGGGAAAAATTCACTATCTTCAAGAGCCCAATAAAATCACGATTCAGTATAATAACATTGAAGGTTGGGAAATTAACGATGATTATACATTTCAAGTTGTTTTGGAAAATGACGGTACAATCACTTTCTATTACAACTCAATGAATGGAACCTTCGATAGTGCAACCATCGGTATTCAAAATAGTACCAGTGATGAAGGTATTACAGTTGCACATAATGAGTTATATGTAAAAAATGGATTGACTGTTCAATTCATTAGTAAACCTTCCTGGCTAGGACTTGCTCAATATGAAGGTATAGTAAGCCCAGGTGGTAATTTTGAGAATGCAGCAGTGTTTGATTCTAATAATATTCTCGCCAGTACATATTCTGCCAATTTGGAGATTTATCATGATGGAAGTATAACTAATCCCTTAATCGTACCCTGTACTTTTACAATCACTAATATAGTACCTACAGCGTCATTTACTTTTTCTTCGACTACGCCATATACAGGAGAGGTTGTAACGTTAGACGCCTCAGCTTCCTCAGATCTTGATGGTACTATTGTAAATTATAGTTGGGATTTAAATAGCGATGGCATCTATGGTGACGCGATGGGAGTAACAACAGATTATCTTTATACTACTTATGGTGACCATATCATTGGGTTAGAAGTAGCAGATGAAGATGGTGCTACGGCAACGATTAGTAAAACGATTACTGTATTAAACAGTACCCCTTTAGCAAACTTTAATTTTACTCCTCTGAAACCAGAGCCAAATCAGGAAGTTACGTTTGATGCATCTTCATCAAGTGATAGCGATGGAAATATTCTTTCTTATGAATGGGATTTAGATGGAGATGGTCTATATGGTGATGCTAGCGGTGTTACTACAAGTCATTCTTTTACTCAAGTAGGAACTTTTAATGTCCGTCTTAGAGTAACTGATGATGCTAGTGCTAATGCTACACAACAAAAAACGGTCACAGTAAGAGATGATTGGCCAAAAATCTCTCTAAACCCAACTTCTTTTAATTCGAATCTAACTATTAATAATACTTCAATTCAAAATTTAGTTATCAACAATACCGGTAGTACTGATTTAGATGTTACAATTAAACCAGTTTATGCTGATTATGCGGTTGTAGGAGGTCCAGATCAGTTTGGTTACACCTGGACAGACTCTGATGCCAGTCCTGATTTTTCCTTTGTCTGGAATGATATCAGTACAACTGGAGAAAAATGGAGTTTTGGTTATTATACAATATACGTTTCGAGAAGTTTTGATTTCAAGTTTCCGTTTTATGATGATGTATATTCGAAAGTCTACATTACACCAGATGGTTTTCTGTTTTTCGGAGATGACTGGAACTATGATCATATAATTGATAAATTTCCATCATGGGATGCTCCAGATAGAACAATTGGTGGATTTTATAATGATTTAGAATTTGGACTTGGGGGCGATATTTATTTCCAAAATGAAGAAGATCGGGTCATCATTCAGTATGACAAGGTACCGGATGTAAATAATACAGGTACTTTTACTTTCCAGATTGTTTTGAAAAATGATGGAACAATTACATACTATTATAAGGACATGAATGGAGAGCTTGATAATGCTACAGTGGGTATTCAGAATTATGACTTATATAGTGGATTAACAGTTTGTCATGATAGTGGTTATATTAAGAATAACTTTGCAGTTAAAATTGGTTTTGAACCAGATTGGCTTAAATTAGTCCAAAACACTGGTACTATTACTCCTGGTGGAAAGTTGGATATACCATTTACCATTGATACTACAGGAATGAACTCTCATGTTTATAATGTTGATCTTGAGATTACCCATAATGGTAGTAATATGACAGATCCAGCCTTGGTACCTGTAACTCTTAATGTGGATAACACAGCTCCAACAGCTTCCTTAAATCATAGCCGTGCTTATATAGGTTATCCAACTACATTAGATGCTACCCATTCGTATGATCTGGATGGGGAGATTCAAAGCTACGCCTGGGATTTGGACGGGGATAATCTTTTTGATGATGGAACTGATCCGGTTTTGACTTATAATTTTATCTCAGGTAATCATTCGATTAGTTTAAAAGTTACAGATGATGACGGAGCTACGAATATTGCTACAACTACTATTGACGTGGTTGACCCGCCACAGATTTCAACAGATGTTGCGAGTTTTGCAGAAACGTTAGCTCGTGGAGATATCGTGACAAGGGAAATGATTATTTATAACACAGGCTTTTCTGATCTCAATTTCCAAATTGACCTTTCCAATCCATTGGGCTCAAATGTCTATCAATGGTCAGATTCGGATTCTCTAGGTGGACCAGCCTATGTTTGGAATGATATCAGTTCTGCTGGGGTGCATTTAGTTGAACTATCTCAAGCTTATTCTGATTATGAGGGTGTGGATCTATCTTTTAATTTCCCTTTCTTCGGAAAGGAGTATGATCGGGTTTACATTAGTTCAGAGGGTTATCTAAACATCGGAGCAGGTCATGGGGAGGCGGATAGTTACAATCGAGAAATACCAGATCCTAACATTCCTGATTATTTGGTTGCTGGATTTTTTACCAGTCTAAATCCATCAGATGGTGGGGATATTTATTATCTGGATACTGGTGAGCAATTGATTGTTCAATATGACCAAGTAAAACGTAGTATTTATTCCGATACATCCTCTAACTATACTTTCCAGATTGTATTGGATGTTGAAGGTACCATAACATATTATTATGAAAATATGGTAGGAGCTCTTGACGTTGCAAGTATCGGAATTCAGGGTTATTTTAGTCAAGATTTAGGTATAGCATATAACGAACCTTTTGTGAAAAATCAATATGCGGTTCAATTAACAAACATACCAATCTGGATCGAAGTTATTCCAGAGTTTGGTCTTGTACCAGCAGGTGGTTCTCAACCTGTATCAGTTACTTTTTTAACTAACGGTTATCCAGCTGGAACCTATGAGGGTAATTTAGATATTATTCACGATGATCCTGCTGTAATAATTCCCTTTAAGCTTCCATGTGTCTTAACAGTAACCAATGATTTACCAACTGCAGCGATAACGTATAGCCCGACTGCATCACATGCGGGAGAAGTGATTACATTTGATGGTTCTACTTCTACAGATAGTGATGGAATGGTTGTAAGCTATGCTTGGGATTTCAATAACGATGGAGTATTTGAAGATGCTGAAGGGATAACTGCTACATATACATTTCTTGCTAATGGTCCGCAGACCATTGGACTTGAGGTTACAGATAATGATGGTGGTGTGAATTCCACAACTATAATTGTAGATGTGTTAAATAATGCACCCGTAGCTATAATTACTTCTGATCCGGTTACCCCAGATCCATTGCAAACGGTGACTTTGAGTGGTTTAAGCTCAACAGATATTGATGGTACTGTTGTTGGTTATGCCTGGGATTTGGATAATGATGGAATGTATAATGATGGTACAACTGAAACTGTTACTATAACCTTTGATACCATTGGCCCATATACTGTAGGACTTGAGGTAATAGATAACGAGGGAGCAGTTGGTACGACGACTTTGACCCTGGATGTAAATAATTGGCCAAAGCTGAATGTGAATCCAACAGTATTTACAGAAGCGACCACTGTTGAAGTTTCTCTATCTAGAATTTTAACTATTAATAATACTGCTGGTACTGATTTAAACTTTACTATTGAACCATTCTATGAAAATTACAAATTTGTAGGCGGGCCTGATCAATTCGGCTATCGATGGACAGATTCAGAACATTCGGAAGGAGTGCCTTATGTCTGGAATGATATAAGTACAACTGGTACACTGCTAACAACTGTTTCGAATAGTGGTTATAATTCTGAGTTGGTACAATTGGACTTTACTTTTCCATTCTATGGTCAAGAGTTCAACGAAATCTATGTAAACCCAAATGGTTATATTACTTTAGATATAAAATCATATACTGAAACCTATATTTATAGTATTCCAGCAAGTAATATGCCAGATAACTTAATTGCAGGTTTCTTTATGGATTTAGACCCAACTATAAGTGGTGAAATTTACTGTCTGCAAGAAACTGACCGAGTGATTTTTCAGTACACTAATGTTGCGGATCTAAATAATACGGGTACCTACACCTTCCAAATTGTTTTAGCGAAAGATGGAAGTATTACTTTCTATTATGAAAATATGAAAGGTGAATGTGCTCAGTCTCTTATAGGTATTCAAAATTTTGATGGTAAGGATGGTTTAGAAGTTGTCTTTAAAGATGCTTACATTAAAAATGGACTTGCTATCCGGCTTGTTAATCAACCAATTTGGATAGAATTAACTCAAAATTCAGGAACTATTGTGGCAGGAAATTCTATTGATATTCCATTTACTATAGATAGTTCCGTTTTGAAATCACAAAATTATTATGCCGAATTTGAAATTGTGCATAATGCGAACAATCAAGCTAATCCACTCATTATTCCGATGCAACTGACAGTAAATAACTTACCTCCAGTAGCAGATATTAGTCACGGTTATCTTTATAAAGGTTATACTGTAACCTTTGATGCTACCGGATCAACTGATAAAGATGGTAAGATTGTAAGTTATGGATGGGATTTAGATAATGATGGTTTATTTGATGAGGGTATAGAAACAATTATTGATCATATCTTTAGTACAGTTGGAAGTTATCCAATTAGTTTAGAGTTGGTCGATGATGATGGTGAGGTTACCGTTCATAACGTTACTGTAGATGTTATTGAACCACCACATATTACCGTAACACCGAATACCTTAGCTCAAAGTGTAGCGCGGGGTAATACTGTAAGCAGCACATTGACAATTGAAAATACAGGTGATTCTGATCTAAATGTTCAACTTAGTCGTTTACCAAAAGAAGCATATACCTATCAGTGCTTAACATCTGAGGATCCTATTGGACCTCAGTATGTCTGGAATGACATTAGTGCTACAGGAATTTTGTTAAATAAAATTTCAAATAGTGATTTAAACTTTGAACCTGTGGAAATTAGTTTTGGATTCCCATTTTATGGGCATGCTTTTGATACTATTTATGTTTCTTCAGAAGGTATGATTACCTTTGAGCGAGGAGTAGCCAGTGAAATGATTGGTGGTTTTCCAACGACGTTCTACCCTGGAGCAATTGCAGCTTTATGGCATAATTTTGATCCATCAATTTCCGGAGATATTTATTATTTGGATGATGGTAAACAGATTATCATCCAATATAATGAGGTTATGAGTGAGACGAATGCTGGTATTACAGTGACTTTCCAGGTGGTCTTGGATTACGAGGGAAATATTATAATTTACTACAAAGATTTGACTGGTTACCACATAGCCCAATATGATGTTGGAATTCAGGATCCTGATGGAACAACTACTCTTCATCCTGAGTTCGATAGATATTATTATTTTGATAAACAACAATATGCGGTTCAATTTACCAATATAGCGTTATGGTTAGAAGTAGGACAATCATCGGTTATAGTTCCTGCTAATGGAAGTACAACTGTGGATGTAACATTTAGGCCTGGTTTAAGGCCTTCAGGTAGTTATGACGGTGTAATTGCATTGAAACATAATGCACCAAGTGCTACCAATCCATTGAAGATTTCTTGTACTATGGATGTAACCAATGCTGCACCAGTTGCTAATATAACTTATACACCAGTGATACCTATTTCTGGAGAAACGATAACCTTTAGTGGTTTAGATTCTGCTGATGTAGATGGGTATATCCAAACATATGCCTGGGATCTAAATAACGATGGTTTATTTGATGATGGAACTGGTTCTACCGTGGCACATGCCTTTGTGTCTAGTGGAATTTATACTATCGGAATAAGAGTAACAGATAATGATGGTGCTATAGCGATTCAAACCATTACTGTTGAAGTTCAGAATGCTCTGCCAGTAACCGATATTACAGTAAACCCAGAATCTCCAGAACCGGGTGAAGAGATTACTCTGGATGCTTCTGGTACTACAGATTTCGATGGAACCATCACAAGTTATGCTTGGGATCTAAATAATGACGGTGTGTACGATGATGGAACAACTGTTAGTGTAACAACTTCTTTTGCAACAGTTGGAAGTTACATTGTGGGTCTTCAAGTTACCGACAATGATGGAGGGACTGCAACTGAAACTGTAACCATTGATGTAGTGAATCATCCCAAAATTTCAGTAGCGCCAGAGTCTTTAGCTGAATCAGTGCATATCAATGATATTATTACCAAAAATGTCGCGATTTCCAATATAGGTACAGGCGAATTGCAATACCAGATTGCAACAGTTTATCCTTCAACAGGTGAAGGTTATAGTTGGATTGATTCAGATGCTTCGAATGGACCAATATTTGTCTGGAATGATATCAGTTCAACAGGAACTCGACTCAATCAAATTTCAACTTCTGACGATGCAAATGAACCAGTAACATTGAACTTTGATTTTCCATTCTATGGATCAACTTATAATACTATTTACGTTAATTCCAATGGATATATCACTGTTGGAAGTGGAGTGATGGATTATTCCAATGGTAATTTACCCGGTAGTTCTTGCCCTGAAAACCTGATCGCTGCATTCTTTGATGACTTAAATCCAGCTAGTTCTGGTGATATTTATTATTTAAATGAAGTAGACCAGACCATTATTCAATTTAACGCAATAAGACATATAAACTTTAGTAGTAATTACACATTTCAAATTGTTTTAAAGCGAGATGGAACCATATTCTTCTATTATCAGACAATGGGTGATGTTGTCGATGGAGCAACAGTAGGGATTCAAAATGCTACCCGGGATCAAGGGGTTCAGATCGCTTACAATGAAGTTTATGCAAAGGACGGTCTAGCAGTCAAAATAGCTAAGTATTCTAAGTGGTTAAACATTTCTCAGACATCTGGAACTATTCCAGTTGGAGGAAATGTAGATATTACTGCAACAATCGATGCGAGCGGTCAGAAGTCAGATCTATACACTGTACAGCTTGAAATTGCTCACAATGGAACAAATGCTGTTTCACCACTTATCATACCAATAGAGTTAACAGTAGAGAATTTGCCGCCAGTTGCCGCTGTCGATTATGATTCATCTTATTCGGGTTTTTCAGCAACATTTGATGCAACTCAATCTACTGATGATGATGGTCAGATCGTTAGTTATGAATGGTGTCTGGATCAGGACGGACTTTATGATGATGGTACTGGTTCAACCTTGATCCATACCTTTAGTGTAGTTGGAGATTATCCAATCAGCTTGAAACTGACAGATGATGATGGTGCGGTTACTACGTATGATTTTATCGTGAGTGTAGTATTATCACCACAAATTTCTATAAACCCTGAAAGCTTTACCGAAATGCTCCTTAGAGGAAATACTGTTACCAGAGGCTTAACTATTCAAAATACTGGAGGTTCTGATCTGGAGTTTGCTCTTGTTCAATTAAGTACTGAACCATTATGGGTTCAAACCACTCCTCAAAGGGGAGTTATTCCAGCAGGTGGAAGTACAAGTGTGGATATTACTTTCTACAGTAATAATTCCTTAGGTACTTATACTACAAATCTGGAGATTGGTCATAACGTACCTAATTGTTCGATAATAAGTATTCCGTGTACGCTGGAAGTTCAAAATGTAAATCCAACGGCAACGATTACGTACGATGTTCAAACTCCGTTTACAGGTGATTTAATTACTTTTGACGCGTCTGGTTCAACAGATGTGGATGGAACAATTACTGGTTATGCATGGGATTTGGATAATGATGGTCTTTATGATGATGGTACTGGAGTAACTATTACCCATACCTTTGCAGATCAAGGAAACTACACCATCGGAGTTCAAGTAACAGATAATGATGGTGCAACAGATACGACAGGAGTTACATTATCTGTTGATTTGGCAGAAGTTATCTCTAATTTACAGATATCCAGTGATTACAATAGCGTTGTTCTTTTCTGGGAAGTGCTAAAAGATGATTTAGAATCCTTTGTGGTTGTTCGAAATACCAATGACTATCCGACATCTGCAACGGATGGAGAGATTGTTTATCAGGGCATGGGTAATCTGGTCGTAGATGAGAATTTGGCTGCAGGAACCTATTATTACGCTATCTATCCGATGAATTTGACGGGTAAACAATTACTTCCTGCCTATGGTATTGCCAATGTAATGGGTTCTATTGGATATAACAAAGAGATTTTCCGTTATCAACCTGGTAACGGTAGCCTTATAACCAGATTGAATATAGCACAAATCTGGCGCAGTGATCTTTATACTGGTTGGAATGGAGCAGATTTACTGATTGGTAGAGGTTTCAGTGGTCGAGCATCTGATCTTTGGATGTATTATCCTGAACTAATGGGTAGTGCTTCCGATCAAATTCCAACAAATGTGGAGATTGAACGGGCAAAATTGGTACTGAAAGTACAGGATTATTCCGGTAATTCAGATCAAACCTATCGTTTCAAATTATATCAAATCTCTGATCCGGATGGTTTGGGTACACCATATTACGGTATTAAAGATGGTTATCGTACCGGCTTAAACTTCCAGTATCGAGATGCACGTTTAGGTGTGGAAATACCATGGGCCACAGGCGCTGATAACATTCTAAGTCTGTTTTCAGGTGTTGAGCCAGTTACAGTGGTGGAATTTGATCCAATAGTATATACCCAATATGGAGTCGATGAGATTCAGTTGGATGTAACTGATGCTCTTAAAGCCTGGGTAAAGGGTACAGCAAATCAGGGCTGGTTCTTGACCATTGATGGTGATTGGGAGTCTGGTCAGTTACTCACACTGTACGGTAAGGAAGCAACTGACGTAACCAAGCAGCCGATGTTGGAAGTGGTTTATTCAACGCAAGTTGCGCCTTCTGCTCCTGATCAAGTTACTAATGTAACAGCTATTTCAGGAGATGGACGAGTCGAATTGAATTGGAATGAACCAGTGACTTATTATACTGGTGTGAAGGTGGTACGGAAAGAAGGAGCTATTCCATTTGATCCATATGATGGAGAAGTGGTCTTTGATGGAAATGGAACCATGATGACAGATTATGAGGCGATTAACGGTACGTTATACTACTATGCTGTCTATACATATGATGAATTACGTACTTATAGTAAGAAACAGTGGGTGAAAGTGATCCCTGGTACTCCAGAAACTACTAATTTACACCCACCAATCGCTGAAGCAGGAGCAGTGAGCTTAAATTGGAATTTGAGTACAGCCGATACTTATCGGATATATCGTAAAGAAGCAGAAGAAGAACCAATTCTTCTTATTGAAACTTCCTCAAATACCTATATAGATTGGAATGTGGAGTGTAAGACATACGATTATTGGATTGTTGGGGTAAATGAGCATGGTGAAGGCCAACCTTCGAATGTTCAACAGGCTACACCAATTGCTGGTAATGTACCTCCGATAGATCCAGCCAACTTATATATTCAGAAAGGTAGTATTAGTACAACCCTCAATCTTAACTGGACTGACCAATCAGACCGTGAGACTGGATTCGTAATCGAACGTCTTAATACTGATGGGGTATGGGTTGAAGTTGGAAGCACTGCCTTTAATCAAGTTGAATTTATCGATGAAAATCTTACACCAAGTACTACGTATGAATACAGAGTGAAAGCAGTAAATATTGCGGGTAGTTCTGAATACACCAGTATTGTTTTAGGAACAACATCTGGTTTACCTGTTGCACCAACAAATCTAAATTGGGATGTCATTTCAGGAAGTCAAGTAGGTTTAACCTGGACAGATTCTGTGAATGAGACTGGTTATGAAATCACGGTCTATACTGCTGATCAGATTACTGTAATGTCATATAATATCTATCCAGATGCAACATCTTACTCCATTACAGGATTGTCTCCATATGAAACTTACTATTTTGAATTATCGGCAGTAAATGTTGCAGGTCGAGCAAGTGTAGTGACGGAACTGATCAGAACATCCAATAGTCCAAAGCAAAATTTATTCTAGAAGGGAGCAAGGATGATGAAAAATAGTAGATTACTCTATTTCTTTCTGGTGTTAACACTAGTGGTTATTGCAACCGGTTGTTCTAAGAAGGTAGCACTAATTTTACCAGATGCCCCTTCAAATTTACAGGTTGGAGAAGTTACAAGTTCAAGTATAACCATGATCTGGCAAGATCGTTCTAATAATGAAGATGGATTTACCGTTTTTCGGGGAATTTCCAATTCTAATATTACCACTTCTGTGGGGAATGTAGGAACTGGAGTAATAACTTTCACAGATTCGAATGTGGATCCAGCAACTACCTATTATTATAAGGTGGTTGCCTTCAACTCCACTGGTAAATCCTCCCCAACGAATACAGTATCAGGAACAACAAAACAATTATTAGCTCAGGTCTCTGGTCAAATTGTTGTTCAGAATAGCTTGGGGGTTGAAGGAGTTCTTGTTACTTTGGGGTCTAATCAGACAGTTACCGCTGCTGATGGTAGTTTTACCTTTGCAGATCTAACTCCTGATATGTATGTTTTGAAAGCTGAAGGGGGAAGAGAGGAACATTACCTGATCGATCCGATGGATTTGATTCTTTCAGCAGGGGAAAATAATCTGGGCCAAATCTCTGCATACCAAATGCTGGGGGTTGGAGTCATTATTCAGAGTACAACAAATATGCAAAGCCTATCCGTACCTCTGAAAAAATCCTTAGCAACTAATAAACAGGATTTATTGCAAGAGATGGTCAGAAGGGACTACAGTTTCCAACTTACTTCTTTCTCTTTAGCTTCATTTACAAATCTGACGGATGAGATTTCGATGGTTATCTTAAAGTGGGAAGATTTATCAGCCAGTCAGTATCAGATATATTATTTGGGTACAGGTGGAGAAACGGCAAAATTAGTTTGGGATTCAAATTATTTAGCTGATGCAGATGATCCAGATTTTGACCCAACCCATCCGGTAGCATATCTGGATTTAGGATATGAATTGGCCAATGTAATCTCAGATGCTGGAGAATATCAATTCCAGGTAGTAGGTTACGATGATACTGGTACATTAATTGCTGAATTACCAGTGGTAATAGTTTCTTTAGGAATGGTTTTAGAGAACTATCCAACCGGTTTAAGCAGGTCGAATGATCAATTGTCCTGGACAGAGGTAATAGGAGCAGACGGTTATAATATAGCTATTTATGATCAAAACGATGCTTTACAGCAAACGGATTGGGAAGTAGGAACTTCGACTATGATAAGGGAATATTTAATATCAGGTGAGTATTATACCTGGATGGTGGATGGGCAGGCTATCGATGAATCTGGTTGGCCAATTGAAATCACCAGAGGTATTTCTGGTTTTATCTGGTAATCAAACAAAAGCTGTTAAGGAAGATGCAATTCTTTCTTAACAGCTTTTTTATCTTTTGAAATAAGACCCTCACTTCTATAAGTGGGGGGAATTGTTTTTAATCTTCAGCTTTAGCTGAACGAGATCACTTATCTTTAGTTTCATCGTTATTTTCTTGTTCAGGGTCTTCACCATTTTCTATTAAGTCTAAAGTTTTATGATCGATTTTATATTTTTGAACTCGATTATTTTTTGTATCTGCAACATATAAAAAGTCTCCATTAATAGTAATTCCAGTAGGGGTTGAGAACTCTTCAGGTTTGTTTGGAACAAAAATATCAAGAAGGATATTGCTTGCACTGAAGATATATATTTCTGGAGTATTTAAATTGGTTATATAGATGCGATCTTTATGATCTATCGCTATGCCATATGGTTTAAAATGAAATTCAGAGTTTTCACCACCTATTGAAGAAATTAGCTCTAAATCTTGATCAAATATTTTAATCATTTGGTTATTGGTATCAGCTACATATATTAATCCATAACTGTTTACTGCTAAGCCGCATGGCTGCCAGAGTTCAGCATACTTATTTTTATTTAAAATATTTCCCGACTTATCGAGACGATAAAGTTTGCTGTTATCTGCTATCACTATGGTATTGGTATTTGGGTCAACTGCAATACTGTAGATCCATGATAGGTCTTCTAAAGGAATAGTATTGATAATTTGCCCTTGAGTATCTGCTATAACCATTTGTCTTTCTTCAAGGGTAAAATAAAGATTGTTAGCATCAACAGTGAGATTGATAAAATTACTTGATTTCAGAACGTTTAATAGTTCTTCTGATGGTTTCCATTTAAAATCAATAATGTCTTTATCATCAAACCTTTTAAGTACAGTTCCTTTATCAATAACATATAAGAAATCATTACTTTGAAGTGTTAGGTTATATGGTTTTTCGAAATAATCTGTAGCAACAGAGTATAAGTATGTCAGATTTGCTGCGTGAGTATCTAAAATAGGTAGACAGAAAGTAAAGATAATTAAAATGAAACTGATAATAATGTTTTTTCTCATTGTATCACCTCTTAAAGAAATATTTGTAATATTTAATTACTTCAAGATAAAAGAAAAAAACCCTTTAAAAAAGGAAATTAAATTAAAATGTAGAAAAAAGTAAGTAAAGAATGTTATTAGAAAGAGGGGGATGTCAGTGAGTGCAAAAAGGGGGATTTTGCTTTATGTTATAATGTTGATTTTATTAATTAATGCTTCTGCTACTGCAGGAGATATGGTTTATAGTACTTCGACAAATTATTCTAATAGTATTTTGGATTGCTATGGAGATTTTGAAATAACCAGCTCGGGGGAATTTATATTTAGTAAGGACATTACAATTACGGTGGATGGTAATGCAGAAATTTATGGTACTTTAAAATCATGGAGACGTTCTTATAGTAATGCATCATCTGGAAGTGGTGGAGATGATGGAAGAACAGGTTCGGAGAGTAATTGGCCAGGAGGAAATGGAGCGGGCGGAACAGATGGGAGTACTGGACATGATGGAAGTGATGGTCGTGATTTAGCATTAAATGTAAAAGGGACTTTGACATTATCGGGTGTTATTGCTTCAAAAGGGGGGTCTGGTGGTGATGGAGGCAATGGAGGTTCTGGAGGAGATGGTGGAGATGGATGGACAGGTAGAAAAGATAAATCTGGACCAGTTGAAATGGAAAGTATTCACTTTGGTCTTATGGCAACTAATGTTAATCCTGACGGTGGCGATGGAGGTAAAGGTGGAAAAGGTGGAAATGGCGGCAGTGGAGGTAATGGAGGTAATATAATCATTCGGGCAAGTAAAATTGTGCTAAACAGTTCAGCAAATTTAGAAAGTAATAATGGAAGTCGAGGAAGTAAAGGCAATGGAGGAGTTTCGGGTGCAGGGGGAGATGGGGGAAGAGTAAGGGTTTATATTGATGATGAATTGCTTGATACATATAGTGGGAGTGATGGAAGTAGGTCTGGATCTCAAGGCAGTGGAAGTTATGGAAAAATTGGAGCAGTGGGGAGTATTAAACTTATTACACCAAATTTATCAGTTGCCAATGAAGATATATTGGAAAATGTACATATTATAACAGATGAGTTTCCTCCTCAGATTGTAGAATGCGAACTCATGGATTTTGAAGATGCAGTTCAATCTGGTTTAAATCCCAAATTAAAACTTGTGGTTAAAGATACCGGGGGAGAAATAGGAAAAGAGAATATTTCTCCAAGTGGAGTAGATATAGTTGAGCTTACAATTAAGGATACAAGTGGCAGTGTGGTTGGTACTTATTTAGAAGAAGTAGAATACTCAGCTAATGAAGATTTAGGTGTTGAAAAAGAGGTTACTTTTGCTTTAAACAATCTTAGTTCAGGTAATTATACTTTGAGCGTTCTAGTTTCTCACAAAAATAAGTATTCTAATCAAGAAGTTTCAAAAGAACTATCTATATCTATGGATAATAAGCCACCGACTGCTCCGTCTAGTATTAATTTTAGAAACTATAAAACTGATGGTAGTAATTTGAAAATAACCTGGAATGCTTTTTCTGATATTAATGGAGTTAAATATAATTATAGGCTTTATCGGGGTTCGGCTTTACTCAAATCAGGTAATGGTATTTCTGTGAGAAATATTACATATAGTCCATATCCATATGATAAATCATTAAAATTTGTTTTGCAGGCGGTTGATTTTCTTGGCAATAGAACGGGTGATTATATTTATAACTTCACAACTTTACCAGCAAATCCAGAAATCATTTCTTTTGATGCAATGGGTAATCAAAAGGATGGATATAAAGGTTATTTAACTTTGAAAGAAGTTAAAGCATCAGATTATCAGATTAAATGGCGTAGTTTAGATTCTACAGATTGGAAGCCATATGATGGAGATATAGGAGAAGCAAATGGAAATTTGATTTGTATAATTAATGGCCTGGAAGCTCATAAAAGTTATGAAGTAGAAGTTTATTCTAAAAACTGTTCGGATAGATTGAGTTTAATTGCAGATTATAAAACATCTACAGTAGTAAATAATTCACCTATAGTTTCTGAAGAGTATGAGATATCACCCTTAGGGTATATAAATGAGATAGAAGAGGTGCGTTTTTATGTAGAAAAATTCAATGATCCAGATAGCGATCAATTAAAGTATTATCTAACTGTAGAAGAGTTGAGAGAGAACGGTTATGTTGAAATTTATAAGGACCTTCTGATGAATAGTGAAGGTGAAAAATATTATCGGGAGGTTGATCTCAAATCAGGAAAAGAATATAGATGGAAAGTTAAACTTCAAGATATATGGACCGGAGATTTAGGAGAAATGATTGAGTTACCATATCGCGACTTAGAGACTGACACAACTCCTCCTGAATTTATAAACGTTACTTATTCTGAATTTACAAATGAGAATAAGATAACTATCAGTGGTATTGATTATAGTTCAGATGTTGAGAAACTTATTATTAAATACGGCGAATTTGAAGATGATTTACTTGGTTTATCTAGTTATCAACTTATACTCAATAATCTTGATGGAGTACATAGCGTTTCGATTATTGCTTATGATCGAGCAGAAAATTTTAAACAAATAGATTGTTCTATTGTATTAGATAGAGTAGTACCAAATATACCGGAAATTCAAAAAGATAGTTTTATTATTGAAGAGGATTTAATTGAGGTTGTCTGGGCTGAAGGAAATGATGATGCCTCTGGTATAGCATATTATGAATTAGCTTGGCAGAGAGTTGGAGATTCAGGATGGACTTATGTAAATCCTATTACTAATAATCATTTTTTAGTAAATACTTTAGATGCTAATGAGCAGATTACTGTAAAAGTAAAAGCTTTTGATGGAGCAAACAATGATAGTGAATATTGTAATCCATGTACAGTATCTACCTTACCTAAGTTTTTAGAATGTACTTCTTCATACTCTTATGAAATAATTAGTGGATCTTATCAGCATTATGTAGAGTTTTCTGTTGATGCAAAAGCTCAGAGATATAAAATTAATAAATTGGATTCAAATATTTCTGGTAATTGGAAGAATGTTGATGAAAGTACCAGAATAAATATCACATCACATGAAGACTATACCGTCGAGATTGTGGTGGAAAATGCAGATGGTTTAACACAAAATTATTATTATTCTGAAACTGTACCAAATAACTTACCTACTATAACTTGTATATCTTTTATACCTGATTATATTAATAGTTCAAATCCTATATTAATCAATCAAGGAGCATATGATGTTGATAATGGAGATATTTTAACTTATACTTACAGCTTCGCTGATGAAAATGATAACGTAATTAATATGGGTGAATTTAAAGAAGGTGCTAGATATTCGTATCAAGTTGCAGTTTCGGATGGATATGATGAGGTAATATCTGATTGGGATGATTTTGTTATTGATTTGACAGAACCTACTATAGCAGTGGTTGAGAGTAAAGATTATAGTGATGAATGGACTGATGATCTTGATGTTTCTATTTATGCAGAAGAAGATGCTCAAATAGAGGCAGATAAAAACAGTGGTGTAGATGGAATAAGTTATAAATGGAATGATACTTCTGATAAGTGGGAGTGGGGGAATGATGCTTCGGCTGAAAATATTTCTGTAACCCATGGAGTTAATGTTTTGTACATTAGAGGAAGAGATAATGTAGGAAATACGAATACT
>JAGMES010000007.1 GCA_023128035.1 Halanaerobiales bacterium | reverse complement strand
AATAGAATTGCACCTTCCATAAAGCAAAAGAAAGATAGTATTTTAAGAGTGTTAAATAGATTAAAAAAATATGTAAATATCAATGAAATACATTTGGAGGATGTAGTAATAGATATAAGAGCATTACAGGAAGGGGCAAAACTATATAGATGGCAATATCAAAAATCCAATAGACTTGATGTAAATTTAAGAAAAGCTGCGATCTTAAGAGATAATAACACATGTCAAATGTGTTATAAAACCAATTGTAAAATAGAAGTACATCATATAATTCCAAAGAGATTAAAAGGTGATAATAGCATTGATAACTTAATCTCTTTATGTGAAGACTGTCATAAAAAAGTTACAGGAGATGAACTTAAATATAAAGAAAAATTACAGGCTAAAATTAATGGAAAACAATTATCTTTTCATATAGCTCAACATGTTATGCAAGGTAAAAATTATTTAAGAAAAGGTTTAAAAAAAATTGCTCACCTTAAACTTACTAACGGAGGAGATACTGCAAATAAAAGAATTGAATTAAATATTAAAAAATCGCATGCAAATGATGCTTTAGTTATTACAGATTTAAGCATAGAAAAAGAGCAATGTAATATAAAAGATTGGAAAATAAAACCTCAACGAAAAAAAGCAAAATCTAAAGTTGATGAATTAGCAGGATTTAAGCATAGGGATTTAGTTAAATACAGAAAAAGAAGTGGTGATGCTTATATAGGTTATATTACTGCTATGTATCCTCGAAGAAATTGCGTTAATATAACTACTTTGGATGGTAAATCTCTAAAAAGATATGGGATTAAAAGATTAAAATTACTTTGGAGGTTTAGTAAAATTTATTGGTTTTAATTATACTATATGTCTATGTTTTTATATGTTTTGAGAAGGAGGTAGAAAAGTATGAATATTATAAAACCTATCGAAGTTTTTCATGAAATTAAAGATGAAAAAATTGCAAAAAAAATTATTGAAGATCTTAAGGCAGAACCATCAGAAGAAGCTAAAAGGAAAAATGAATATGCTTTATCACTTCTTAGAAAAGCTTTACGTGGATAGGGGTGTTAAATGAAAAAAATATTTGATGACATTTCAAAAAAAACTCATTTGGTACCGTTTTCTCGATTTTATAAAATTGATAAATTTGATTCAGGCTTAAAAGAATATAATAATTTTCTAATGTATGAGGCAAATATATATGAAAAAAGATGTATTAGTAAAACTCATTTGCTATTAGATAATTACACTGCAGACATAATAGGATATTTATCTTTAAGTGCTGCTTCTATAAGAATAACAAGTGAAGAAAAAACTTTTCACGAGCTTGAATCAGTTCCTTTTTTCTCTATTCCTGTACTCAAAATTGGAAAATTAGCTGTGGACAAAAGCTATTGAGAGCGTCAAAAGGGCTATGGTTCATATCTAATTCAAATGGTTAGAGGTTTCGCACTAAAACTCAACGAAAAAAGCGTGGCATGTAGGTTTATTGTTGTTGATGCCGATATTCAATACGATTCAAAAACTGTTGACTTTTATCTTAAAAATGGTTTTACATATAGGTAGTTAAGAAAAAGTAGATTAAATGAAAAATAATTTTTTCACATAATCAGTAAACAACAAAAACAACGAATTTAAAAACAACAACATCCCCGTTGTTTCCAGTAACTCTTCAATAAACTGTTCAATCCTCAATGCTTGAATACTCATTTCATGAAAATTTAAAGAATCCATTAGTATTGCTGCTGCACTTATAACTATCCCTATAATGAAGCAAACATATGCTGATTTCCTGTCCTTAAACAATTTCAAAACACGAGGTAATAATATCAGCCCAATTATTAAAAATATTAGTAGAATGAAATCTCCAGCTGCTGTCCAGAAAAAAACAGGTATTTTTATTCCTTTGGGGCTTAGAAAACTATCCCTTATTCGTTCATGTAGCGCAAACCTTTCATCTAATGTCAAATACCCAAATCCTAATACTAGCAAACTCCAAAGTCTACTTTTTCTATTCTGCTCTTCTAGAATTGAAAATAATAGACAACCTAGAGATATTAAAAAACATGAAAATAAGAGAATTGATTCAAACCAGGTCATTGGAGAGCGTTCAAATATTATACCTTCCCACCAATTTGGCCAATTACCTATTATTAATAATGATATAAATATAATGGATAACACTATATTTGATATGATTATTACACGTTCAAATAATTTTACTTTATTCATTTACCAAGACACCCCTCTCAAAAACATTTCTAGCTTCTCCATTTGCCAAAGCCACTATATTATTTACCCAGTCATCAGTTCCTCTTTCAATGGCCTCAGTAGAATACCAGGCAGTATGTCCTGTTTGAAATATACGTCCATAATCAATAGAATCAGCATTTGATAAAGTAGCAACCTCATCATCAACAACATAGCCGCTTATAGATTTATTCTGTAATGCTTCAACAATAGCGTGATTATCAACTAAGTCTGCTCTTGCTGTATTGATTATATATGCTCCTGGTTTAACAAGTTGTAATTCTTTAGTTGACATAATTGGGGGTGCATTTCTCTCTTTAGAGCAGATAATAACGATAACGTCAGAGTTCTTAAGTAACTCATCATAGGAACTATAAACTGCTATTTCAGATTTAATTTTTATCGGATCATAATAACATATATTCATGCCAAAAGCTTTGGACAAACGCCCAACCTCTTGACCTATTCTTCCAAATCCTACTATGCCAAGATTTTTGCCTCGAAGATCCCATCCACGTAATGAAGTTCCATCTGGGATAATCTTTCTAATTTTATCAAAACTTAAGTGTACTCTTCTGCTCATTACTAACATGGTAGCTAGAGTATGTTCTGCGACAGTTATGGTTGCATAATCAGGCAAATAGCTTAGAGTAATTCCTTTTTTAGATAGATATTCGACATCAATCCATTCACATCCAGTAGTGTATACAGCGATACTCTCTAATTGTGGCAATGAATCGATTATCTCTGAATCAATATCTTTTATAGGTCTTCTTGTAACAGCTAATATTTGTGCATCCTTAGCTAATTCTATAAATTCTTTTTTGTTCACTGGACTAACTTGCTTTATAAAATTAACATCCAATACTGATTTGATTTTGTTAATTTGTTCTTTGGAGAAGCTTTTTTCTCCAAGAGCAGAGATAATTACACCTTTTTTCTTGATTTTATTAGGATACATAAAAAGCAACTCCTTATATTGTAGAATTTTAACTAATATATATATACAATGCGAACACCATAAATCCTTCTTTTCAGATACTTATTATTATAGTCATGAGATGTGTATTGTATTTCCTTATTATGAAAATGATAATTTGTAATATATATGAAAGGGTATATATATAGGATGTTTGTTAATTTCGAAAAAAAGTCTAAATATTATGATTATTGAAAGGATTTTTCTATCTTCAGGGCGAAGTAGTAATATGGATTTATACATACATGAATAATTGAGGTTGGAGAATGGGAGAGGAGTGACAATAGTATATGAATTTTCCGAGAATGGAGATTCACTTAGATCGTCTTAAAGAAAATGCAGAACATATCGTAAGTCTTGGTCAACAGTTTGGTGTAGACATTTGGAGTGTAACAAAAGTAACATGTGGTCATCCTGAAGTTGCAAAGACTTTATTAGAATCTGGAGTCAAAGCTCTGGGTGATTCACGTATAGAGAATATTCAGAGGATGCAGGCTGCTGGAATCGATGCTTACTATTTATTGGTGAGGATCCCGATGATCAGTGAAGCGGAAGCTATAGTTCGATATGCGAATTGTAGTTTGAATTCAGAGTTAGCTGTATTAAAAGCTTTGAATGATGCTGCAGTTAGATTAGATCGAATTCATGATGTAATTTTGATGGTTGATCTTGGTGATTTGCGTGAGGGACTCTGGCCTTCTGATTTGAATGATGTGGTCAAAGAAGTTCTTACTATGAAAAACTTACATATTAAAGGATTAGGAGTAAACTTGACTTGCTGGGGCGGAGTTTTACCAACTGAGGAGAATATGGGACGATTGATTGAATTAGCTAAGTCTATTGAAGAGACCTATCAGATTAAGTTGGAGATTATCTCTGGTGGTAATAGTTCTTCATTACCTATTATGCGAGATGGACATATGCCAGAAGGAATTAATCAATTACGTATTGGAGAGGTTATAATGTTAGGAAATGATACTGTTAGTCATAAACCTTTCCCAAATACTAGACATGATTCTTTTGTTCTGCAAGCTGAGATAATTGAGATGAAAGAAAAACCATCTCAACCGATTGGTAAGATTGGCTTAGATGCTTTTGGTAAACCACCAGTTTTTGTAGATAAGGGTATGCGAATCCGGGCAATCCTAGGAATTGGGAAACAGGATGTAGCAGCAGATGGTTTACGTCCTCTTGATTCAGGAATTGAAGTGGTTGGGGGAAGCAGTGATCATATTATCCTCGATTTAACTGAAGCGGAAGAAACCTATCTTGTAGGAGATATCGTTAGTTTTACTGTGAATTATGAATGTCTTTTAAAAACGATGACTTCTCCTTATGTTGCGAAAATTGTAGTTAAAGTCGAAATAATAACGTAGTTATTATTTCTTAAGTTCAACGACTTCAGAAGGAGATGTGAACTCCCAATGAAGTTTTGAAATTATTCTAATGTTTCCAACCCCACCTATAGAGGAGGGGGACTCGCCTTCTGAAATGTCGTTGAAGCTAACTAGAATTATGTAAGAAAATATTTCTTTTTTCGATAAAAAAGAAGGAATTTTTTATGCATTAACGAATAATTATAAAAAGATGAATAAATAGTTTTTGAAGTAAAAACTTATATATGAATATGAGAGGAGTGCATTAAAAATGCCAGTAAATTTAAAGGGAAGAAATTTTATTACATTGAAGGAGTTTACTCCACAGGAAATTCAATATCTTTTAAATTTGTCAATGGATCTTAAGAAAAAGAAGAGATCAGGCATAAAGGGAGATTTATTAGAAGGTAAAAATATTGTATTATTATTCGAAAAATCTTCAACAAGAACAAGATGTGCGTTTGAAGTTGCAGGATTTGATGAAGGTGCACAGGTTACATTCTTAAGCAACAGCCAGATGGGTAAGAAAGAATCTATCGAAGATACAGCGAAAGTATTAGGTAGATATTATGATGGTATTGAATTTAGAGGATTTAAGCAAGAAACAGTAGATACATTAGCAGCCCATGCTGGAGTACCTGTATGGAATGGCTTAACTGATCTTTATCATCCTACTCAAATTCTTGCTGACTTTATGACTATTATGGAACATGTAGATAAGCCTCTTAGCAAAACTAAGCTTGTTTACGTTGGTGATGCAAGAAACAATATGGGTAATTCATTGATGATTGGTGCAGCAAAACTAGGTATGCACTTTGTTGGAGTTGCTCCAAAAGAATTATTCCCAGCTGAAGAATTAGTTGAGGAAATGAAGCAAGTTGCTCAGGAAACAGGTGCAATTATCGAGTTTACTGAAAATATTGATGAAGGCGTTAAAGATGCAGACGCTATTTATACAGATGTTTGGGTATCTATGGGTGAAGAGGATAAGTTTGAAGAAAGAATTAATCAATTAAAGCCATATCAAGTAAATATGGACATGATTAAGAAGACAGGAAATCCAGAAGTGATCTTCATGCATTGTCTACCAGCTTTCCATGACCTCAATACAGTAGTAGGAAAAGATATCTATGAAAGATTCGGATTAGAAGGAATGGAAGTTACAGATGAAGTATTTAGAAGCAAGCATTCAGTAGTATTTGATGAAGCTGAAAATAGAATGCATACTATTAAGGCTGTAATAGTTGCAACAATTGGTTAAATTGACAATAAGCAAGAAGGAATTTGACTGCTCCATAACGAAATATAAAGAGTGATTTAGGAACGCAAAACATTATGTTTTGCGTTCCTTGCATATATTTTCTAGGCAGCCAAAGGAGGTTTTCATATGGATGAGCGAATTAAGGACAGGTTTACAGATCAATTTTTTAAGGCAATTTTACTCTTAGAAAATGAGGAAGAGTGTCAGAAGTTTTTGGAAGATATCTGTACGATAAATGAGATTAAGTCCATCGCGCAACGTCTGGAAGTCGCTAAGATGTTAAAAGAAGGTGCCACCTATGAAGAAATTGCAAAAATGACAGGGGCCAGCACAGCCACAATCAGTCGGGTAAAAAAATGTTTGAATTATGGAGCAAATGGGTATCAGATTATTCTAGGAAAGCTAGGAATCGAATAATAACATATGTAAGGAGTAGGGGGTACTTTTTTTAGTACCTCTTTTTTCTTGACTTAATTAATGAGATTTGATAAACTAAATACATAAAAACATAGTGGAATACTAGGAATTAAACTTGAGGAGGATGAACTTGAGGAGGATGAACTTGAGGAGGTTACTTTGAATGCGAATTGCTAATAATGTAAGTGAATTGATTGGAAATACGCCCCTTGTTAAATTAAATCGAATTGCAAAGTCGGGTAGTGCTGAAATAGTTGTTAAGTTAGAAGAGTTTAATCCAGGTGGAAGTGTGAAGACAAGGATTGCTCTAAATATGATCCGTGAAGCAGAAAAAGCTGGATTACTTAAACCAGGCGGGACAATTGTTGAGCCTACCAGTGGTAATACAGGTATAGGGCTTGCTTTAGTTGGTACGGTCTTGGGTTATAAAGTGATTTTGACTATGCCAGATACTATGAGTATTGAGCGTCGGAAACTTTTAAGCGCCTATGGTGCTGAGTTGATTTTGACACCCGGTAAAAACGGAATGCCTGGCGCAATAGAAAAGGCTATAGAATTAGTTAATGATAATTCTGGATATTATATACCACAACAGTTTGAAAATCCAGCTAATCCTGATATTCATCGAAAGACCACTGTTCAAGAGATTTTGCGAGATACAGATGGTAAAATTGATGCTTTTGTAGCAGGCGTTGGCACGGGGGGAACAATAACAGGCGTAGGAGAAGTTCTTAAAAAAGAGATTCCAGGTGTGAAGATTATTGCAGTTGAACCAACTAGTTCAGCAGTTTTATCAGGAGGAGAACCAGGTCCTCACAAAATTCAAGGTATTGGTGCTGGGTTTATTCCGAAAAATTCAAATATGGAAATTGTTGATGAAGTTATTTCTGTTTCCAATGAAGATGCTTTTAACACAGCCAGAAAATTAGCTAGAAATGAAGGACTCTTAGTTGGGATTTCTTCGGGGGCTGCAGTTTTTGCTGCATTAAAGGTTGCTGAAGAATTAGGTGAGGGTAAGCGAGTGGTTGTTTTAGCTCCTGATACTGGTGAGAGATACCTTAGTACAGAGTTATTTGAATTTTGAGGATAAAATATTTTATTATATTCTTGACAATTTGATAGTATTTATGGTATGCTAATAAAAAGTTAACTTTAATACGTTAAATTTTTAAAGTGTGAATACCACCCCCTAAAAGTAAATATAGTTTGAAGTACTTATCCAGAGCGGTGGAGGGACTGGCCCTATGAAGCCCGGCAACCAGCCTGATTTTTATCAGGCACGGTGCCAATTCCTACCTAAAGTTTATTCAGACCTGAATAAACTTTAGGGGAGATAAGGAAGCGCAAAGTCGCTCTCCTTATGGAGAGTTTTTTTATTTGGATAAAGAAGGAGAGGAAAAGATGATTCAGGTTGTAGATTTATATAAAACTTATGAAGGTCGTGAAAGAGTTGAAGCGATCAAAGGTGTCGATTTGGAGATTAGGAAAGAGGAAATTTTCGGGATTATAGGAGCAAGTGGTGCTGGAAAGAGTTCGTTGATACGATGTTTGAATTTATTAGAAATTCCAACTTCAGGTCAGATATATGTAGATGGGTCTGAATTGACTAATCTTTCTAGGAACAAACTTAGGAAGGCAAGACAGAAGATGGGGATGATCTTTCAGCATTTTAATCTTCTTTCTTCGAGGACAGTGGCAGGAAATGTAGAGTTTCCTTTAGAGATAGTGGGAGTTCCCAAAAAAGATCGTGCTAGAAAGGTTCAAGAATTACTTGAATTAGTTGGTCTGGCTGATCGTGCAGATCATTACCCTTCTGAATTAAGTGGAGGACAAAAACAGCGGGTTGGGATTGCTAGAGCTCTTGCAAATGACCCAAAAGTGTTACTATGTGATGAAGCAACTTCAGCTTTAGATCCTGTTACTACGAGAAATATATTAAGATTAATTAAAGAGATCAATCAACGCCTTGGGTTAACAGTAATTTTGATTACCCATGAGATGGATGTTATTCGAAAGATCTGTGATAGAGTTGCTGTGATGGATGAAGGAGTTATTAAAGAACTGGGAGAGGTGAAAGAGATCTTTGCTGCACCTAAATCTCCAGTTACACGTGAACTTTTGGGACAGGTTGAATTGAAGGTTGAGCCTGAAATCTTACGTGGTTTAGGAGAAGGTTGGATATGGAAGTTGACTTTTATTGGTCCATCAGCAAAAGAGCCAATTATCTCTCAGTTGATTCAGCAATATCATCTTCAAGTAAACATTTTAGCAGGTAATATTGAACAGATTCATGGTGATTCTTTTGGAGAATTATTGATTGAATTAGAAGGAAATGTAGATCAAATCTATCAAGCGATGGATGATCTTCTTAATAAAGGATTAAAAGTGGAGGTGATAAGAGATGGAAGCAATGATTGTTAAACTTAGCAAGCACTTTCCATTATTGATGGATGGTTTAAGGGAGACAATTTATATGGTTGGCATGTCTATTTTAGTGGCAACATTGATTGGTATTCCTTTGGGGGTATTGCTGGTAGTGACAGAAAAAGGTCATATATGGGAAAAAAGATGGCTGAATATGATTCTAGGTTGGGTGATTAATATTGGACGCTCGGTACCGTTTATCATTTTAATGGTTGCGATTATCCCCTTTACTAGAGCTTTAGTTGGTACCTCAATAGGAACAACTGCAGCGATTGTACCTTTGACTGTAGCTTCTATTCCTTTCATGGCAAGAGTTGTTGAAGCTGGATTGAAGGAAGTTGATCCTGGTGTTGTAGAGGCAGCATTAGCGATGGGTGCTAGTCGAATGGAGATTATTTTGAAAGTACTTATTCCAGAAGCGTTAGCTTCATTAATTTTAGGAGTGACGATTACTACTATCAGTCTAATTGGCTATTCTGCAATGGCTGGTGCAATTGGTGGTGGTGGATTGGGAGATTTAGCAATTCGTTATGGATATCAGAGGTTTAGAGCAGATATTATGCTGGAGACTGTTATTCTGCTGGTTATTTTAGTGCAAATAATTCAGTGGATTGGGAATCGGTTAGCTGAGCGGTTTAATCACAAATAGTAAAGAGTTAAGAATTAAAATTTAAAAGGAGTGGTGGAGAATGAAGAAGTTGTATGTATTATTGGTGGGAGCATTGTTGTTATTAGGTTTGTTTGTTGGTGGAGTTAGTGCGAAAGATGTGATTAAAATTGGAGCGACTCCTGTTCCTCATGTTGAGATTCTTGAGTTTATTAAACCAATTCTTTTGGAAAAAGGGATTACTTTAGAGATTATTGAATTTAACGATTATGTTCAGCCAAACTTAGCGTTAGCTGATGGTGAGTTGGATGCTAACTTCTTTCAACATATTCCGTATTTAAATACTTTCAGTAATGATCGTCATCTTGGTTTAGACTACATTGCAGGAGTACATATTGAGCCACTCGGTTTGTATTCCAAAAAAATTAGCAAAATTGAGGAATTGAAGAAGGGTTCCATCGTGGCAATTCCAAATGATCCTACTAATGAAGGTCGGGCATTACTGTTGCTTCAGGCTGCAGGTTTGATCAAATTAGATGAACAAGCTGGATTAGAGGCAACTCCAATAGATATTGTGGAAAATCCTCTGAAATTAAAATTTAGAGAATTGGATGCCGCTCAACTTCCACGTGTACTGGAGGATGTGGCTGGGGCAATTATTAATACAAACTATGCGCTAAATGCTGATTTTGTACCTTTAGAAGACGCTATTATTATTGAAGGTAGTCAGTCTCCTTATGTTAATGTAATAGCTGTTCGTAAGTCTGATACAAATCCAAACTTACGAATATTGGCAGAGGTTTTGATATCGAAAGAAGTACAGAATTTTATTCTTGAGAAATATGAAGGTGCTGTAGTTCCTGCGCCAAGTTTGAAAACAAAATAGTATATTAAATGATAAAATGGCATGCTTGTTAAAAGCATGCCATTTTTTTAAAATAGGCTAATGGAAAAGAACTGAGATAGGTTTACATCGACTTTAACTTTTTTCTAACAATGGTTCTAATTGATTTATCCAAATCCACTGAGGATTATAACGTTGTCTGACTTGAGTTTTCGAATAGACCACATAATCCTCACGTAAACGATTTAAGATTTTTTCCCCATGCTGTTGATAATATGCTTCTTCGGAAGGTTGATAGTTTTCTTGGGTATTATATCCAAAATTCCTAGCATCCCATCTCATAAAATAAGCCTTTAATTTTTTTCCTAATTCCTCTAAGGCCGGTACTGCTTCATTTAAAACAAGAAAATTTCCTCTACTAGCTGCTTCAAGAACAGTTAATCCAAAGGATTCAGAAAAAGAAGGACAGATAAATAAATTTGATAAAGTAAAAAGTTCTAAAATGGTCTTTCTTGGAATTCCTGTTGGATAACCTAGATCAGATGTAAAAAGAAGATCTTCTTCTTTCAGACCATGCTTAGAACCTATTTTTTTTATCATTGTTTTATATAACTCTGGTTTAATATCACTACAGCTAAAATCACAGAAGATGACTTTTACTTTTACCTCGGTTTTTGTCTTAATTGCTCCAGCTAAAGCAGCAACTTTTCCAAACTGTTTACCTGGTGTTAATCTGCCTGGATAGACGATGAGCAGATCAGGTGAAAATAAATCGACATGATCAGAAATTTTCTGAGTCACCTCACTCATATTTTCTAATAAATTCAAGCTATTATTAACAACTCTGCATTTACCTTCAGGAACATCATATTGTTTAGCAAGTGCAGAGATACCTGAATAGGTAGGGTAAACATATATTGTGTTAGGCATTGGAGTATATCGAGCTGAAAAAGGCCATTTAGGTTCAGGAGGACGGTTCACAGGCAAGGAATGGGTGAAAGCAAGAAATTTTACATTGGGTAGTTCTTTTTGAGCTTTTCTAATAGCCACATTATGCACTAGATGCCATCCTTGATAATGAATATCGTGCATAATACAAAAGTCTACATCTGATAGTTTAGTTATCAAGTCTTTTGCTATAACATCTGCTTCTTCAAAGAAGGTTTCATGTAGTTCTCCAAATGGTTGGGAATAATCATGCCAATGAATTTTTTGATCATTAAGTGTATTAGTTACTTTAACCCACTCAATTCTTTCATCTAAATAAATACCATGACGTTCATGGTCAGGACAATCTTCGCTTACAAGGACTTT
This sequence comes from Halanaerobiales bacterium, assembly GCA_023128035.1. The sequence goes on along the minus strand of JAGMES010000007.1, from coordinate 54,503 downwards.
TGTTTGAACATTATTATTAAGTAACATTTTTAATTGTTCTGCTACTATATTTATTATAGAGTAGGTGCGAGTAAGTCCATTAAACATTGTTAAAATAGCTACTTTCATTTTTTCTCCTCCTTAAATGTTGTTTAAACTTTCAATATAATTATATTGTATATTTTCCTACTTTGTGAGAACAACATTTTAATTTTTTTGCGTTTTTAGTGACAAATATCTATCTTAAGACATAAAATATATTACTTAAAAATCTAAGGGGGAAAAAATAAATGTCTATACCTGTAATTCCTGAAAGGACTCAAGAGGAAGCGTTAGTCGATTTATTAGAATCAATAGCTTTAGAGGAGACAGCACTGGCTCATATTATAAATGCAGAAGGAGAGAAAATTCAAGCAATTGCTCAAATGTTAGAAAATGGAACTATAGAGCCTGATGAGGCACTTGAATTTCAAAAGGTAATAAATAAAATTTTAAGAACACCAATTAAACACCAGATATTGTTACAATTTAAGTTGGAAGATGTTTTAGAAGCTAAGGGTATTACTACAACTACAACTACAACAACTACTAGTACGACAACAACAACAACAACTACAACAACTACTACTGTTTAATTTGAGTTAGCTAAATTGTTTGGTTAAAATACAGCTTCATCTCTTTGTTTGATTTAAGGGGTGAAGCTTTTCTACCACCTAAATAAAGAAAACCATAGATGAATAGTTATCGCGTTCAAAAAGGGGTTGAGAAAGATGAGTATGCCAAAAATACCAAAAGGGGATTTAAAAAAATCGTTGACAGATTTATTAGAGTCAATTGCTTTAGAAGAAGTTGCCCTTGCTCATTTTGTAAATGCAGAAGCTGAAAAAATTCAAGCTATTACAAAATCCATAGAAGAGAATAAACTTTGCCCGGAAGACATAATTAAGCTTCAGGAAAGTATAGCCAAATCAATGAGGATGCCGATTAAACAACAAATGTTATTACAATTTAAATTAGAAGATATTTTAAATTTTAAGGGTCATGATTTTTGTCACCATGAGCACCATGAGCACCATGATTTTAAACACCACTGTAAAATAGATGGAATTTGTAATTTGGATAAACATAAGGATCTATGTCACTTTCCTTGCGAAGAATTTTTAAAAGAAGTAACATTAGAGATCCCACCAGATAAACCTGATATTAAAGAAGTGACCAAAATATGTCTTGATCCTAAGGTGACTTCTCATAAAACCATTAAAACTTTGGAAGGTTTCAAAACAATTATTCAGGGTAAAATTATCAAAAAAATATTTTATATCTCTGACAATTGTAAAGAATCAGTACGTAAAGTTAAGTTTGAAATTCCTTTTTGTACTTTTGTAAAATTACCTATTCATATAAAGGGCAAAAAAATTGAAGTATTTGTTGAAGATATTTCAAACCAGGTTATAAGTCCCCGAAAGATCAGTGAATGTATCCTGATCTTTGTCTGCGTCATTCCAGGTGAAGAATGTGATTGTGATACTGACTGCTAGAAAGGGGCTATTTTTATGTCAAATTCTGAATACATATGTGAAAGTAAGTTGATACGTAAAAAAAAATGTATTCCAACTAAAAAAATAAACATTTTAATTCCCATTTATTTCTCTCTGCCATGTGAAACTTCTTCTATCATCGAAATATATGATTCTAAGATCATTGTTGAGAAGATTAAAACGAAAATGCTTGGTACAAAAGCTGTTATAGTAGGTAAAATCAAAATTATACTACACTATTTCTCAGTTGATAACCTAATGCATCGAGTTGCTTTTTGCATAGAATTTATTGAGGAAATGGACTTGAATTTTTATTATAGAGGTGTTCCTGAAGTTATAGTAAAAGCAGTATATAGAGATTTTGAATTGGCAGAACCAGTTAGTGATAAATGCGAAAAGTTAGGTTATAAGAAGGTTATTGGGCAACTAGTAGTTAAAGGATTTATAAAAATTCCTAAACCTGTAGAAGATCCCTGTCACTACTAGATGATACATATCATATTTTCTCTAATGACAAGAAGAGAGGAGGTAGGAAAGATCCTCCTCCTACTTGATTACAAGAGAGGATATATGATGAGAATAGCATAGTGCTTTATCGATAATGTTCATTAAGGTAATAAAATTTTTAGAAAAATTAAAAATTTCTATCGGTTCATTAAATCTAACGCCTACATTCTGAGGTCCTGAACTATAAGATAAGTGTGGTACAGCAACTCCAATCTCTTTATTATTTTCCAATGTGTTGATTAATCCATCAAACCAATTTGGTGGAAATATTAAGTCGTTGTTTAGAGTAGCTATGATCTCACCTCTACATTTCGCTAGTCCAAAATTTATGCTTACAGGAAACCCGATGTTTTGATTCAAATTAAGAAAAATAAATTCAATGGGGTTATTTTGATAGTTTGTTTTTAGTTGTTCAAGGCCTTTTTCTATATGAACATTACTTAATGATTCAATTAAAGTAACAATAGCTTGTTTAGTTATTTCCCAATTGTTATAACATACAATTACAAAACTATAATAAGGAATGGGTACTCCTCCCTTTTAATGATTGAATATTGAAGTTCCATGATTTTTTTCTCTACATTATTTGCAATATAATATGCTATATAAATATAATTGTTACTTAAATTGAAACGAACCCTCTACAATCATAAATCATATTATAAATATGGTAAGTATCAAATGGAGGAAGATTAGGAGGAAGAATATGAAAGGGATAATTTTAGCGGGGGGTACTGGATCCAGACTTTATCCTTTAACAAAAGTAATCAACAAACATCTTCTCCCTATATATAATAAACCGATGATCTTTTATCCAATAGAGACTCTTTGTAAAGCTGGAATTACAGATATATTGATTGTGCTTGGTGGGGAAAGCACGGGAGAACTATTTCAATTGTTAGGCAGTGGTAAGAAATTTGGAGCAAATTTCACTTATAAATATCAGGATGAAGCTGGAGGAATTGCTCATGCGTTAAGTTTAGCAGAAGATTTTGCTAATGGAGAAAAAGTGATCGTTTTACTGGGTGATAACATTATTCAAGAGGATTTGAAAATTGCGGTTAAGGATTTTGAAAAATCAAAGGTTAAAGCAGGAGTTTTTTTGAAACAGGTTTCTGAACCAGAACGATTTGGTGTGGCAGAAGTTCAGAATCAAAAGATTATTCAAATTGTAGAAAAACCAGAGAACCCAAAAAGTAATTGGATTGTAACTGGAATTTATATGTATCATCATGAAGTATTTGATATTATCAAAACCTTAAAACCTTCTGATAGAGGAGAGTTAGAAATTACAGATATTAATAATTCATTTATTCTACAAAACGCGCTAAAAGCATATTATTTAGAAGGATTTTGGACTGATGCAGGGATATTTGAAAGTTTATTTAATGCAACAGTGCTGGCCCGTGAATCATATCTTAAGAGGAGGAGTGAAGGATGATAGAAGGGGTTAAAATCAAAAATCTCAAGACGATTCCAGATGAACGTGGACGATTAATAGAAATTTTAAGGGAAGATGATGAATTATTTATTCGATTTGGGCAAATCTATATGACAACAGCTTATTCTGGAGTTGTTAAAGCCTGGCATTATCATAAAAAACAATTTGATCATTTTGTTATTATAAAAGGGATGATGAAAGTCGTATTATATGATGAACGTGAAGATTCATCAACCTATAAAGAAGTAAATGAGTTTTTCATGGGTGAATTTAATCCAATTTTGCTTCAGATACCTCCAAATGTATATCATGGTTTTAAGTGTATTAGCGAGGGTGAAGCGATTGTTATTAATATTCCTACTCAAAAATATGACTATGATGATCCAGATGAATATCGGGTTGATCCTCATGATAATGATATTCCGTACGATTGGGATCGGAAAGATGGGTAAAATATTGATTTCTGGTGCTGACGGACAGTTAGGAAGAACCTTGAGTGAAGTTTTTCAAGATGAAAATGTTTATGCATGGGGAAGAACTATGTTGGATTTTACTGATCCATTAACTACTTTAAAAAAGATTAAGAGATTAAAGCCTGAAGTAATTATTCATGCTGGAGCTTATACAGATGTAAAAGGATGTGAGTTGAATCCTAATAAAGCTTTTTTGGTAAATGCGTTAGGAACAAGAAATATTGCTATTGCTGCTCTAGAAGTGAATGCAAAAGTTGTGTATATTAGTACCGATTATGTATTTGATGGGTCGAAACAAGAGCCTTATATTGAGTTTGACACCTTAAATCCTTTAAATATTTATGGTAAATCAAAACTTGCTGGAGAAGAAATTATTCAATCATTATTGCAAAAATTTTATATTCTCCGCACGTCCTGGATATTCAGTGAATATGGTCGTAATTTTGTAAAAGTGATGCTAGAATTGGCGAAGGAAAGACATAAAATTACAGTTATCAGAGATCAGATTGGAACACCCACCTATGCTAGGGATTTAGCCGTTGCCATAAAAGAGGTTATTCAATATCCTTTTTATGGTATATATCATATCTCCAATAAAGGCTCTTGTTCTTGGTTTGAGTTTGCCAAAGCAATTTTTCACATGAAGGAATTAGATAGTACCATAAAACCAATTACTACAGAAGAGTATGGCGATATTGTAAAAAGACCTCAGTATACTGTTATGGAGAATTTTAATTTTGAAAAAACGTATAACCTAGCTATGCGAGATTGGAGATTTGCATTAAAAGATTGTTTACAAAATTCAGCAAATAGCTCTTGATTTTCTAGTGGTTGATTTTCTGAGTAAAAACAATCTCATAAATAATCTGGTATTCTTCATTAATCTGGTTTCGGATTTCACGTTTTAATTCGAGAAAATCTTCTTCTAAAGCAGGTTTTGTAGAATAAAAAAAGATATTGATATCTTTATCCTTTAATGAGAGGGAGGAAAGTTTAAAGTTTTTTTGTCTCTCAAAAGCATCCTGAACAATATTCTCAATTTTTTCTTGAGGTTTTTTTACACCAAATTCCTCATAGGTTATAAAACCTAGAGGAATACTTAATAAAATTACTACTAAGAGTGTAATGAACAGACTGCGTTTTATTAATTTATCAGCACGATTTTCGTGCCAGATCTGGGGTTTTAAACCTTTGAGATAAAGCGTTATAATTACCGCTAACAATAATGCAATAAAGTTGCTAATCAGCAAAAGGAGTGCTCCGTTAATCATTGTCGTATTTCCCATAGAAATACCGATTCCAATTGTGCTCATAACTGGAACTAAAGATGCTGCGACCATTACTCCGACTAATTGGGATTGGTTTCCTTTTGCCAAAAGTGAGTATGCTCCAGCAGCCCCAGCAGCCCCTGCAATGATTAAATCAGCTATAGTTGGAATCATTCTGACTTCTAAAGCTTTTGTCATTTCTACATTTGGCACTACTACTCCAAAGAGAAAACCTATTGTGATTGCAATTAACATTGCAAAGAATTCTGCAACGATACCTCGCTGCATTAGCTTATAATTTCCAAGCACTATTCCGATAGACGTTCCGAGAATTGGCCCTAAAGCTGGAGCAATTACCATTCCGCCTACCAATACTGCAACATTATCTAAAATAAGTCCTAATGCAGCTATCATAGAAGAAAGAATAACAAGAGCAAAAAACTGTGAATTTAAAGAAGAATTTTCTTTAGCAAAGGTTATTAGTGACTCTCTGGTTGCTCGGAATGAGTGCTTTTTAACCTTTTTTTCATTTCGCGGAATCACTGTGTCGGGAGTGAAAATAATTAAACTTCGAGTATCCTTAGATTCAAAAGTAAAATGTTCTCGTAAATTATCTATCAGTATATCCATATTACCATATAAAAGATTGATTATTACCAGATCACCGTCAGGAGAGCTTATCAATTTATAATCTTCAATATCCACACCTAGAGTTTTCAAAAGATCAGTAACTTTCTTTCCTTCGCCACTTTCAACAAGTGCATGTACGATTTGCATAAAGAACCTCTCTTTTATTCTTAATATGTATATTGATTAATTTAACCGATAAAAAGTATTTTAAACAGCAAAAATTTTCTTAATCACATGATATATATATATTACATATAATAAAAAAAGTGTTTGTACCTTCATTAGGGGGTATTAGTCGTGGGTATTTCAAAAACTCTCTTTAAAACAATAACCTGGAGATTAACTGCGTCAATAACATCTGTTGTAATAATATATTTTTTAAGTGGGGAATTAAAAATAGCTGGCAGCTTTGCAATATTCGAGACTATATCTAAAACGATTTTTTATTATTTGCACGAAAAAATTTGGGAAAAAGTAAAACTGCCTTCCAAAAATGATAAAGAGAATTCCAATGATTGGAGCGATAAAGATGGATAGGAGAGGAATAGCAAAAAAGATTCTTGTAACAGGGGGAGCTGGATTTATTGGTTCTAATTTTTTCCATTATATGATAAATAAATATTCTGATTATTTTTTTATCAATCTAGATAACCTGACTTATGCTGGTAACTTAGAAAATCTTTGTGATATTGAAACCAGATCAAATTATCAATTTATAAAAGGAGATATCACAGATTCTGAATTAGTAAATCAGATAGTTGGAGATGGAGTTGATTATATTGTGAACTTTGCTGCTGAATCTCATGTTGATAGAAGTATTCATAATTCTGGACTATTTATTAAAACTAATGTTTTAGGAACTCAAATCTTATTGGATGCTGCTAGAAAATATGAGATTAAAAAATTTGTACAAATTTCGACAGATGAAGTATATGGCTCTCTTGGTCCAACGGATTTATTTACTGAAGAAACTCCTCTTGCGCCAAATAATCCTTATTCAGCAAGCAAAGCTAGTGCAGATTTATTAGTTAGGGCTTTTTATAAAACTTATGGAACTCCGATAAATATAACTAGGTGTTCAAATAATTATGGACCTTATCAGTTTCCAGAAAAATTAATTCCAGTATTGATTACAAATACTTTAGAAAACAAGGACTTACCCATATATGGTGATGGTTTCAATATAAGAGATTGGATTCATGTGACCGACCATTGTCATGGAATAGATTTAGTACTTCATTCTGGAAAAGTGGGGGAAGTTTATAATATAGGTTCAAATAATGAAATGACCAATTTAGAAATTGCTAATATTATTTTGCAAGAACTAAGTGAATCTAAATCGAAAATTTGCTTTGTAAAAGATCGCCTAGGTCATGACCGAAGATATGCTATTGATTCATCAAAAATTAGAAAAGAATTAGGCTGGTCTCCAAAATACAATTTTTTCGAAGGAATAAAAAAAACTATCCAGTGGTATAAAGAAAATCGCAATTGGTGTAACTTTTGAGATAGGAGGAAAAAAGTATGAATCATTTAGAACGTTTGGAGAGTCGGAGTATTCATATTTTTAGAGAAGCCTATAGTGAGTTTAGAAACTTATGTATGCTATGGTCAATAGGTAAGGATAGCACAGTATTATTATGGCTTGCTAGGAAGGCTTTTTTTGGTCATGTTCCGATTCCTATGATTCATATAGATACAAGTTATAAAATACCTGAGATGATAAAACATCGAGATAGCTTAGCATTAGATTGGAAGTTAGATATGATATATGGTCAGAACGTAAATGCTTTAAAAAATAAAGAGACTTATCCTGATGGTAATATTTCAAGGATAGAGTGTTGTAGAAAATTAAAGACAAAAGCTTTAAAAAATACTCTTAACGGAACCTGGCCTAGATATCGCTTAAATCATGAAACTGCAGAATATGAATTAGATAAAAACGCAGAGCCTTTTACAGGAGTTATTGTTGGTATAAGAGCAGATGAAGAGGGAAGTCGATCAAAAGAGAGATATTTCTCACCTAGAGATCAGAGTAATTATTGGGATTTAGAAGATCAACCTCCAGAATTTTGGAACCAATATAAGACGGATTTTGCACCTGGTACGCATGTAAGGATTCATCCATTATTAGATTGGACAGAGTTAAATATTTGGGAATATATTAAACAGGAAAACATTCCAGTAGTATCTCTATATTTTGATCAGGGAGATGGAACTAGATATCGCTCATTAGGTTGCGCACCTTGTACAAATCCAGTGAAATCAACAGCTAAAAATGTTGATGAAATAATAGATGAATTAAAAACAGGCCAGTTTGCTAATATTGCAGAAAGGTCTGGAAGAGCTCAAGATAAAGAAGATGGTGGTGGGTTAGAAAAACTAAGAAAAGATGGATATATGTAAAGGGGAGAAAAAAGATGAATGTCGATCCAAACCGAGAAGATATGAATGTAGTTATAGCAGGTCATGTTGACCATGGAAAAAGCACGATTATTGGGAGACTTCTAGCAGATACCCATTCTTTGCCAAAGGGCAAATTAGATCAGGTTAGAGAGAATTGTAGAAGAAATTCAAAACCCTTTGAATACGCTTTTTTATTGGATGCACTAAAAGAAGAACAGTTACAGGGTATAACTATTGATTCAGCACGATGTTTCTTTAAAACAAAGAAACGTGATTATATACTCATTGATGTTCCAGGTCACATTGAATTTTTGAAGAACATGGTAACTGGTGCATCAAGAGCAGAGGCTGCTTTATTAGTGATAGATGGCAAGGAAGGAGTACAGGAGAATACGAAAAGACATTGCTATATGTTATCGATGCTTGGAATAAAGCAAGTTGCTGTATTAATAAATAAGATGGATTTAGTTGGTTATGATAAAAAAAATTATCATAAAATTGTTCAGGAATGTAAAAAATTTTTGGAGCAAATAAGTATAAATCCAGCGGCCTTTTTACCGGTTAGCGGAATGAATGGAGATAATATTGTAAGACAATCAGAAAATATGAAATGGTATCAAGGCCCATCTGTAATAGAAGTATTAGATGGTTTTGCAGCAGTGTCATTTCCTAAAGATTTACCGTTTCGGATGTCTGTACAAGGTGTTTATAAATTTACAATGTTTGACGATAACAGAAGAATTGTCGCTGGTTCTGTAGGATCAGGTACAATTAATGTGGGAGATGAAGTCTGTTTCTATCCATCGGGGAAAAGAAGTGTGATTCAAACAATTGAAGGCTTTAGTCAGAAAAAGCAGGAGATGGTAAGTGCAGGATTTGCAACAGGATTTACTTTAAAAGAACAGATTTATATTACAAGAGGAGAAATTGCAACTAGATCAGATCAGCCTAAACCAAACGTGACATCAAGAATAAGAGCAAATATTTTTTGGTTAGGTAAAGAACCAATGGAAGAAGGGAAATTATTTTATCTAAAATTAGGTACTACAAAAGTTCGAGTGAAGATTGAAAAGATAATCAGAATAATAGATGCATCGACTTTAAATCCCATAAATAAGGGTAAAATTGATAAGAATGATGTAGCAGAATGTATTTTACAATTGGAAAAGGCGATTGCTTTTGATCTGGCCCACGAAATTATTGAAACCAGTAGATTTGTAATCATAGATCAGTATAATATAGCAGGTGGTGGAATAATACAAGAATCATTAGAAGACCAACATGAACAAAGTTTAATATTGAAAGAAGAAAGTTCAGAAATAAAATCAAATGTTATCTGGCATGAAGGAAAAGTGGCCTACGAAGACAGATGTAGATTATTAAATCAAACAGGTTTGGTAATTTGGTTTACAGGACTTTCAGGATCAGGTAAATCTACAATAGCAGTTGAAGTCGAAAAAGAATTGATAAAAATAAAAAAACTAGTTTATAGATTAGATGGAGATAATATTAGATGTGGGTTAAACTCAGATTTGGGTTTTTCTAAAGATGATCGTGTGGAAAATATAAGAAGGATTGGCGAAGTTGCTGCTTTATTTAAAGATGCTGGACTAATAACTCTAGTATCTTTTATATCACCATATAGGAGCATGAGAGAATTTGCTAGAAAAAAGGTGGGTGAAGATAATTTTATTGAAGTTTATGTAAAGGCAGATTTAGCAACTTGTATTAATAGAGATCCAAAGGGTTTGTATAAAAAGGCAATGAGTGGAGAGTTAAAGAACTTTACAGGTATCTCTTCACCATATGAGGAACCTGAGAATCCAGATTTGATTATTGATACGACAAAACTATCCATTCAAGAATCAGTACAAGAAGTTTTAAATATGTTGTAAAATAAAACCATTCACCTCATTAGAGGTGAATGGTTTTATTTTGTTGAACTTTTTTTTGTTTGCTACATAATATATATGGCACGAGAGTGCGACTAAAATACTTTTTGTGGGCGAATCATATTATCCGATGATGAAATGGAAAGATGAATCTGGAGGTGTAAAGAGTGATAAAACGAAAAAAGCCTCTTATATCTACTGTATTGGTGAGTTGGAACCGTTGGCATTTATTGAGAAATACTATCAACTCTTATCTTAAAACTATTACTGTGCCTTTTGAGCTATTTATTGTTGACAACAATTCTAAAGATGGGTGTCAAGAAATTATTAAAAGGATTTGTAGAAATTATGACAACTGTTATCCAATCCTGTTAAACAAGAATATTGGTGGAGGCTTAGCAATAAATAGAGGACTAAATTTTGCAAGTGCTCCGTTTTTACACATTTCTGAGAATGATCTCACATATAAACCTGGTTGGGATCAAAAAATGCTTAATACCTTTGAAAAATTTAGTAATTTGGGTTTACTATCATTGTATTCACCATTTCCACAAACGGAACTTGGAGAAGTTTCAGATGTCAAGCCAGCGAGTAAGATGAATGATAATACTAATAATACAATTTATGTAGCTAAATATAATATAATGACACCTTCAATCTTTCGAAGAAAAATATGGGATGCAGGAATTAGATGGGAAAACTTTGGTTTAAATGATTTTTTATTTCCTAATGATAGGGCTTTTTCTATAGCAGTGAAAAATCTGGGATATCTTGTGGCTTGGAATGATGAATATCTTGTAGTCAATAATGGTCATCAAATTGATGAAATTCGTAAGAATCTTTCTTATTATATTAAAAATTATAAAGTTAAGCCAGGAGGTTTTCAAAATTTTGAAAGACGTCTAAAAAACTTAGGCTATAAATTAAAAACGTCATCTACTTCAGAATCTGGTTATATAATTGTTGAGTGACAAATTGGGTTTTTATTATTTTAACAAAGGAGGAAAAAATGAACTTACTATATGTTTCTTCTGGAAAAAAAACTTTATCTGATCTAAATCCAAGCATTGTTAGTGCTTTTAGAGAATTAGAAAATGATTTAGAGGGTTTTTCTGTAGAAACTTTTTTTACTGAAAAAGAACCTATTCAGAGTTTAATGGAAAAAACGAAAAAATTTAAACCAAGCATTATAGTTGTTTTCGGTCACGATGCTCATCCCATCACAGAAACGTTAAAAACTTTTGGAGTACCTATTGGTTTGTGGGTAGTTAATGATCCTTATAGCTTAAGTAATTATGAGCAGAAAGTAAAGTATTATAACTTTATCATTACTCAGGAATCTAGTTGTTTATTGTTTTATAGAAAAAAAAGAGATACACCAAGTATTCATTGTCCATTAGCAGTAAATATCAATAATTATTATCCTATGGAGACTAGTTATGAGTATGATATTTGTTTTGTTGGTAATGCATGGCCTGGAAGAGTTGGATTTTTTAACAGCTTAATACCGTCACTTCATGGAAAAAAAATTATTATTATCGGGAATGGTTGGTATAAACTAAAACATTATCAAGAAATAAAGTCTCATTTTCGTCTTGAAATAATGGAACCTCTGGAGGTAACAAGATATTATAATAGATCTAAAATTGTTCTTAATGTACATCGTGATAACAATGATGTTAATCGCAATCCTGAAAATATTCCGGCTTATACACCTAATAATCGGACATTTGATATCGGTGCATGCAAGGCATTTCAGCTCATTACTCATCGAAGGGATCTGAAAAAATATTATGATTTGAATAAGGAAATTGTTAGTTATAATAATCTAAAAGATTTGATTCAAAAAATCAATTATTATTTAACAAACGAACAATTACGAAATGAAATTGCAGAACAGGCATATAAAAGAACCCTACTTGATCATACGTATTATGTGCGATTACGTGGATTAATTAAGAAGTTAGATACTCAGATATTAAAACAAAATAACAAAGAGGTGTCAAAATGAGATTGTTTTATATATCTTCAGGTATAAAATCACTTTCATATCTTGATCCGAATATTATTGATGGGTTTCGAAAAATTGAAAAGAATAATAAGTATTTTTCTTTCGAGACCTTTCTTTCTGAAAATGAGCCTATACAAAATCTTTATGAGAAAGTTAATAAATTTAAGCCTGAAGTTATAATTGCTTTTAGAGGAACTATATCTCAACATTTTTTGAATCAATTAAAAAAATTTAACGTACCCATCGGTGTGTGGGTAGTTGATGATCCCCATAATATAAGTCGCCATATAAAAATGGCTAGTTCTTATGATTTTGTGATTACTCAAGAATCAAGTTGTGTACTTTTTTATCGTAAGAACAAAAAAAATTGCATTCATCTTCCTTTAGGTGTTAATCCTACTCTTTATTATCCAATGCCTGTAGCTAAGAAATATAAATATGATATCTGTTTTATAGGAAGTGCATTACCAATCAGATTAGAATTATTCGATCAAATGACTCCTTTTCTTCTCAATAAAAAATTCATAATTATCGGTCAATGGTGGGAACGATTGAAAAATTATAACAGGCTAAAATCGAATATTATAAATGAAACGATTCCCCCAACTGAGGTAGTAAAATACTATAATGGGGCAAAAATTGTTTTGAACATCCAACGATCCAACAATGATATCAATTATAATCCAACTTTTTTACCCGCAAATACACCTAATAATCGCACATTTGATATTGCTGCCTGCCAATCATTTCAACTAATTTCATGGCGCGAAAATTTAGGTAAATACTACGAATTAAATGAAGAAATAGTTCATTATTCTAATTTAAATGATTTAAAATTAAAAATTAATAATTATTTAAGAAATGAACAAGAACGAAAAAAAAATTCTTTAGAGGCTTATCGAAGGACACTTCAGGATCATACCTATGTAATCCGTCTTGAAAAATTGATTCACATTTTGAGTAGAAAAATATTAAATAGGTCTTTTAATGAAAACTAATTATAACACATTGCATATAACTATAGCATATAATAATCATAAACTTAATATAATATGGGAAATCAAGGAGTGTAAAATTGTGGATAAAAACCAAAAAGTTATTGTGGTTTTAGGAATGCATAGAAGTGGTACTTCGATGACTGCTGGTATTTTAACGAAACTTGGTGTCGATATGGGAAAAAAATTATTAGGGGGAGGACGCGGAAATCCAAAAGGTCATTTTGAAGATTTAGAATTTCTTTCTCTAAATAGAGATATTTTGCGAACTGTCGGAGGAAATTGGCAAAACCCACCAGACAAAGAAGTTATCTTGGTACAAAAAGAAAGATTTAAAGAAAGAATTAGAGAATTGTTTGAAAAAAGAACATCGGAAATTTGGGGTTGGAAAGATCCAAGAACAAGTTTGACGATTGAGTTATATATGCCGTTTTTATTCAATCCTTACTTTATTGTTTGTTATCGTGATTCTTTGGCGATAGCGCAATCGCTTAGACAACGAGAAAATATGGAAATTGAAACCGGTATTAATTTGGCTAAAATATATCAAAAAAGAATTTCTAATTTTTTTGAGAAATATCCTAATTTGCTTAGAATGGAATTAAGCTACGACAATGTAGTTGCAAAATCAAAGCGAGAAATAAATAGGATTATTAATTTTCTTAATCTTAAAGTTAGTAATGAACAAATTAAGGCTGCTAAAAAAATAATTCTATCTCCTAATGAAAAAAAGCAATTACAAGAAATGGGAACGTAACTTAGGAAGAAGATTAAGATCATTGTTTCTTTATGAATTTTGAATAGGAGGAAAAAACAAATGGAGACGGTTGATAAATCTTTAAATATATTAATTTATGGAAAAAATTCAACGAAAGAAAACTTAGAATCTCTTTTTGATCAGTTAAAAAGAATTTATCACTCATTTTGTCATATTAATATCTTTTTATATTCCAATATATTTTTTCCTTCTCAAAAAGAAATTTCTATTAAGCATATAAATAAAGAAATAAATTTAGAAGAATATTTTAACGACAGATATAATTTAATAGATTTAGTTATTATTGATGATTTGATTGATCTAGACTTAAATTTTATTCGAGTTATAATGAAGAATAAAAAATTAATTATTGTAGAGGAAGAAATAGTTTTAGCCTATCCTCAATATTTTATTCCAGGTAAAACTGTTTTAGTATATTTTCACTTTCGTATTCAGGAGATTCCTTTTAAAATTTTAAAAATTTTACGTAATTTTATTTATAAAAATTCAATTTTAAAAAACGCTCAATTAATTGCTTTGGGAATGGAACTGAAGATGTTTCAAACAACTGTCTTCAAAGAAAATTTGAATTCTTCTAGTGATATTAAGAATATATCAATATTAAATAACCATCAGGAAAGCGATAAATCTGTGGATCTTGTAATTATTAATTATAACACTCTCTCTTATTTAAAAGAATGTATTGAATCTATTCGAATCAATACTATATATCCACATAATATTATTGTTGTTGATAATGGGAGTATGGATGGAAGTATTAGTTATCTTCGTAAGTTATTGAAGATAACTTTAATTGAGAATAAAAAAAATTATGGTTATGCCACAGCTTGTAATCAAGGTATTATGGCAGGGAATGGTGAATTTGTTGCTGTTTTAAATACAGATCTTAGGATGAGCAAAGGTTGGTTAACAGAAATGATTGAGACTGCAAAAACGGATGATAAAATCGGAGTTGTAGGTCCCAAACTGGTAAACAAAAAAAATCAAATTGTGGGTGCAGGAGTTACTCAGCTTGATTCGATATGTTCTCCTAGAGGATGGCATGAAAAAGATAGGTTAGGTCTATATGATAAAGTAGAAGATTGTTATAGTGTTAGCGGAGCATGTTACTTGATTCGTCGTAAAGCTTTGAATAAAGTTGGAGCTTTTGATGAAAATTATTTTTTCTACTTTGAGGAGACAGATCTCTCTTTGCGTATGTTAGAAAAGGGTTATCGTATTGTATATTGTCCTAATGCTAAGATACTTCATTACCATGAAGGGAGTTTAAATAAAAAAAAATTCAATGAACGAAATACAAGAAATTTATATTTCAGAGAAAGTCAATATCTCTTTGAAAATAGATGGAAAGACGTACTAGCAGGTGCTTGTACGAGAAAAGAAAGTAAGGATATTGTAGTTTTTGGAGTTATTCCATGGAATTATCGGTATCAACGTCCACAACAACTTTGTAGTCGTTTGTCTAAAATTGGATATAAAATACTTTATATCAGTAACATGTGTCATCCAGGGGGAAAGTTAGAGAAAATTGATGAAAAAATCTACTCATTTTCTCCTGATGGCCGAGGAATAGTTTATTATCATTTATCTAATTTGATGAGTAGTCATAAAATTATTTCTTCGATCTATACAGTATTAAAGAAATTAAATATTGAAAATCCAATACTTTTGCTTGAGGTTCCTTACTGGCAAACTATATTATCAAATTTTAATCGTCATTATTTAATCTATGATTGTATGGATGCTTATGAGGATTTTTCTGATTTAAAGAGATTTTGCCCGGATTTAAGTAGGAGGGAAGAAGATTTAGCTAAGAATGCAGACCTCATCTTTGCAAGTTCAAAATTACTTGAACAGAAAATGAAAAAATATAACAAAAATACTATCCTCATTCCCAATGGCGTAGAGAGTGAACATTTTAAACCTCAAAAAAAACTTGAAATACCGAAAGATATAATAAATATTCCAAAACCCATTATAGGTTATTATGGTGCTATTGCTGAATGGTTTGATTTAGAGCTTATAGAGTATGCTGCGAAAAGATTAAATAATTATTCATTCGTGTTAATTGGTCAGCATACTGTAGATATAGATTCGTTATCTCAAAATAAAAATATTTACTTTTTAGGAGAAAAGCCCTATCAAGAGTTACCCAAATATATACAGTATTTTGATATTGCAATTATTCCATTTAAAATGACTCAACTTACTTTAGCTACAAATCCAGTAAAAGTTTATGAGTATCTTGCTTCAGGTAAGCCTATTGTCAGTGTAGATTTACCTGAAATCTCTCAGTTTAGTGATGTAGTAAATATTGCAAAAAGTTATGATGAATTTGTATTTTTGTTAGAGAAAGTTTTAAAACATGACTCATGGAGGGAAAAGAATAAAAGAAAGAAAGCAATTGTTGGAGAAGATTGGAATGATCGTGTTAGTGAGATGATAAAACAGATGGAAAAACTTCAAGTTATTTTACGGGATCAGAGCTTGATTTTAGATGTAACACGAAAGATTAGTGAGGGTAACAATTATGGATGATTATGTAGATATAGTTATTGTTAATTATAATACTCGTTTATTTTTACAAAAGTGTATCCAAAGTATTCGTCAATCTACCCATTACCCCTATCATTTGATCATTATTGATAATTTAAGTTGTGATGGTAGTAGGGCATATCTAGAAAAGTTAAATAAAAAAAATATAAAGATCATATTTAACTCAAAAAACGTAGGATGTGCGAAAGCATGGAATCAAGGAATTAGAGAGGGAAAGGGTAAATATGTTCTTTTTTTAAATCCGGATACTGTGGTGGTTCCAGGTTGGCTAAAAAAGATGGTTCAGTGTGCTGAAATTGATGAACAGATAGCAGTTGTGGGTAATAAACAGGTTAATCTACAGGGAGTGATTCTTCATGCAGGTGTTGTTGAAAAAGATGGGCATGCTATCCTTCGTGGAACTGGTGAAAAAGATACTGCTGACAAATTCAATCAAATTTGCGACTGTATTGATGTATGTGGGGCTTGTTATTTGATAAAAAGAAAGTATATTGAAAAGATTGGTTTTTTTGATGAGAGATTTTTTATGTATGCAGAAGAAACAGATTATTCTTTTCGTGCTAGACGCCTTGGATATAGGGTAGTTTATTGCCCTGTTACTATAATTCATCATTTTCAGGGTTCACCTATAAGTTTTCAAAAACGTGAAAAAATTCATAAAAAGAGTTGTCAATTGTTTGATGACAAATGGATAAAAGGTGAGGAAAAAAATGAATAAAAAACTAGCCAGTATCATTATAATTACAAGAGATCGCCTCAGTTATACAAAATTATGTATTCAATCTATTCTAAAAAAGACTGTGTATAATCCTTATGAAATTATTGTAGTAGATAACGATTCTACAGACGGAACAGTCGAATATGTAACTACATTAAAAAAGAAAAATATCATTCATAAGTTGATTCTTTTGAAAAAAAATAATGGAGCTGGATTTGCAATGAATCGGGGTATAGAACAGGCAAAGGGAAAATACCTTATTCGTAGTGATAATGATATGGTCTATAATCACAGATGGTTGTCTGCTTTGGTGAAAGCGTTAGAGCAAATACCTAAATCTATATTGCAAGTAGCAGTTTTTGGTGAACTTGTGGAGGATGGTAGAAGGGGAGGTTTTTCTCCTGAAAACAAAATAAATGGTATTATTATTAGAAAGGTTAATATTGGTGGATGTAATATGGCTTTTACTTTAGATACGTACTTGGATTTGGGGCCTTTTCCTCATGTAATGTGTGCAGAAGATGGAATCTATTGTTTTAGAGCTCAACAAAAAGGATATATTATTGGTCAGATTGATAATGCAACAGGTACGCATATAGACCATCCTTTATGCTCATTATCTAAGAGATACACAGATTATGCTCAGTATAGAATAGAGATTTTGGAGACTTTAAAAAAGGCAGGATTAGAGTTCTGGATGGAAGAGGATAAAGAGTTTTATGAGGCAGTGCATAAAGGGGGAAAACATGGGGCATGAAGTTTATTTTGTAGAATATAATAGAAAAAAAAACGTGATGTTTGTTAGTTACGGAAAAGGGTTAGGAGGCGCCCAAGAGATTATTTTAAATTTAGCATTGAATTTAGATAAGAGTAAATATAAAGTTTCTGTCGCGACTTTGCTTGATTCTGGTAAGGAAAAGTTGTTGCAGGAACATGCTATAAATTATGTTAGGTATTATGGAAAGACAGAAGGAGAACAAATTAAAAGTTTAGAGCGAATAATCTCAGATTACGGCATAGATATAGTATATTGTAACTTTTGTCCTTCTGCGCATTTTGCCGCTCAAAATGTAGGTGTCAAAACAATCGAAATTGTTCATGGAATGTACACAAAATTATATCGAGAAAGTAAAAAAAAATATATTGAGATTTTAAAGAAAAGTTCAAAAATAATCTGTGTTTCAAAACTTGTGTACGATTTCATGACTAATTTTTTTCAATTTCCTGGTTTGAAAGAGAAAATGATTATAATTGAAAATGGGATCAGTGAAGCCAAATTTCAGACTACTATAAAAAAAGCATACATGAGAAAAAAACTTGGAATTCCTGATAAAGCTATCGTTATTGGTAACTTAGGCCGGTTAGCGAGAGAGAAAGGGATTGAAAGAATTATTGAAGTTGCAAGGATATTAAATGAGAGATTTGATAATTTATATTTCGTTATTCCAGGTGATTTTATTTATAATGTAAAATATTATAACAAGCTAGAACAGATTATTGAAAAATATAACTTAAAAAATATAATTTTTCCCGGATTTATTGAAAAAGTCGCAGATATTCTTCAGATATATGATATATTTGTTTTTCCATCCTATATTGAAGGCTTTGGTTTAGCGATTGTTGAGGCATTAAAAATGGGTATTCCTGTAGTTACAACAAATGTAGGTGTTGTGACTTATGATAAAAATATTTTAAATGGAGAATGTGGATATATTATTAATGATTATAGTAATGAAATCTTTGCTAATTATCTTGGGAAATTAATTGAAAATAAAGAAGCTAGGCAAAAAATCGGAGACTGGAATAAACTTTTTTTTGCAAATAAGTATTCTGATGTAAAGATGGTTCAGGAGTATGAAAAGCTTCTTGAACAGCTTTTGTGATGACTAAGATGCTTATAGGGAGCTGACATTCTATGAAAAAACATTTAAATGAGTCAGTTGGAGATAGTTTATTTATAAATGACTTTGCGTTTGGAAAAAAATTTACTGTTATTAAAAAAGATCTTCATCTTGATGGATATGGGGGGAAAGGTAGAGTTCATCCAGATTTAATTCCTTTTCCTAATAGACAAGATGAAATCTTAATGGTTTATACTCCAGAAAATCCTTATAAATATGAAAATATGTGTTTAGTTCATAGTTTAAAAACTGATTTGATAAATTGGTCTGATGACTTATGGGATAATCCAGTTATTTATAGAAACAAAAATATCTCATGGAAAAATAAACATTTGGCAGATTTTTGTTTGTTATATGTTCCTGAATTGAATCCTAAATGGTGGACCTGGTATCAACCTTCGGGTAGTTCATCAGGTTGTCAAATAGCTCTGGGTTTATCAAATAACGGAATAGACTGGCGGGATGATATAAAAGGGAATCCAATAATGCGATCAAGAGATGACGGAAATAAATGGGAATATGACTTTCTTCGGGCGCCTTCTGTTTTGTGGAATAGACATACAAGAAAATTTGAAATGTTTTACGATAATTTAAAATCAGATTGGTCTGAACCTATTCGGTTATGTCGAGCAGAAAGTAGTAATGGTAAAAAATGGGCAAAAAGATCTATCATTTATGATCCCAAAGATTATGGAGAAAGACAATCTGCATTCCATCCCATTGTACGGTATTTTGACGGGTATTATTGGTGTTGGTTTCCTAGATATAATGATGGTCTGTGGTTTATGTATTCAAAGACAGGATTATCTGAGGAATGGTCATTACCTCATCGAGTATTAGATCTAGGTATGGTTGGAGCAAAAAAAATATACAGGGCTGGTGCATTAATTGATGAAAATTATAAACTTCATATGATGATCTCTGCTATACATGATAATGGTATTTTTCAAATACATTATTTAGCCTCTGAATTATCAGCAGAAGGAGCGAATAAATTAAAAGCCCAGAACTATACGGTGAATGATTACGATTTTGGTGGTTCTGTGATAGGCTTACAGAGTACCTAAGAAAGTAAGGAGGGAGGAGATGAGTCAGATTATAGCTAGTGTGATTATCCCAACTTTTAATAGAAAAGATTTACTAAGGTTAAGTTTGCTATCTTTTAATCAACAAGATTTTTCTAAAGATAAATTTGAAGTTATCGTTATAGATGATGGGTCTACAGATGATTCATTTGAGATGCTTATGTCTCTCCAGGTTAACTATTCTCTGAAAATACTGAGAAATGAATCAAATAAGGGAGCGGGAGCTGCCCGAAATATTGGGATTAAAAACTCTCGTGGGCAGGTGATCATCTTTTCAGACAGTGATTTTATTGTTCCTACAAACTTTATAAGTGGGCATATGAAACATCATAATATTGATAAGAATATTGGTTTATGTGGTTTATTTAGTTGGAGAAAAGTTTTTGCAATTTATTTTTCTAAGTTTACTAAGTCACAGAAATATGAATTTGAAGAAGCGAGAAATAAAACCCCACTTTTTCAGAAAAAGTTGAAAATGATAAATTTTAAATATAATGATGGTACGAAAATCTTATCAATGAAAGATTTGAAAGATATAAAACGTTATAGTTATATTCCGTCATGGAGTAAAGGATTCCTTGGAGAGGTTGTGGATGAATATGGCCCGAATTTGAAAGGATTTGCATTTCCATGGCTTTTTTTCGGAACTGGAAATGCATCTATTCGAAAGGAAAATCTACTGAATGTTGGAGGGTTTGATGAAGAGTTACCTAGAGAAGAAGATTGGGAACTGGGATATCGACTTTACAAAAGTGGAATTAAATTTCGCTATGAATCTGAGATTGAAAGTATTCATCAGGAACATGTTATTTTGAGTGAACATCGTGAAAAAACGTTACAGAGCAATAAAATATTTTTTCAAAAACATCAAGAAATTATTGTCTTGTTAACAGTATTAAACCTTGAAAATTCTTTTGATTGGTTGACTTTATCGCAAGGTTTTAAAGAATATCAGATGCTTAAAAAAAGAGGTGGAAAGTTTAAATTTGTTATAGAAAAATTTGATATGTTAGTTAGAAAGAGAGCTGAGTTATTTGTACAAAATAAGAAAACGAGTAATGATCAATTAATGGATATCAGAAAAGAGATGAATATATTAAATCCTGTACGGCAACAATTTAAGATTTTTATTCGAATCTTTCGAGAATTAGTTAGGGGTTTATAGGAGTGAGAAGATGAAACATTTATATGTATATCCCTATTGTGGATTAGGCGGAGTTGAGACTTCGATATTGAATAAAATAAAGGTTATGAAAAAACTAGGTATTGAGAGTGAAGTGCTTTTTTCAAAATTTTACGGTTTAGGAGCCGAATACTTTGAAAATTACTCCTATATCACTGTTGGTATGGAAGATGTAGGTGCTCTATTGGAAAAGAAATTTGATTTTATTACTATCATTGATTATCCAGATTTTTTTTCGATAATAGATCGCTTTAAAGTTGCAGGTAAAATAATTTTTGAAACTCACGTTTCTTCTTTATCAGAAATAGATAATTTCTATAGCCAACTTAATCACCATCGAATTTCAGCAATTATAGTTCCGTCATACTTTAATAAGAGGTTGGTTGAAAAATTTAGTCAAGAAGACAAAAAAATTTTTGTATTACCTAATCCAATTGATACAAGTTTGTTTAGAAAAATATCTACTAAGGAATTGAGAAAAAGTTATCAGCGGTTTATCAGGAAAAAAATATTACTGTGGATTGGGAGATTGGAAAAGGAAAAAAATCCAATGGAATTTTTAAAAATAGGCAAAAATCTTCTTCATAAAAGAAAAAACATACATTTTTTTATCATTGGTGATGAGCATTATCATAAAGATTTAAAGCACTCTATGCAAAAATTTATAAAAGTTAATGATATGACTGAGAATTTCACCTTTTTTAAGAGTATATCTTATGAAAAAATGCCACAATTTTATTCTTTAGCATCGAGTTCTGGCGGATGTTTAGTTTCTACTTCGTGTAATGAATCACTTCCAATGATTTTTTTGGAAGCTATGGCATGCAAGTGTCCTGTTGTTTCTACTGACGTAGGAGGAGTTAGGGATTTGATCGAAGATAACGTTATAGGTAAATTATATTCTCTTGGAAAAATTAAAGATGGGGTTATGACTATAGAAGAACTTATTGATGAGAAAAATCAAAGTAAGAGAAAGGAAATTGTAGAAAATGCTTTCGATAAAGTTAATAAGCGGCATAGTTTAAATTCTGTAATAGATGAGTATGAAAGGATTTTAGATAATATATTATTAGAAGAAAATGGCAGAGAGGGGTAGTAAAAAAGCTGTTAAATTTTTCTAACTAACAGCTTTTTTATATTTCTTTTAGGGGTGATTTTATGATAAACTCATCGATGTTATTAAAACATTGGGGAATAAAAAAAATTATATTGATAAATAAATTATGCTCATATGCTGAAAAGTCACATCTGATTCAATTAGATACTGGAGATAAATATGTTCTGAAACAGAAAGAGGATGTAAAAAAGATTATATCAGAATGTAAATTAGTTTCAAAACTTGATAGGTATGGTCTTCCCGTTCCTGTTCCGATATTGACTTTACAAAATGAATATTATATAAAACGAGATGATAATTTTTTTTGTTTGTATCCTTATTTGCCTGGAGAATTTATCTATGATAATTCATCATGTAAAGTTGAAAAACGGATTTATTCTTTAGGAATTACCATTGGAAAACTTCATAACGGACTTAGAAGATGTAATTATGAGAAAAGTTTTCCTAAGTTCCACTTGATTGATCATCTTTTATACTGGCTTTATCCAAGGATTAAAATGCATTCAAGCAGCACAGAGATTAGACGTCTTAATAATATTGTTAAAGATATACAAGAAAACATACAATCCAAATATAATATAATGCCACATCAGTTAATCCACAGAGATTTGCATTTATATAATATATTATTTGAAGGTGAAAGAGTATCAGGGATTTTAGATTTTGATCTAGCGGCTTATGGTATTAGGTTATATGACCTTTGCTATAGTTTTATTAATTTATTGCTTGAAGAAGATTTTAATAATGAAAAATTATATGAATGGCTAAGTTATCTAGGTTTCCTAATGAAAGGATATACTCGTATTATCACTCTAACCCAAATTGAACTGGATGCGATTTGGAGTGTTACAATGATTGCATTATTGCTTAATATTGAATTTTGTTATTCTATTGCGAAGAAAAATGTCGCAAAAAAATATCAAAGTGCGCTTTTTTGGTTCTTTGAAAATAGAGCTAATGTGAATAAAATTATTTCACCCTAACTTTCTTGTTAATATGAAAAGAGCAGTTCCATTTAGGCTTGTGGAGCTGCTCTTACCAAAAATTAAGACGATTTACTTTTTACTATACATCAGATTATAGTATTCGTTAAGCATTCTAGCTGCAGAGAATTTTTCATAGGTTGAATTGACGCTGGCCCGCATCATTTGAATCCATTTATCCCGGTTTTTATAATATGTAGGGACAACTTCTTCTAGGAGAACTTTATACAGAGACTTCAGGTCATGTTCATCCGCATTTGGGCCTTCATAACAGTCACCTAATTGCCAGCCGTTCACACCATGTTCACATGCTTCTGGCCACCAACCATCTAAAGTGGAGAGGTTTAGGATACCATTCATAGCAGCTTTCATCCCAGATGTGCCGGATGCTTCTAAAGGACGACGTGGGTTATTTAACCAGACATCAGTTCCCCGGGTTAGCATCCGACCGATAGAGATGTCATAGTTTTCTAAAAAGACAACACTATTTGGATATTTTTTCATCATTTTAACTAGATTGGCGACGATTCCTTTGCCAGCTATATCAAGTGGATGAGCCTTACCGGAGAAGACGATCTGAATTTTTCCATCCTTTAAGTATGGTTCGATAATGTCAAGGTCTTTAAAGATAAGATCACTCCGCTTGTATGGTGCTGCACGACGGGCAAAGCCTATGAGGAGTTTATCTGCATCTAACTGTATATTAGTCCGTTCTTTAATAAATTCAATACATTCTTTTTTAATCTCCATGTGGGCATTCCAAAGTGTCTCATCATTATCCAGGTTTGCTTGAATCCGTGGATCTACCCAGGTATTTCGATGAACACCATTGGTGATGGCAATAATCGTTGAAGATCCTTTTACATCTTTCCACATGTTTTTGGAAGTTTTACCATGAAGTTGAGCTACACCATTGGCGATTCTAGAAAGACGTAACCCAGCGATAGTCATACCAAAAGGCGCATCCCCTAATTGAACCATCTGCTCTATGGTTAACCCATTGTTAGCACCCATGTACATTAAAGCTTCTAAGGAATGGGATTCGTTTCCTGCTAGAATTGGCGTATGGGTGGTAAAGACAATTTCTTCACGGGTTTTAGCCCAGGCTTCTTTAAAGGTAAAATCTTTTTCCATTTTTTCATGAATTAGCTCGATACCTGCTAAAGCGGCATGACCTTCGTTAAAGTGGTAAACATCTACATCAATGCCCAATTTACGGAGAGCCCGGACACCACCGATTCCAAGAATCATCTCCTGAGCAATCCGCACTTCACCAACCCCACCGTAGAGTTGACCAGTAATCCACATATGTTTATTTTCGGGGATGAAGGTATCTAATAAGTATAAAGGAGCATTTTTATACTTATCAACTTTCCAAACTTTTGCTGCGACTTCTTCATTGCGAATTTTAACTTTTACAGTAACTCCGGTATCTTTTAAAAAGTCATAATCATAAATTGGATATGAATCATAAGGCTGACCATCTTCTCCGATCATTTGACGTGTATATCCCTGTCTCCAAAGTAAACCAACCCCAACAAGAGGAAGATTTAAATCATGAGATGCTTTCATATGATCTCCAGCAAGGATCCCTAAACCTCCAGAATATAAGTGAAATTCTTCATGTAAACCATATTCCATACAGAAATAAGCGACGTGCGGAATTTTGTTACTATTTTTCATTATAATGCCTCCTTGTGATGTATTCTTGGTTTTCAGAAACTATTCTACATTGAAGGAATAGTTTCCTGCAAAATTGCGAAAACGTTTGCACAAATTTTATAGGAAAATTTCATCTTCATATTTTGTCACAATATCAGAAAATAGGAAGGTATTTTGCATCTAATTGTGGAATGTATATTAGGTTGTTTGTAAAATGAGTTGATTCAAAAGATTCTGATAGTTATAATTAGTTATTTAAATCAGGGAGGTGACCGATGTGGCTAAGATTCAAGTGAATCGTGAAGTATGTAAAGGATGTATGTTATGTTTAGATGAGTGCCCGAAAAATGCAATAGGTGTAGATGAGAATACAAATAGTCAGGGCTATTATCCAGCGATTCTTCTGGATGAGAGTAAGTGTATTGGTTGTAAGATGTGTGCTTTGATCTGTCCTGATGTCGCCATTGAGGTATATAAGTAAAGGAGGAAACATGTAATGGGCAAAAAGCGATTGATGAAAGGCAATGAGGCCATTGCTGAAGCTGCTGTGCAGGCTGGTTGTCAAACGTATTTTGGGTATCCGATTACTCCAGCCAGTGAAGTGATTGAATATCTTTCCTGGAGATTACCAGAAGCTGGTGGAGAGTTTGTTCAGGCTGAGAGTGAAGTCAGTGCAATTAATATGGTTTATGGTGCTGCTGCTGCAGGTGTAAGAACTATGACAGCTACTTCTAGTCCAGGGATGAGTTTAAAACAGGAAGGTATTTCATATATTTCTGCTAATGAACTGCCATGTGTTATAATTAATGTTCAACGTAGTGGTCCTGGTTTAGGTGGCTTGCAACCTGCTCAAGGAGATTATTTCCAGGCTGTTAAAGGTGGCGGACATGGTGATTATAAGACTATTGTTCTTGCTCCTTCCACTGTTCAAGAAGCGGTAAATATAACACAGGCTGCTTTTGATTTGGCTGATCTTTATCGGAATCCTGTTATAGTTTTGACTGATGGAGTTTTGGGTCAGATGATGGAGATTGTTGAGTTCAATGCTCGCGAAAAGAGAGAATTACCTGCCAAAGATTGGGCTGTTACTGGCTCAGAAGTTAGGGATGGACAACGCAATATTGTGACCAGTTACTATCTAGATCCAGAAAAATTTGAAAATTTCATACAACACTTAGATGCTAAATATAAAGTAATTGAAGAGAAAGAACAACGCTGGGAAGATTATATGACTGAAGACGCTGAATATTTGCTGGTTGGTTTTGGACTGTGTGGTCGTGTTGCTAAGACTACTGTACAGATGGCTCGTAAAGAAGGAATTAAATTGGGTTTAATTCGTCCGATTACTCTCTGGCCTTTCCCGGTTGATGCTTTTAATAAAGATGTTAAAGGGTATCTTACTGTTGAGTTAAGTTTAGGGCAGATGGTGGAAGATGTTCGATTAACAATAAATGGTAGAGTTCCAGTGGAATTCTATGGTCGTCAGGGTGGTATGGTACCAACACCTGAGGAACTGTTGGAACAGGTTAAACTAAAATTTGGTTTAGAGCAGAAGTAAACGGGGAGGGAACAGAGGATGAAGAAAGTTTTTGCAAAGACCAAAGGCTTGACCGATGCCCGGACCCATTATTGTCCTGGCTGTACTCATGGAATCATTCATAGGTTGATTGCAGAAGTAATGGAAGAGATGGATCTTTTAGGAAAAACTATAGGGGTTACCCCTGTTGGTTGTGCAGGGTTTTGTGAACGTTATTTTAATTGTGATATGGCAGGGGCGGCTCACGGAAGAGCCAGTGCAGTTGCAACTGGAATTAAGCGTTCTTTGCCTAATCGGGTTGTTTTCACTTATCAGGGTGATGGAGATCTTGCTTCTATAGGTAGTGCAGAAGCTTTGCATTCTGCTGCTCGTGGTGAGTTAATTACAGTTTTCTTTGTTAATAATGCGATATATGGTATGACTGGTGGGCAGATGGCTCCAACAACTTTACCAAATCAAAAAACCAGTACTTCGCCAAAAGGCCGTTCTATTGAAAAGGCTGGTTTCCCATTGGATATGCCAAAGATTTTGGCACAAGTAGATGGTTCAGCATATATTGCTTCTGGGGTAGTAGATTCTCCGAAAAATATTATTCAAGCGAAGAAATATATTAAAAAAGCTTTTGAGACTCAATTAGCGGGTAAAGGATTTAGTTTTGTAAGTTTATTATCTACTTGCCCAACTAACTGGGGTCTGTCTCCACGGGATTCGATTAATTGGCTTCAGGAAAATATGGTACCATATTATTCTTTAGGCGAATTGAAAACCTGGGATTAAAATAGGAAGGGGGTCTTAAGATGGAGACTAGAATGCTCTTTGCTGGCTTTGGAGGTCAGGGATTATTGTTTATGGGAAAAGTTTTAGCCTATGCTGGAATGCTTATTGATAAGCAAGTTACATGGATTCCTTCATATGGCCCTGAGATGCGTGGAGGAACAGCAAATTGTTCTGTTATTATTTCAGATGAGGAGATTGCTTCCCCACTCGTAAATCGTCCAGATATTTTGGTTGCGATGAATCAACCATCATTAGATAAATTTGTTTCAGATGTTAAAGATGGTGGACTCATTATTGTTAACTCTTCTATAATCAAGGACGTTCCTGAACTGCCAAATTGTGAAGTAATTCAGGTTCCAGCAAATGATCTTGCTATGGAATTGGGTAATGTTAAGAGCGCTAATATGGTAGTTATGGGTGTATTGCTTCAAAAGTTAACAGATATTTCAAAAGAGGATGTTTTCAATGCTTTAGCTGAGATAGTGCCAGCAGGAAGAGAGAAGATTCTGGAGTTGAATAAAAAAGCTATTGAGATTGGATTGAATTAAGTTTAAATTATATACGAAAAGGCCATTCTACTTATAGAAGAATGGTCTTTTTTATTTGTTTATCTTATTTTTGAAAATTTGGGTTATTGGAGAAAGGGTTTTATATATAATTGGAGAATTGTTATTAAAGTGAGGGTAAGCTAAAAAGGAGTGAAAATAAATGCAAAAAGTGATGATTCTTTCAGCCTCAACTGGTGGTGGACATCATAGTGCTGCCAATGCTATATCGCATGCTTTTGAAGAAATTGGATGTAAAGCCTTAATTGTTGACGGAATAAAAGCAGTTAGTCCTCTTTTGGATAAGATTATTTCCGATGGTTATGAAAGCTCTGCCAAATATACACCGAAAGCTTTTGGTAGATTATATAAATTAGCTGATAGTCCTTATATGGATCACGAACATGCAACTTTGATTAATATATTGCTAAAAAGACGGCTTAAACAATTAATTGAAGAACACAATCCAAGTTTAATTGTAGGAACTCACCCATTTCCTTTGATTGCAGTTGCACGA
The DNA here is from genome assembly GCA_023128035.1 of Halanaerobiales bacterium. Next base: position 26,004 of record JAGMES010000007.1, on the reverse strand, counting down.
TTAAAAGAAACAGGTATGATCAATGTTCCAGTGATAGCTGTTTTGACTGACTACACGACTCATTCTACCTGGACTCAAAATGGTGTTGATGCTTATGTAGTTGGTGCTGATGAAATGAAATATTTGTTAGCTGAAGAGGGGGTCAGCTTTAATAAAGTTTATCCATTTGGAATTCCAGTAAATCCTGATTTTATGAAATGCAAAGACCTCAATGTGATTAGGCAGATGCTAAAGCTAGAGGATAAATTTACAATTCTTTTGATGGCTGGGAGTTTTGGAGCAGGTAATATGAAAGATTGCCTCTGTGAAATAGCAGATATTGAAGGAGATTTTCAAGTTGTTGCAGTAGCTGGTAGGAATAAAACTTTGAAGGAAAAATTAGAATCTGCTGTACGTTTAAGAGGCTATGATGATAAAGTGCGTGTTTTAGGTTTTACTCGTCATGTATCTGAATTGATGTCAATGTCTGATATTTTAATCAGTAAACCAGGAGGTTTGACTACAACTGAAGCACTTTTAAAACAGATTCCGATAGTGATTCCTTTCTTTATTCCAGGACAGGAAGAAGAGAATGTAGATTTTCTTTTAAATCATGGATTAGCTGTAAAGACCTCAAGGAAATATACCTTAAAAGTTCTGGTGCAATCGTTGATGGGACATCCAGAACGGTTGAAAAAAATAAAAGAGCAGATGAAAGATTATGCTAAACCTAATGCTGCTAATGAACTGGCTCAATTGGGTATAAAATTAATGGAGGAATGGGAATAATTTTAGCCGGGCCAAGAACGTAGGGGGGGCTGACTGTGAAAAAGCAGAGTTTGATGAAGGGAACGTTGATCCTCGCAGTAAGCGGCTTTTCCATTAAGCTAGTCGGCGTTTTGTTTAAGTTTGTTCTCGCCCGGATTATTGGAGATGAAGGGTTTGGTTTATATACAAGGGCATATTCTTTATATACACCTATTTTAGTTTTGTTTGTCTCGGGAATTCCTGTTGCTATCTCGCATCTTTCGGCTACTGAGAGTATGACGAAAGGAAAGACTAATACTGGAATTTTTACGACAATGTTGACTTTTAATGCTTTCTTCGGTCTTTTTTTAGCTGGAAGTTTTATGCTTGGAGCTAAAATGCTCGCTGGTGGCTTATTAGGGGATATAGATGTTTATCCTTCATTAATTGGAATTGGCCCAGCGATCTTAATTGGGGCAATTCTGGCAGTTTTTCGAGGATATTTCCAGGGTTTGGAGCAGATGACTCCTACTGCGGTTTCACAGTTTGTTGAACAGTTGGTCCGTGTGGCTTCAGGGCTTGTTTTGGTTAGTTTGTTGATCGGGGCTGGCCCTGCTATTGGAGCATCAGGAGTTACTATAGGTTCTGGTATCGGTGGATTGGCAGGTTTGATAGTTTTAATAGGTTTCTATATCTATGGACGACGATCAGGATTAGTTCCAAAAAAGAATGGCAAGTGGATTCAACTACATTTGGTGGGAAGGGTGATGAAATTTGCTCTTCCTGTTACTTTAGGAGCATTAGCTATATCTTTGATGCAGTTTTTGGATGGGTTGATTATCCCTAGAAGATTAGAGATGATTGGATATTTGAAAGCAGAGGTTAGAGCAATTTACGGAGGGTTTGGAATGGCAAATTCATTGGTCATTTTCCCGACGATTATTGCCACAGCTCTTGCAGTTAATCTAATCCCTGCTATTGCGAAAAGCAATCTTACCTCGAAAAAACTAACCTATTATAGAATTGGAGAAGCTGTAAAATGGGGAGCTATTGTTAGTTTTCCTGCTTCTATAGGTTTATTTTTGCTGGCAGAGCCATTAAGTTGGCTTCTGTTTAGAACAGATAAAGCAATTTTACCATTGCAAGTTTTATGCTGGACTGTGCCATTAATTTCTTTACAGACGGTGATTACAGGAATAATTCAGGGTTTAGGGAATACTTATCTACCAGCTAGGAATCTTTTTATTGGTGGCATTTTTAATGGGGTAATTAATTATTCTTTAACACCTATCTTCGGGATTCGCGGAGCTGCTTTGGGTACTGTATTTGGGTATTTAATCAGCTTGTGTGGTAATTTACGTGATCTAAAGAGACAAACAGGATTTAAAAAATTAAGGAAAATAATTATGCCTTCTATCATGGCTTCGCTAGGTATGGGAGGGGTACTTTATTTGATAAATTGGGGTTTTAAATGGGGTAAATTGGCTCGTGCGTATCAGGTGACAGGGATAGTTTTAATAGGTGTAGTAAGCTATTTTTTACTGTTAGTTTTATTTAAAGGGATTACTCGAAAGGAGATGAAAAAAATTATTTTTGGAGAAAGGGGAGATTCAGCTTGAAGTTTTTCGTTTTGGTTAGATTATTTTTTAGAAAGTTAATAATTTAATATTCTGAAAATTACCAAAGATATTGACTTAATCCGATTTTTTTGTTACAATAAACGACATAGGAAGCCATATTATTTTAATAACAAGTTAATATTAAAGTAAAGTTAATTTTAAAGCGCAGATAACACCTGGATGGTCTACGAGGGGGTAGATTGTTTGGGTGTTTTTTTAATACCTAGTTAATTATAACCAGGTATTTTTTTGACTTAGAAGAAGGAAAAGTGGAATTAATGTAGAATAATTGGTGAAACTCGCATAAATTAATTATTAACTAAGGATTAATTTTGCCAGTTCATGATAAGCTAATATACAAGGTGGGTGATAGTTTTGGCGGTAATTGTGCAGAAATATGGAGGAACTTCAGTAGCAACTGTAGATAAGATCAAACTGGTAGCAAAAAGAGTTGTTAAAGAAAGAGAAAAAGGTAATGACATAGTGGTTATAGTTTCTGCGATGGGTAAAACAACGAATACCCTTATTGAAATGGCCAAAACGATTTCATCATATCCATCTAAGAGAGAGATGGATATGCTTATATCCACTGGAGAGCAGGTTTCAATTGCTTTACTATCAATTGCTCTTGAAGAACATGGATATTCTTCGATATCGTTAACAGGATTTCAAGCAGGGATTAAAACAGAGGGTTTTCATACAAAAAGCCGTATAACTAAGATAGATATTGATAATGTTAAGAGTTATTTAAATGAAGGTAAAATTGTAGTTGTAGCAGGTTTTCAGGGTATAAATGAAAGTGGCGATATAACTACTTTAGGAAGGGGAGGTTCAGATACTACTGCAGTTGCAATTGCGGCTAAGCTTAATTCATCATGCGAAATATATACAGATGTTGATGGAGTTTATGCAGTGGATCCCCGGGTTTACCCAGAAGCAAAAAAGTTAGAATATATTAGTTATGAAGAGATGATGGAAATGGCAAGTTTAGGAGCTGGAGTAATGGAACCTAGGGCAGTTGAGATCGGATATAAATTTAGAGTGCCTATTTATGTTGCATTGAGTACAGAAGATATACCTGGAACCTATATAAAGGAGTTAGATGAATCAATGGAAGAGAAAGTAATCACAGGAATTAGTGTAAGTGACGATATTGTAATGACTACTATTAATCATATTCCTTATGATTCAAAAAATATCTCTAGAATTTTTGGAGAGTTAGCAAAAAATGATGTAAATGTAGATATGATAAGTCAGACAGCACCATTTTTGGGGCAAGTAAATGTTTCTTTTACTGCTCCAAAAGATGATATATATATCATAGATGAGGTACTGGATAAATTAAAACAGGATATGCCAGTCATTGGAGTTTCAAAAGATATGAATATTTCAAAAATATCAGTAATAGGAATGGGTATGCGAAATCAATCTGGGGTTGCGGCAAAAGTATTTAAAATATTTGCAGATAATTGTATCGAATTTAAGCAAATAACGACTTCTGAAATTAGCATATCTTATACAATAGATAAGGAAAATAAAGAAAAAGCAATAACGATGTTGGCGGAAGAATTAAAGTTATAATTTTGGAGGTGTAATTGTGAAAAAGGTAAATGTTGCTGTTGTTGGAGCCACTGGAATGGTTGGGAGAATGTTTCTCAATGTTTTAGAAGAAAGGAACTTTCCCATAGATCAACTGTATTTATTTGCATCCGCAAAATCAAAAGGTAAGGTAATAAAATATCTTGGCAAAGAGTATGTTGTTGAAGAGTTAAAAGAAGACTCATTTAAAAAGGATATAGATATAGCGTTATTTTCAGCAGGGGGAGATATCAGCAAAAAAATTGCTCCAATAGCAAAAGCAAATGGAGTTATCGTAATTGATAATAGTAGTGCTTGGAGAATGGATAAAGAGGTTCCGTTAGTTGTGCCAGAGGTAAATCCTGAGGATGTTAAGTGGAATAATGGGATTATTGCAAATCCAAATTGTTCTACAATCCAGGTAGTTGTACCGTTAAAATTTTTGCATAAACAATTTAAAATTAAAAGAATCATTTATTCGACTTATCAGGCAGTTTCAGGCTCAGGAGTTGGAGGTGTAGAGGATTTAGAGAGTGGATTGAAAGGGAATCAGCCCAAGAAATATCCTCATCCGATAGCTTTTAATTGTCTTCCTCATATTGATGTGTTTGTGGAAGATGGATATACAAAAGAAGAGATAAAAATGATTAATGAAACGAGAAAGATATTGCATGATGATAATTTGAGAATTACCGCCACTGCAGTGAGAGTTCCCGTAAGACATGGTCATAGTATATCTGTGAATGTAGAATTTGAAAAAACTTTTGAGCTTTCTGAGATATATAATATTTTTAATAAAGCAGAAGGTATTATAGTAAAAGATGATGTTTGTAATAATATCTACCCTATGGCAATCGATGTAGAAGGAACAGATGAAATATATGTTGGGCGAATAAGAAGGGATTTCAGTGTGGAAAATGGAATTAATATGTGGATAGTAGCAGATAATATTAGAAAAGGTGCAGCTACCAATACTGTACAAATAGCAGAATTGCTACTAAAATAATCTATTTTAAATAAATAAATCTTAAAATTAAAGAATGGGGGAGTATTAATGACCTTATTTACAGGTTCTGGAGTGGCTATAGTTACGCCTTTTAGGAAAAACAGTGTCGATTATGACAAATTGGGTGAATTAATCGATTGGCATGTTGAAAAAGGAACAGATGCTATTATTATTTGTGGTACAACAGGTGAATCTTCTACGATGACAGAGGAAGAACGGAGAGAAACGATTAAATTTACGGTTGATAGTACAAATAAACGGATTCCGGTTATCGCTGGAACTGGTAGTAATAATACTCATCATGCTATTGAATTAAGCAAATATGCTGAAAAAGTTGGAGTAGATGGATTATTAATTGTTACTCCTTATTATAACAAAACAACCCAGAAAGGATTAGTCGAACATTATCTTTCTATTGCAGAAAGTGTAAATATACCAATCATACTTTATAACGTTCCAGGTAGAACAGGTCTAAATCTACTTCCTCAAACTATTTTGGAATTATCTAAGCATAAAAATATTAGTGCTGTAAAAGAAGCTAGTGGCAATATCAGTCAGGTAGCTGAAATTGCTAGATTATGTTCGGACGATTTTGATATTTACTCAGGTAATGATGATATGATTGTTCCTTTATTATCATTGGGAGGCAAGGGAGTTATTTCAGTTGTTGCAAATATTTTGCCTAAAGAAACACATGAGATGGTTATGAATTATCTTGAAGGTAAGGTTAATGAAGCGAGAGATTTACAACTGAAAATGAATGGCTTCATCAATGCATTATTTATTGAAAACAATCCGATCCCAGTGAAAACTGCGATGAATCTTATGGGAATGGATGTGGGAGATTTAAGATTACCATTAACCAGTATGTTAGAAGAAAATCGGAATATACTAATTGATAGAATGAAAGAATTAGATATTTCGTTGGAGGGTTGACCTAATGTTGAAGGTGATTATTAATGGTTGTAATGGCACAATGGGCCAGGTTCTTTCTAAAGAGATCAAAAAAGATGAAACTCTAATGATAGTTGCGGGTGTTGATCATAATCTTGATAAATATGATAATGATTATCCCGTATATCAAGATATATTTGAGATTAATGAAGCAGCAGATGTTATTATCGATTTTTCAAAACCTGACTCATTGCCAGGACTATTAAAGTATGGTTCTGAGAAAAAAATCGGGCTTGTTATAGCAACAACAGGATTATCTCCTAATGAGATTAGCTATATGCAGAAGACTGCGGTGAAGATGCCGATCTTTTATTCAGCGAATATGTCCTTGGGGATTAATTTACTTATTGATCTGGTTAAAAAAGCTGCACCAGTTTTAGATGATTCTTTTGACATAGAAATTATTGAAAAACATCATAATAAGAAGATTGATGCTCCAAGTGGTACAGCATATATGATTGCCGATGCTATCAATGGAGAATTGAATCATGCAAAAGAATATGTTTTTGGCAGAGAAACAAAAAAGAAAAGAAGAAGTGAAAATGAGATTGGTATCCATGCAATCCGAGGTGGTACAATCCCTGGAGAGCATACGGTTATTTTTGCTGGAACAGATGAAATAATCGAAATAAAACATTCAGCCCTATCAAAAAGCATATTTGCACTGGGCGCGCTAAAGGCAGCTAAATTTATTAGCATGAAAGATCATGGATTTTATACCATGGATGATTTGATTAGAAAGGACTGATAAATGAATGATTAGTGAGCAAAAGAACAATATCTCTAATATTGACTTGACAGATCCATATAAAATAGCAAAATTCATAAAGGATGCAAAGAAGACTACACCGGTGAAACTTTATCTTAAGGGTGAATTAGATAAAATTGATTTTTCTGATCTTAAAGTATTCGGAAGTGGAGATTCTAGAATTGTAATAGGTGAATATGATAAAGCAGTTTCGATTCTTGAAAATTATGAAGATCAAATCGAATATTATCACATTGAGAATGATCGAAGAAATTCTGCAATTCCCCTCTTAGATATTAAAAATGTACAAGCCCGGATTGAGCCAGGCGCTACCATAAGAGATAAGGTATATATCGGGAAAAATGCTGTAATCATGATGGGTGCTGTGATCAATATTGGTGCAGAGATAGGCGAAAATACAATGATAGATATGAATGCAGTGGTAGGGGCTAGAGGAACTATTGGAAAGAATGTCCATGTTGGTGCAGGTGCAGTTATCGCTGGTGTTCTAGAGCCACCAAGTAAGACACCTGTAATTGTCGAAGATGATGTTTTGATTGGAGCGAATGCAGTTATTTTAGAAGGTGTTCGAATCGGAAAAGGTTCAGTTGTAGCAGCAGGATCTGTGGTGACAAAAGATGTTCCACCAAACAGTGTAGCTGCAGGCACTCCTGCAAAGGTTATTAAAGAAAAAGATGCCAACACTATAAATAAAACTCAAATATTAGAGGATCTAAGATCGTAATTTTTATGAAAGATGTGATATTATGAGAAGTTTGTATAGAGAAGATAAAGAGTATGTTTTGAACGTCTACAACCGAATCAATTTAGATATAGTAAAAGGAGAAGGCTCATATCTTTATACTAGTGATGGAGATAAGTATTTGGATATGTATAGTGGAATAGCAGTGAATCTATTTGGACATAAACATGAAGAAGTAATAACTAGAATCATCGAACAATCCCAAAAATATATTCACCTTTCAAATTACTTTGCATCTGAACCAGTTGTTAATTTAGCTAAATTACTTGTAGAAAATTCTTTTGCTTCAAAAGTTTTTTTTGCAAATTCTGGTACTGAAGCGAATGAAGCAGCTATTAAGTTGGCTCGAAAATTTGGAAAGAGATTTAGTGAAGATAAATATCAGATATTGTCAGCACATAACTCTTTCCATGGAAGAACCTGTGGCGCTCTTTCTCTAACATGCCAAAGCAAATATCAAGATGATTTTCGACCTCTTCTACCAGGGGTGGATTATTTTAACTTTAATGATATTGCTGATCTTGAAAGTAAAGTAAGTGACAAAACCTGTGCCGTTTTTGTTGAAATCATTCAGGGTGAAGGTGGAATCTGGGAAGTATCTCAGGAATTTATCGGTGCACTTGTTCAGCTTTCTAAAAAGCATAACTTCTTAATCATAGTTGACGAGATCCAAACTGGGATGGGCAGAACGGGGGATTTATTTGCCTTTGAGAAATTTAACTTTACTCCTCATATAGTAACTTCAGCAAAAGCACTTGGTGGAGGGATTCCATTAGGAGCGATGTTGGTAGCTGAAGAATTAGAAGATGTGCTTCAACCTGGAGATCACGGGAGTACCTTCGGTGGTAATCCATTAGCCTGTTCGGTCGGTGAATTCGCTGTAAGAGAGATTGTTTCAGAAGAATTTTGTAATGAGATGAAGGAAAAAATTAGTTATTTATTTGCTGAGTTTAATAAGTTTAAAACTAAATATCCTGATATTATTAAGGAAATTCGAGGAAGAGGATTTATTATTGGGATAGAAGTTGGAAAGTATGCAAATCGAATAAAGGAAATTGCTTTTGAGAAAAAGTTATTATTAAACGTGACCAATACTACAGTAGTAAGATTATTGCCAGCTTTGAATATAAAGATGAGTGAGCTGGAGGAGTTTACGAGATTATTTGATGAAATTTTGAATGATATTAGGGAATAAAGCAATTAATTTATATAAAGACATCCTATTGCAGGGTGTCTTTTATAGTTATCTGAAAAAGCATAATATTTAAACTTAAATTTTAAAGAAGGATTTACTTTAGTGATGTCTAATACTAAAGTAATACAGTATGAACATTAGTTTTTCGTGCACGTACATTTTGAATTTTTAAGAAGGGTGGTGTAGTAGAGTAGGGAGCACGTAAAAACAGAATTTGAGTACAATTAACGTAGCAGAGTAAATGAGGAGGAAGAAGAGATGATGAAAAAAATTACGGTTTTAATGTTAATTATGGTTTTTGCTTTGAGTGGAATTATCTTAGCTGAAGGACCAAAGTATGGTGGAACATTGATTTATGGTCGTGGTGGTGACTCTGTTGGTTTAGACCCTATTCGTGAGACAGATGGTGAATCATATAAAGTTGCTCTACAGATTTTCGATACTTTGGTTGAGTTTGTGCCAGGGAAAACTGAGGTTCGCCCATCATTGGCAACTTCCTGGGTTGTTAGTGATGATGGCTTAACCTGGACTTTTAAATTACGAAAAGATGTTAAATTCCAGGATGGAACTCTATTTAATGCTGAAGCTGTTAAATTTAATTTTGATCGTTGGAGATTAGTAGACCATCCATATCATGAAGAAGGAAAATTCTTATATTATTCTTATATGTTTAATGGTACACCAGGGGTTATTCAAGATGTAATCGCTATCGATGATTACACAGTTCAATTTGTATTAACTCAAAAATTTGCAACTTTTATATCTAATCTGGCTATGACCGCATTTTCTATTTCCAGTCCTACTGCTATTCAAGAGTGGGGAGTAGATTATTTTACACATCCTGTTGGTACAGGAGCATTTAAATTTGCTGAATGGGTAAAAGGTGATAGAATCATTGTTGAAGCAAATCCAGATTACTGGGGTGAAAAACCCTACTTAGATAAGATCGTTTTCCGTTCCATTCCTGATAATGGTGCGAGATTTATGGAATTACAGGCTGGTTCTGTTCACTTAATTGATGGGGTTAATCCAAATGATGTACAGATCCTCAAAAAAGCAAAGGGATTAAAGCTGGTATTACGTCCTAGTATGAACGTTGGGTATTTATTTATGAACCAGAGATTTGAACAATTCAAGAATCCTAAAGTGCGTCAGGCTATTAACCATGCCATTGATAAGCAGACAATCATTGATGCATTTTACGCTGGTTTAGCAATTCCTGCTAAAAATACTTTACCACCATCTATTTGGGGTCATAATGATGATATTCAAGATTATGAATATAATCCTAAGAAAGCAAAACAGCTTTTAGCTGAAGCAGGTTACCCTAATGGATTTAAGATGAAACTGTGGGCAATGCCAGTGCCAAGACCATATATGCCACAACCAAAACTGATTGCTCAGGCACTTCAACAGTTCCTGGCTGAAGTTGGTATTGAGGCTGAAATTGTTTCTTATGATTGGAGTACTTATCTTGCTAAATTACGTGCTGGTGAAGCAGAAGCTTATCTCTCAGGTTGGACAGGAGATAATGGAGATCCAGATAACTTCCTTTATACATTGCTTGATAAAAATAATACTAAAGGCAGTCTCTATCAGAATGATGAACTTCATGAATTGTTGACCCAAGCACAGGTAACCTTTGATAAAGATGAAAGAGCAGCTCTTTATAAAGAAGCTCAGGTTATTGCTCATAATGATGCTCCAAATGTAAACCTGGTACATTCTACTCCTCCTTTGGGATTGAGAGATAATGTTATGGATTATATTCCAAGTCCACTTGGTATTGAAAAATTAAATTCAGTTTGGCTAAAATAGATCAAACAAATTAAAATGTATGCGGTCACTTGACCGCATACATTTTACTAATGATGCATATCTCTGTCCTATAGTTGTAAGTAAATTGGAGGTATAAAAAATGATTAATTATCTAATAAAACGACTATTATTTCTGATCCCTATATTATTAGGAGTATCATTTTTAATCTTTGTGATGATACACATGGTTCCAGGAGATCCTGCAGTTATTATGTTAGGCGAAAAAGGAACTCCAGAGATGTTAGATCAATTGAGAGAAGATCTAGGTCTTAATGAACCACTTCTTGTTCAATATTTTAAATTTTTTCAGCGATTAATGCGTTTTGATTTAGGAAGATCAATTGTTTCTAATCATTCTGTGAGTGAAGAGATTGGTGAGCGATTCCCATCTACTGCAGAATTGGCAATTTTTGCGATGACTTTCGCTATTCTTATTGGAGTACCAGTTGGAATTTTGGCAGCATCAAAGCAAAATTCTTTTTTTGATAATACTAGTATGGTGGTAGCACTATTTGGTGTTTCTATGCCGATATTCTGGTTAGGTCTGATGTTAATTTGGTTATTTAGTGTTAAGTTGGGATGGTTACCACCTTCCGCGCGTTTGACTGTTGGGGTAGAGTTAGAGCGAATTACTAATTTATATGTTATGGATAGTGTACTGACAGGGAATTTTACAGCTCTTAAAGATGTTCTAACACATTTAATTTTACCAGGTATCGCTTTGGGTACTATTCCGATGGCTATTATTGCAAGAATGACTCGTTCCAGTATGTTGGAAGTTTTGCATCATGATTTTATCCGTACTGCTTATGCAAAAGGCTTGGATGCTAAGGTTGTAATTTATAAACATGCTCTTCGTAATGCACTAATTCCTATTATTACTGTTATTGGTTTACAGTTTGGAAGTCTTTTGGGTGGAGCGGTTCTAACAGAAACGATATTTTCATGGCCCGGGATTGGTAAATTATCATATGATGCAATCATGGCACGGGATTTCCCAGTTGTACAGGGTAGTGTTTTAGTGATAGCTATGATCTTTGTTCTGATAAATTTATTTGTAGATTTAACATATTCGTTCGTCGATCCTAGGATTAATTATAGTTAAAGTAGAGGGGTGTGGAGGAAATGAGTAGCAAATTAGCAGCAGTTCATGATGTTGATATAACTGATGAGCAAGTAGTGGTTGAGTATGGAGAAAGTTATTGGAAATCTATTTGGAAACGTATTTTGAAAAATAAGATGGCTATTGTGGGGATGGCAATCATTGCATTGATCATCATTGCAGCCGTTTTTGCACCATTTATAGCACCACATGATCCAATCAAGCAAAATATTTTGCAACGGTATAAGACACCATCAGCGAAATATCTCTTAGGGACAGATGAGTTGGGAAGAGATATCTTGAGTAGGCTAATTTATGGAGCAAGATATTCACTCTTGATTGGGGTTATAACGATAAGTCTGGCCCTGGTCTTTGGTGTTACGTTGGGAGTTATCGCAGGTTACTTTGGGGGACTGGCAGATCTTTTGATAATGAGGGCTATTGATATCCTGTTGGCGTTTCCGTATATCTTGTTGGCGATAGTTATTGTTGCCATATTAGGTCCTAATCTGCAAAATGCAATGATTGCGATTAGTATTGTAAATATTCCACAATTTGCACGGATCATTCGTTCTTCTGTATTATCAATTAAAGAAAGTGAATATGTACAGGCAGCTAAAGCACTTGGTGCAACAGAGTTTAGGATTATTATGAGACACCTTTTGCCAAATAGTATGGGCCCACTTATTGTCCAATCTACATTGAGTATTGCTTCTGCTATATTGAGTGCAGCAGGTTTGAGTTTCTTAGGCTTAGGAGCACAACCACCTACACCAGAGTGGGGGGCTATGTTAAGTGATGCTCGTTCTGCTTTACAGTTGGCACCTTGGGTGGTAACTTTTCCAGGACTAGCGATTATGCTGAATGTATTGGGTTTTAATCTTTTGGGTGATGGGCTTAGAGATGCTCTTGATCCGAAGTTGAAAAATTAAGTGTGTGTGAATCCTTTGGGCGGTGGTGGCTCAAAGGATTTTTTGTGTTTTTTAAACTATTCCTTCTTTTTATCAACAAATACTTTAATAATGTCTAAAATAGTCTCCAAGTCTTTTTCAGATACATAATTAAGTTGTTCGACAATAGCTTCTTTTTTTCTTCTTTTATTTTCATCATTAATACCATATTCTTTAAAACCTTCAATCACCCAATTTAAATCAACTTTATATAATTTGGCTAAATTTCTGATAAGCTCTAAAGATGGTTTTTTTCTTTGACCACGTTCAATTTTTGATAGATATGATTGAGAAACGTTAGTGAGGTTTTCGACTTGTACAAGTGTTAAGCCTTTTTGTTTTCTAGCCTGTTTTAATCTTTCTCCTAGAGTCATTTCTTTTGCCACCTTTCAATAGATCTTTTAGAGCCTATCTAAATATTCTTTTTGATTAAGTATTTGTCCTGCATTGGTAAAGAACTATATTTTTTTAGTTGTGAAGATCTAAGTAGCAAATCTATAGTGTTTTACATAATTAAAAATTTAACGAGTTAAAGATAATTTTGTCAAAAAAGTCTTGATATTTAACGGAATTGATGATAAAATTAATATATAAAATATTACCTTTCCTGTAAAAATATAAATTTACCTAATTAACTTATTAAAGCATTAAATCAGCCTACTGCTTAGCAAAATATTCAGCACCTTAGATTTAAATAAATTGTATCTAGGAGTGATTGGATGTCAGATTTGGATAACGGAAAGGTAACACCGCATGATGCTTTATTTAAAACTCTTTTAGAAACTTTTTTTGTAGAGTTTGTAGAATTATTTTTTCCTGAAATATTTAGAGTGATGGACAAAAATTATGTAAAGTTTTTAAGAGAGGAAATTATAGATTATGAGAAATTAAAAAAGCAATATGTAGATATTTTTGTTGAAACTAAATTAAAAGGCGAAGATGGAATAGTTTTAATTCATGTAGAAAGTCAAGCACAGAGAAAAGTTAACTATAACTCACGAATGTATAATTATTTTATGGAGTTGTATAAAAAGCATAGACGTATAATCATTCCAATAGTTATTTATTCTCATGAAACAAAAGTTATAGAACCAGATAGTTTTATAATAGAGTTACCATTTTTAAAAATTTTGGAGTTCAAGTTTTTAAAAATTCAGTTAAGAAAAGAATCTTGGAAGAAGTATATAAAAAGCAATAACCCTGTTGCAGCTGCACTAATAAGCAAAATGGATTGGACCGAGAAAGAGAAGATCAAAGTGAAGTTAGAGTTTTTACGAATGGTGACAAGAATGAGATTAGATGATATGAAGACAGATTTTTTAATAAAATTTTTTGAGACGTATTTGCCTATTACTGAGAAAGATGAAGAATTTTTTCAAATGAGAATAAAAAATGAATTTGAAAAAAAGGAGGTAAAGAAGTGCATGGAATTTGTATCATCTTATCGACTTAAAGGTAGAGTGGAAGGTATTGAGATAGGACGGAAGGAAGGTAAAATGATAGGACGGAAGGAAGGTGTAATAGAAGGTAAAATAGAGGCGATGAGGGAAATCGCTAAGAAAATGCTATTAGCAAAGATGAGGATTTCAAAAGTAATGGAATTTACAGGTTTATCTCATGATGAGGTTCAAAAATTACAATGAGCGATTAAAATATTATAGTTTTTATCTTGAAAGACAATCCATCTCTTTCTTCTATGATTTTGTGTAAGAAGGGGATGAATTGGTTGTTTTGCATTTTCTTGAATTGAGTTTTTTTGCCCTTTTTTTGGTGTGTTAGTTAATAGAAAATATCAGTTGAGCTGAAATAATTTGGCTGACTATTGTTTGTAACTTTTGGGAATAATAAGTTTAAAGAGAGGGAGGAAAATTCAATTTAATGTAGAAAGTGTTAATATAGAGATGATAGCAAAAACCCATACCAGTGTGAGACGGCAAAAATCCCCGTCTGGTGCGGGAATGGTGATAAACGTTGAAATGACGCCATTTGTGAGGGGTGAAGCTATTTGTGGAGATTGTAGAAAGTAGTTGAAAATTGTCGAAAATGAATCTGGTGTGGAAAGTTGATTTTGAGCCCAGTAGTATCAAGGGTTTGTAAGGGGTAGAGTAACAATAGACATACTTCCTGTAGAGGAATTGAAACTGTTACTAAAGTTTCTCCCCCTAAAGCTTCAGCCAACCGTAACAATAGACATACTTCCTGTAGAGGAATTGAAACACACAATAACTCACGACCACGCAGCGGGTGTTATGTAACAATAGACATACTTCCTGTAGAGGAATTGAAACAAGACGAGGAGGCAGCAGACTTCATCAAACGCGGAAGTAACAATAGACATACTTCCTGTAGAGGAATTGAAACTTCCCAAGAAAACTCCTTAAGCCTTTTTTAATCTCGTAACAATAGACATACTTCCTGTAGAGGAATTGAAACTAAAATAAAAAGACTAGTTAAGAATCCACTAGTCTTTACCAGTAACAATAAACATACTTCCTATTGAGGAATTGAAACTTTAATGTTTTCAAATCAACCCAAACTGTAAATTGCTCAGTAACAATAAACAGAATTCCTACAGAGGACTCCTAAAAATCATAATTCTATGTTTAAAAACACTCAAACTTCCCAATACTAGAAGTATCTAGTAAATAGGAGGTATTTTTTATGGATATAATTGGAGCGTCTGCGTTAAATTCTTTTGTGTATTGCCAGAAGCTTTTTTATTATCGAGAAGTTGAACATATCGAGGCTGAGAATCACTATTTGGTTGATGGACAGATCAAACATAAAAGAATTGACGGTGAAACAAGCTCAGTCAATATTGAGGGTAACAAAATTTTTTCTTTTTCATTAAAATCAGACATTCTTGGAATTGCAGCGCGGTTTGATGTTTTAGAAATGGATGGAGAACAGTATATTCCTGTAGAATATAAAAGAGGTAAAATGGGAGATTGGCTAAATCATCGAGTACAATTATGCGCTCAAGCTTTATTGATAGAAGAAAATTATAATCAAACGGTAGATTATGGATACATATATTACTATGGTTCTAAAAAAAGAGTAATGGTAGAATTTGATGAAATTTTAAGAACGCAGACTTTGACTGCTATTAGTGAAGCACGTCAGATGATTGAAGAATCAAGGTGTCCTGAGACAGAGTATTCTCAAAAATGCGAGGGCTGCAGTCTAAAAGAACAGTGTTTACCAGAAGAGGTAGATCAAATTCATCAGAAGAAAGCGAATAGAAAAGGAAGGGTTATGCCTGTTTTAGATGAGCGTGAGGTGCTTTATATAACTACAAATGATGTAGAGATAAGCAAGAAGTATAATCGGTTAATTATTAAAGAAGAAGAAAAAGTTATTAAAGAGGTTCCAATTATCAAGATTCGAAAAGTAGTGTTGCTTGGACGAGTTAATCTTTCTCATCCAGTTATCGCTTTGCTTTTAAAGAATAACATTGAAGTTGTTTACTTGAATTATTATGGTAAGTACGAGGGGACATTGATACCATCCACTAATAAGAATGGTATCTTACGAAAAAAGCAAATACTTTTATCTGAGGATGAAGAGTTTTGTAAGAACTTAAGTTGCCAATTTATCAAAGGAAAGATTTACAATATGCGTGTATTGCTGCAAAAAAGGAACCAGGCTAAAAAAGATGAAGAAACAGCTAAAGCAATTAAAAACTTAAAAAATATTTTGAAGAAACTTGAGGATTCAGAAAGTATAGATTCTTTACGTGGATTGGAAGGTTATGCAACTAAATTGTATTTCCAATCTATAGATTCACTTCTTTCTGGAGAAATACACTTTAAAAAAAGAAATCGCAGACCTCCAAAAGATCCAGTCAATGCGCTCTTAAGTTTGGGATATACACTGTTAACTCGTGATATCGAAGGATATTGCCGTGTAGTTGGGTTGGATCCTTACATTGGATTTCTTCATAAAGATCGCTATGGAAAACCTTCTTTAGCATTGGATTTAATGGAAGAGTTCAGACCATTAATTGTAGATCAGATGGTTTTGTATGTCTTGAATTCAGGTATTATTGCAGAAGAAGATTTTGAAGAAATTGGTCAACTAAAATTAAAACAACCTGCATTTAAGAAATTTCTTTCTCATTATGAACAAAGAAAGAAAACAGAATTGAAGCATCCTGTTTTTAATTATCAAATAACTTATCAGCGAGCATTCGAGATACAAGCGAGAATGTTAGCAAAATACATAACTGGTGAATTGGAAGAATATATTCCTCTTCAGATCAGGTGGTAAAGTGAAACGGTATGTGATCTGTTATGATATTACAGATGATAAGAGAAGAAGGCGTATCTATGAGCTTCTAAAAGATCATGGTCAAAGGATGCAGTATAGTATTTTTGAGTGCATGATAGATGAAAAAACTTTTGTAATGTTAAAATTCAAGCTGAGGAGATTAATGGATTGCGCTGCGGATAGTATTATTATCTATTCAATATGTGCAAATTGTGAGGAAAAGATTATCAGTATGGGATTTTACTATGGAGGTAAGAAAAAAGGGGGTGAGTTTATCTTGTGATATTCTTATCTCTTTTTTTGATGCTCACGAACGAACTTTTAAATTAGGTTAGTAATTGAGATAATTTGGCTGACTATTGTTTGTCACTTTTGGGAACAATAAATTTAGAAAGAAGAAGGAAAATTAAAATTAATGTAGAAAGTGTTAATATAGAGGTGATAGCAAAAACCCATACCAGTGTGAGACGGCAAAAACCCCCGTCTGGTGCGGGAATGGTGATAAACGTTGAAATGACGCCATTTGTGAGGGGTGAAGCTACTTGTGGAGATTGTAGAAAGTAGGTGAAAATTGTCGAAAATGAATCTGGTGTGGAAAGTTGATTTTGAGCCCAGTAGTATCAAGGGTTTGTAAGGGGTAGGTAACAATAGACATACTTCCTGTAGAGGAATTGAAACATCGTCAACCTTACTATGCTGTTCTTGGATTTTATTGTAACAATAGACATACTTCCTGTAGAGGAATTGAAACTTTGTTATTAACCAAACCTTTCCAGACTTCCTGACTTCTTGTAACAATAGACATACTTCCTGTAGAGGAATTGAAACGTATCTGCTGATTCAATCACCATCGCCACGTCACTGTAACAATAGACATACTTCCTGTAGAGGAATTGAAACAATATAGTCACTACACAAAGTCCTTCAAATATCAAATATGTAACACTGAACATAATTCCTATTGAGGAATTGAAACCCTACATGTTCGGCCTATTCGTGTGAGTTTTCTTGACTAAATGGGAAGTGTAACAATAAACATAATTCATATAAAGGAATTGTAAGTGTATTTACAGTAGAGATGAAGAACATTATGCATTTAATAATGGGCAAGGTACTTTAGTATTATTGAATTCAGATGGCGGAAATTTTGAGTAAAAAGATGAATGGCTATTGACAGCGTAAGAATGTCAATGGTCTTTTTTGTTTGTCTTGAGAACTCAGACTCACTAAAAAATGTGTGAAAATATTGAACTAAAAGAAGGGGAATGTTACAATACCTCGAAATATATAATAGGTAAATACCAATAAAAAACAATCTATAATGTTTTAAAAATAAGTTAAATAATTTAGAAATATTATTAAGCATTATATCTGGAGGTGGATTTATATGGACAAAGATTTGAATTTAGGTCTTATGCTGATAGTTTTAGATAAATATATTAAAACTATTGCCAACAATGAGATAGATCAGTGCTATCAGCAAGTTATTCAGGAAAATAAATTTTTCAAACTTAATATTATTAATAAGAAGATTGACTTTTATCGTAAGATTTTAAAAAGTGCAGAAAGTTTATCGCTTATTAATCTTGATAGACAGGGTATATGTCAACCATTGAAGTCTATTTTTTCTTCTCTGTTTGAAGCGGGACAGAGTTATTATTATTTACCAAAGCAATTAAGTTTGAATTCATTATTTCCAAAAAGGCCTTCAGAGAAAGTAGTTTCGAAAGATTTTATTAAAAAATTACATAAATTAGTAGGTAACTTTATTGAGGAAATGAAATCGGTAAAAAGTGCAATTCAATTATATTATCTAACTGAAAAATATTTTTGGAGTGTTTCTTGCTCACAAAAGAATCCTGATATTTCTTTTTTTCAATATATGAAAACGGTTTTAGCAATTTCAAAATGTCTGGCTGAACAACATAAACTTGGAAAAATTTCTGATAAAGATATGGACGAAATTTTGTCTTGTACTTCAAATCAATTTGTATTGATTAAAGGGGATTTATCAGGTATTCAAGATTTTATTTTTAATATTCAAATGGAAGGTGCAGCTAAATCTTTAAAGGGGCGGTCTGTATATTTAGAATTACTTTCAGATATTGTTATTGAAAAGATATTGGATGAATTGGATTTGGATGAAAGTAATTTATTGTACAATGGAGGTGGAAATTTTTATATATTAATTCCACAGACTAAAATAGAAGAGATTAAAAAATTAAGGGAAGAAATTCTAAAAATATTAATGAAAATTCATCGAGGGCAAATATATCTTGCAATGGGGAATGTAGAGTTTTCTCCAGCTGAGATGAAAAATTTCGCTGATATATGGAAAAGAGCCAGTGATAAAGTTGGCGAGTTAAAAAAAAGAAAATGGAGTGAAATAGGTATAACAAAACATTTTGGTGAAATTTTTGGTCCAATAGATGAAGGAAGCACAAGATATTGCGAAGGTTGTGGTAATACAAAGGATCTTGTTAAAAAGAGTGCAGAAGAAACAGAGACTCTATGTGAACTTTGCAATAGTTTTAAACAATTGACAAACAAACTTCGTTTTGCGAAATATCTCTACATTATACCTTGCGAAAATCATAGTGTTAAAAAGAAAGATTATAATTATCTCTTCAGCAAATTTGGATATAAAATTTATTTTGAATCAGAAGTTAATAAAGAATTAAGTGGAAGACTCTTTAAATTAAACTGTACAAATTTCCTTAAAAATTCTGATGGATATAAATTTGGAGCATTCATCCTTCCAGAATCGGATGAAAGACAGATTACATTTGATGAATTAGCTAATAATAGCATTATAGAAAAGCAAGGAAATAAAAAGGGAGATAAAAAGCTTGGTTACTTAAAATTGGACGTTGATAATCTTGGAAGTGTTTTTATTCAAGGGTTTGGAGATCAAAAATCTATTGCAAGAGTAACTACTCTTAGTCAGATGTTAAGTTTATATTTTAAAGGATACTTAAATAATATAATCAAGGAAAATGATTGGCAGAATGATTTATATGTTGTTTTCTCTGGTGGAGATGATACATTTATTATTGGTGCATGGCCACAATTATTAAAATTTACTCAATTATTTCGAAAAGATTTTAATCAATATACTTGTGAAAACCCAAGACTATCATTTTCAGCTGGAGTAGCCATTTTTCCACCAAAATTCCCTGTGGCAAAAGCAGTAAGTTTAACTGAAGATGCACTGGAAGATTCAAAGAACTATCTTGAAGAAGGTGAAAATATCCCACTTAAGAATCGAGTTTCATTATTTGGTGAAGTGTTTAATTGGGAGGAATTTACTAGAATTGAAACTATAAAAGAATTTTTAGTTGACTTAATTGATAATAAGCAAAATAGAAAGGGAAAGCCGATAGGAAGATCATTACTTCATAAAGTTATGAAGAGTACTTTAGGCTTTAAAGATATTTTAAAGGAATCTGCCAATAAAAATCTGAATAATCTAAAATTTTGGCGATTGGCTCATTATCTACGAGAGGTGAAAAGAGAAGATGCAGATAAGCTTTTAGACTATTATCGAGACATTGTTATTCATAATTTAATGAGTAAACCTCGGGAAGACAAAATTAAAAATATAATGATAATTCCAGCTGCAGTACGATGGGCTGAATTGGAAACAAAGGTTTATAAAGATGAGGAGGAAAAGGAATGAAAGATAATTTTGTAACTGGAGTAGTAAAAAAAGCAAGTTTTCGAAATAAAGAAGGTATTATTGAATTTAAATTTAATAATACAAAATGGACAAAAAAAGCTAAATTTGCCAGACGTGATTGTTTCAATGACATCCCTCAAGTAGGGGAACCGGTAAAATGTAAGGTTTACAAAAATTCTAATGAATATGTTGCAAAAAATATAACGACTTGTTGGCTTTCTGATTATTTTAAGAAGACTACTTTAAACCCTCAAGCAAATGATTATGATACATATTATGATAATGTACAATATTATGCAGAGCAATTAAGTAATGCTGATCTCAGCATGTCGCAGATTAGAAAAGTGTATTCTTCAGTAATGAAAGCTGAATCTATTAAAGAGGTAAAAATGCTCCGGCCTCAATTTGCGTATGCATCTGGTAGAAGTAATTACATTGGCGTAAAAAATTTAATGGCATTATTAGATTTTTTAGTTAAAGCTGTAGAAAATGAAAAACAACATTTGAAAAATTTACAGTCATTTTTAGAAGCGTTGGTTGCTTATTTAAAATATGTTGGTGCAAAGGACTAATAGCAAAAAGAAAGGATGATATAAATGAGATTAAAAGCGAAATTATTTATAAATGGTCAAATTCAGCTATTAACAGGTTTATCTATTGGTGGTTCTAAAGCTGATGTACCAATTGGGGGAATAGAGAATGGTGTTATCAAAACATCTGAAGGAGTTCCCTTTATTCCAGGATCATCATTGAAAGGAAAACTGAGAAGTATATTAGAAAGTAGTGAAATTAAGGAAATAAAAAATTCTAATGAAGACCCAAAAATCTGTAACTGCGGCAAAGCGGAGTGCCC
Source organism: Halanaerobiales bacterium (assembly GCA_023128035.1). Next base: position 4,744 of record JAGMES010000007.1, on the reverse strand, counting down.
TATTTGTACAATATTTGGAGTTGGTTCAAGATGTAATGACATTAAATCAGGTTCTACAAGATTGTTTATAAGGGATGCGTATTTGAAAAAGGATAGTAAGAAAGATATGTTAGATAAGAAAAATGAATTTTCTGAGTTGGAGATGAACTATACGGAAAGTAAATGGGAAAATGTGATTGATCGTAAAACTTCAAAGGCTCAACATCCAAGACAAATAGAAAGAGTTCCGGCAGGAGCGAGGTTTGACTTGAAAATGGTATATAATATCTTTTCAAATCAGGATGTGGAAAATTTAAAATATTTAAAAAGAACTATTAATATGTTAGTAGACGATTATTTGGGTGCCAATGGTTCACGTGGTTATGGACAAATTTCATTTGAAGATATGAAAGTGAGTATTAAAACAATAGATACATATGAAGGTAACAATACACCTGAATCGTTAGGAGATTTTAATATAGATTTTGAAAAAATAAAGAATGAAATACTAACAAAAATTAGTAAGGATAACGGAGCTGACAAGAATGAGTAGAATAAAAGGTATTAAGTTTGTTCTTCCTGAGCATGCAAAATTTCATTTTGGTGATCCTCGGGGAAATATAAAAAAAATATTTTCTTCTGATCAATTATTTTCAGCTTTGATTAATTGTGCTGCTTTATTATATCCTATAAAGAAAATCGAAGAATTGATTGCATTATTTGCAAAAGAACAATTTTCTATTTCATCTCTTTATTATGGTCTTGATTTTTTTGAGCATGGAAATAATAGAGCATTAACTTCATTTTTCTTTATGCCAAAACCATATTGGTTAATACGGTCTTCCCAGCAAGAAAATCAGGAAGTAGATGAAGTAAGACTTCGAAAAAAATTAAAAAAGGTTGAGTTTATATCAACTAAAGCTTATGAGAGCATATTGAACAGTTGGAATGGTGAGTTTTTTGATTATAATCTTTTTTCTCTTCCTACTATTGGTAACACCTTTGCATTTAGCGAGGAAGAACTTTTGGAGTTAAAAATAAAAAAAGAGCAATTAGTGAATCAAAAATTTATTTCCGCTCAAAGTTATCAGAAACTACAGGTGGATCGTATGACTATTAAATCAGATAATACGTATTATGAGAATAATATAGAAATTTCTCCTATGAAAGTTGGTAAATATGTAATAAAACCGTTTATGTATTGTATGTGTCGTGGCTTAATAACTAAAGAAATTTTGGCAGCATTGAGAATATTAGTTGAAGAAGGAATTGGAGGTAAAAGAAGCAGAGGTTTAGGGTACTTTGTCGATGTAAAACAGATTGAAGTTCCTATAAAAGATTCTATACAAGGTAAGTATTATTTATCTCTTTCAACAATCTTTCCGAAAGTAGATGAAGTAGAAAATATAATGTCATATAAATTGAGCGAGAGAAGCGGATATATCTATGCAGGAAGAGGTCAAGGAGTTAGACGAAGAAGCCTTCGTGTAGTAGATGAGGGAAGCATTTTCTCTAATAAAATAAAAGGACAGATAAAAGATGTAACACCTAAAGATTCTAATCTTCCTCATTCAGTTTTACTTAATGGTAAAGCTTTCTTGTTGGGATTTGGAGGTAATGATTTATGAAAATGATATTAGAAACGCTGACACCTGTTCATATAGGTTCTGGAGAAATATTATCCCCATATAGCGATTATGTATATCAGAATGGAAGTATTTATTATATAGACAATAAAAAATTAGGGGAATCATTATATTCTTTAGAAGATGCTGATGAGATAATAGATCAGTTTGTAGAAATAATTCGAACTACAGCTAGTAATAATAGAAGTAAATTTAAATTGGTTGATTTCTTCGATGAATATGATTTAGATTATAAGAAATATTCCTGGAAAAAGGTAGAGATTAAAGGGGTACTCAAAAATGAACAAATTAGCAGAATGGTAACCACTGCTGGAAAACCATTTATACCAGGAAGTTCTTTAAAAGGAGCCATTAGGACATGCTTATTGTATGGTCATTTAAAAGCTGATGGATACGATTTTAACAAGTTAAAAAAAATATCATTATATATAGGACAAGATAAATTTGATTCTTTTGGTAATGATATTTTAAAGTTTCTTCATGTAACTGATACAACTTATCTTAAACCAGATCAAATGAGCATTCTTAAAACAGTGAGGTGGAATCTGGACAAACATGATATGGGTGTTCCAATTTGGCGAGAAGTAATACCGTCACAGTCACGATTTGAGTTACGATTGCAGAGTAAAGCAGTTCGAAAGTATGATAAAATTATGAACAAATTTCAATACCTCTATGAAGATGGCGAAAGTGAGATTTTAAGACGAATTAATGAGTTTTATATAGAAACATTGGAACATGAAATAGAAACATTGAGTCAATTGGGTAAAAGTGATTTTAGTAGAATAATTGAATTTTATGAAAAAATTAATCAAGAAGCTAAAGAGTATAGAAAAAATCAAAAAGGAGCTATTTTAAGAATTGGTGCTGGGAAAACGTTTTTTGAAAATACAGTGAGTTTTGGATTTAAGGAAGATGATTTTAAATTTTTTAAAGAAAAGTTAATGAAGATAACATCAAAATCATTTCCAAAAACAAGAACGATTATAGTTGATGATGATATAGTTAAAGATGTATTAGGTTGGGCGAGAATTTCCGTTAGTAAGGAGGATTAGTTATGAGTACAGTTGCCTTATATACTTTAGGAAATAGTGACTTGCAAATGGTAGATAATGAGGGGAATATTTGGACAAGGACAAATAATCTCAAGAAAACAAGTAAAAATATTTGGACATATATCGAAAAAGATAATTTTAAAATTAAAGTAAATACAATGAAGAAAGAGGAAAAATATTTCGAAGAAGCAAAAATTTTATTGAAATCTAATATTGAGGTTGAAATCAAAGCAAATGAAAATAATAATGGAGTGAAAATTGAAATTAGCGAAATCAGATTTCCACTATTGACTGCATTTTTAAATAAAATAAGAGAATTAGAAGATGGACAAAATCCAGATGAAATCATTTTATTCGCAACGAATCAAGAAAGTCACTCGAATCTAGATACCATCTATTTATCAAAAATTATAAAAAGATACCTTAGTAGTGAAAGCAAATATCATATAGCTGAAATAAAGGTTGCAGAGATTCATAATAATCCAAGTAATTATAAATATATGGAAGATTTTTTTGGAAGCTTTGTTGCTTCTAATTCCGAGCTACAATATAAGAAAATTTACACACAGGTGACTGCAGGAACTCCTGCGATGTGCTTTAATCTGGCTTTAAACGTTATAGAATTTAAACATACATATTTGTATATAAAAGATCTTGACGACAAAAATTCATCGGTTGCCGTAGAACTTGATTATTTTACAAGACTTGAATATAAGAAAAATTTAACGTTGATAAATTCTGCATTGAATGGTTTAAGTTACGAAGTCGCTAGAGAAATCTTTAATAACTCATCTTTTAGACAATCAAGTGATGTTAGGTGGTATTTTGACATACTAGTGAAGTTGAGAAATTTTGACTACAAGGAAGCTTTTGAGTTAAGTAAAAATCTAAGTAACAGTCAATTATATAGGCTTCTCGGAGACTTGAACATAAAAACTTTGTGGTTTAAGCGTTATAAAATAATATATGATTTAATTGAAAAATTGGACCAAAACAATCATTTATTAGAGGCTACAGTTCTTCTTTCAGGATTACACGATAATTTGAGACAATATTTTTTTGAAAAAGTGTCTGGGGTTTCTATTGAAAAAGATAAGTCAGGAAGATTTTCTTCTTTTAATGATTATATTGCTAGTCAATCAACATTAAAGAATAAACTAGAAAAGAGTTTTAAAAAAGAAGAATTTGAACCATCAAAGCCAGTTTTAGGAAAAATAATTAAACATTTTTGTGAAAATAGTAATTGTCCCGAAAATTATAGTAAACAGTTAAAAGAATTTGAAGTATTAAATAAAAGAGTAGAAATTATTCAAGATAAAAGAAATAAAACTCCATATACTCATGGAACTATTGGTATTTCTAAACATGAGTATGATTACGAAATAAGAGATGTCGTAATAGACACAGGAACTTTTATAAAAAAGTATTTAAAAATCGACGGAATTGAAAAAGAAAACATTTTTGATTATATATCATCAAAAATAAACAGAAATTTACAATACTGTTTTTCTTAAGCCAATTCTAAATTTATCAAATGAGCTACTAAATATAACTGGCATTAGTAGAAATATATTTTCCTACAGGTGAAGAAATAGAGAACGATTATTTTACTATTATTCAAAAAAAATTTTAGGTTTCAGGATTTTAAATATGAATGGCTGTTGTAATTGAAATATTTGAAGAAAAGTAAAGTTGGTTTGCTAAAGCAGGTAAAAGTAGAAGGTTTAGCACAGTTAAAGAGATATACTGCAAGTGAGCGATTTAGAGGAAAGAAAATTTTGAAGAGTGCTTTGATTATTTTTATTGGGAAAGATGAGTATATGGTGATTAGTTGTTGAGGCTTAGATTGATTTGTTTTTAAAAGGCGAATAGTAAATATTAGTTTAGATGATAGAATTTGGCTGACTATTGTTTGTAACTCTTGGGTAAAATAAGTTTAGATAGAAGAAGGAAAATTTAATTTAGTGTAGAAGTGGTAATATAGAGAAGAAAGAAAAAAACCACACCAGTGTGAGACGGCAAAAACCCCCGTCTGGTGTGGGAATGGTGATAAACGTTGAAATG
>JAGMES010000069.1 GCA_023128035.1 Halanaerobiales bacterium | reverse complement strand
TAAAAATAAACTCCTCTGGTTAAAAAAAATCGACAAATGTGCTCTACAAAACATGCTTAAAAATCATAGGTTAGCAAAAGCGATTAGTGATGTATCATGGTCAGAATTTGAACGAATATTAGACTATAAAGCTGAATGGTACGGTCGAAACATAGTCAAAATAGACACTTTTTTCCCATCCAGTCAGTTATGTAGTGAATGTACTTACAAAAACCCTGAAGTTAAAGATTTAAATATTAGGGACTGGATTTGTCCTGAATGTGGTGCAATCCATAATCGTGACTATAACGCAAGCATTAACATTTTAAAAGAAGGACTAAGATTATTAAGTACATAATTTTTTTACATACTAGGGTCGGTACGCCCCGAAGTTATGCCCGTGGAGAAAGTAGGTAACGAAATCCATGAAACGGGAATCTTGCGACTTCTAGTCGTGAGAGGTTCAAAATGTAAAGTTAGTAGTTATAGACAAATACATGATATTTGCAATCAATAGGAAAATTTCTGTTACACAAAAATTCCGCCCACACTTATGATAAAAACCATAAGTGCGGGCGGAATCACTTTCCCTAAACGGTGCGATGCTTGGCATCATCTAAAATTTGTTTTAATGTACTTTCATCAATCACTAGATTTTTCTCTTTAGCAATCGTCATAATGTTATTATCATACGTCTCTGTGTACTTATAAAACTGTTGTTCCAACCGTTTCCACATCTCATTAGCCATAAATTTTTCCTCCTTAAGATGGATTTCCTTTTTAGTATCCACCTAAAAGCAGAAGATATTCATTATTCTCTATTCGCTTTCAGTTGTAGTTGTGGTTGTGTTGAAAAAATCATCAAAATATTCGATATCTGCTTCACTTCTCTTAGTATCAAGATAAGAGGTAGCTATATTATCCTTCTTTTTTGCAAAGAGAGCATCATAAATCATATCTTTAACTTCTTCATAAGGATGAACAACTGCTTCTTTTTTATCTTCTAACTTAATAATATGCCATCCAAATTGAGATTGAACAAGATCGCTGATTTGACCAATCTCTAACGCAACTGTAGCCTGTCCAAATTCTGCAACCACAGAACCTAGATCAAAAAATCCTAAATCTCCACCATTTTCAGCGCTTGGGCAGGTGGAATTATCTTTTGCAAGCTGAGCAAAATCTTCACCATTGTTGATCTTTGCTAACATCTCTTTTGCTTTCTCTTCAGTATCAACTAAAATATGAGATGTTCTAAATTGTTCTGGTTCTGTAAAAAACTCACGATCCTTTTCATAACTCTCTCTCATTTCTTCTTCAGAAACACCTTCATCTTCAGCAAGTCTAAATGATAATTTTTCATATGTTAAATTTAATATAATATCATAACGCAATTCCTCAACAGTATAATTAACCTCTTCTAAAACCTGCTGAAAAGTATCTTCATCAGGATAGTTTGCTTTTATCTCTTCAAGTTGTTCTAAAATCTCTTCTTCAGCTATTTCCAGACCTAACTCATAAGTAACCTTTTCAAGAATAATATTCCAAACCATCTGCTCCAAAGTCTGTCTTTTCAGATTATCTAACTGTTCAGTATGTGATTCGGTTTTTAGGTCAACATTATAAGCCAAATTAAAACGATAAATCTGCTTTTCAAGATGCTCGTTATAATCATCTGTACTGATATATGTGTTATTTACCCTTGCTATTGCATTAGCTTGACTTTCATCTGCTGCTATAACCAAACTATTAATCCCTACTACGGAAACCAATAAAGCAATTAAAACTAAAATCGTCACCATATTCATTTTTTTCATGTCCGCATCTCCCCTTATATCTCATTTCCCTATTAGTAGTAATTCTATAGAAATAGTTTTAATTCCTGCCTATTATCAAAAAAACTATTTAATTGCTTTTGTCATTAATGTCGAAATAATAACTTACGTTATTATTTCTTAAGTTTAACGACTTCAGAAGGAAATTTGAACTCCTACTAAAGTTTTGAGACTACACTAATACTTCCCCCTCTATCTAAAAAGAGGAGGATTTTTCTTTGAAAACCGCCTTCTGAAATATCGTTAAAGATTTTTTAGCCTCTTTTAAGTCATTAAGCAATTCAATAGGTAATTTAACTCGACCTAACCGAACTCCCGATTTTTTCCCTGGGCCATGACAATCTGATCCTCCAGTTATAATCAAACCGTTCTCTTGAGCTATCTTAAGATAATGAATCTTATCTTCTTCAGAATGTTCAAAGTGATAAACTTCAATTCCCATCAATCCCATTTCAATTAAATGTGGAATAATCTCATCTAGATCATTCAATCCGGGGTGAGCCAATACAGGTACTCCACCTACTTTTAAGATTAATTCAACTGCAGAAAAGGGAGTAAGTTTAGTTCTAGGAACATATGCTGGACACTCTCGCCCAATTAAACTTGTAAAAATTTCTTCCCAATTATTCGCATAACCTGCTTCTAAAATCGCTTGTGCAATATGAGGTCGACCCATTGAACCCTCTCCTGCAAATTCTTTAACCCTTTCAATAGATATCAGAATACCTTGATTATTTAATTTTTCAACTATTTTTTCAACCCTATTAACCCTGGCGACTTGTAAAGTTTCTAAGATACGCTGAAATTCATCATTTGTGTGATCAAGATAATATCCTAAAACATGTATCTCACGATCTTCATAATCAGTATTTAACTCTATCCCTGGGACAACTTCTATACCTAATTTTAGCCCCATTCTTAAAGCCTCGTCTACCCCATCCATTGTATCATGATCTGTTATACCTATAGCAGTTAAACCTACTTTTTTTGCCTCTTCTACAATCTCAGCAGGGGTAAAACTCCCATCAGATGCTTTAGTGTGCAAATGCAAATCTATAGCCAATTTTTATTCCTCCCTAACTTATTCAAATAACTTTTATAGTCAATTTTATTATATGCCTCATTACAAAAATTGTCAAACTGTAAAGAAAAGTTTTTTCTAAAAAAGAAGGTTACAAATATATACTGCTCCTAAAAAACCAGCTATATCTGCTATCAGACCTATCGGAATCGCATAGCGACTATCTTTTATCCCTACAGCTCCGAAATATACCGCAACCACATAAAAAGTTGTCTCTGAACTCCCCATGATTGTAGAAGCCATTTTACCTAATAAAGAATCAGGGCCAGCCTCTTGAAAGATAGAGTTAACAAAAGCCAATGATCCACTTCCTGACAATGGTCTTAATATCACCAATGGAAATATATCCTTTGGAATTTGAAAAAAGTTTAAAATTGGCTCAACTCCTTTTGCTATTAAATCTAACGTCCCCGATGCTCTTAAAATATTAATTGTAACCATCATTGCCACAAGATAAGGGATTATCTTAACTACAGTCCAAAAACCATCCTTCGCTCCTTCCACAAAGGTATCATAAACATCCACTCCCTTAATAAATCCATAAACGGGAATGATAAATAAAATCACAGGAATCGCCCACACAGAGATGGTCTGAATAATTTGCATCATAACTTAGCCACCCCCTAATCTTTAAATCTCTTCCGACAGAACCGATCCACCATTAAGGCTGCAATAGTAGAGATCATAGTTGCAAAAAGGGTCGTACCGATTATCACGGTTGGTTCTTTTGAACCAGCAGCAACCCTTAACCCAATCATCGTTCCAGGAAGTAAGGTTATACTCGAAGTGTTGATGACCATAAATGTTAACATAGCCTTTGTAGCTCGTTCAGGAGAGGGGTTTAAAGTTTGGAGTTCTTTCATCGCCTGAATTCCTAATGGTGTAGATGCATTACCTAATCCTAAAATATTTGCGCTAAAATTCATCATCATTGCTCCCATAGCAGGATGCTCAGGTGGAATCTCAGGAAAAATTCTTATCATCAAAGGCTTTATCAATCGGGCAATAAGGAATGTAAACCCCGACTTTTCAGCGATTTTCATGATCCCAAGCCAGAAAGCCATAGGACCAATTAATCTGAATAATATATCCACACTATCCATAGCTGACTTAAGTATACTTGCTGAAACAGCCTCCATTCGGCCATTTATAATTCCAACAATAATCCCTGATATGATCAAAAACAGCCAAATTTTATTCATCAATCAAATCACCCCCCTCCTATCCATCTTATGCCATGGTGTGAATTGGCATGCTAAAATAAGAGGATTTAGAACATATATAGTGAACTATATATAAAGTTTATTAATTATAGGAGGTTTACAATGAAAAAAATTCTACTACTCACTGCACTCATCATCGTAGCAATCACTTTAGGCGTATCTGCTGAACAAACTCCGTACTGGGATCATTTTATGAATACTGCTCAACTTGAAAACCCAATTAATCACGGTTTCTTAAGTTATTTTGTTCGCCCTATTGAATTTTCCCATGGTCATAAATTAAACAATGGTATGGAAAGCGAAATTATTTTTAGTTACGGTGTCTCTCAAAAAACTGAGTTCTCAAGTTCCCTTTCTGCAGCTAATGGTTTTACAAACCTAATAACTGAGATTAAGCACAAAATGGCTGAACAAAATGGTTCTATCTTTTCTATTTTAGGACGTGGAGAATATCTTAAATATACAAGCTATGACATTAATAGTTTTTCTGCTGGTCTAGGACTTTTATGACGATGGTAATGTAGGAATAGAGATCATAAATGGATTTAACCACAGAATTAACCCAAAAAATTCGTTCAAAGTTAAACTCACTTCCAACTTTACAAAAATAGATGACATTCAATTTACTTTAGGAGCGACCTATAAGATTCTTATTAATGAGAAAATGAATTATATTCTACTTTTAAACAAAGAATTTGACTCTTCCAATACACATTTTGAAAGTATCATAGAATATAAAGCGACAAATGATCTGAAGGTAACAGGTAGATTTATGATAAATACAGACTATACTGATAAAATTTCAGTTAAGGCTGATAAAGTGATCAATAAAAACACAACTTTTATCGGGGAATATTATAAAGAACTCAAGAATAATGGGTATAGTTCATTAAATACTGGTTTAAACTTTGAATTTTAACGACATTTCAGAAGGTAAAGTACCACTCCTTTTTAGGTGAGGGTAAAATATTTCATGATAATTTCAAAACTTCAACGAAAGTCAAAACTCCTTCTGAAGTCGTTAAAACTTAAGAAATAATAACTTGTTATTATTTCGACTTTTAATTTATTTTAAATCGTAACATAGCTGTTCGTAATTATACGAACAGCTTTTTCTTTTCCTCAAATAGCCAAATGAAATTAAATAATTTTTTTCTATAATATTACGGTAAATAGTAATAAAAGAAGGTGTTTTATTTTGAGATGTCGAATTCTTTTAAGATGTCTGACAATTTATTTGCACAACTTTTCGCTGAAAATCACCTTATTCTACTCAAAGGAGGTGTTCTATGGAAGTAAACATTAATCATAAATCCATCAAAATTTTTCAAGGAGCTAAAGTAAAAGATGTATTGAGAAAGTATTCAATGGAAGATTATAATGCAGTACATAGAGGAGAAAAAATCATCGTTACTAATCTCAGTCATCCTATTTCTTTAGAAGGTGAGTTAATTGGTGGAGAAAATCTTAAAATTGAGGAGGATAAATGATGAGAAAAAACTTTAACAAAAAGCTAAGCTTTACTTTGTTTTTCTTTTTATTAGTAAGTGTGCTACTATCAGGTTATACTTTTTCCCAAATTAATAAAACATTAGCGTTTTCTGGTATTGTGTTAAATGAATCAGATAATCCAATATCTAATCTCAAAATAACTGTTGTGGATTCAAATATAGAGGCAATAACAAATTCTAATGGAGAGTTTACTCTCTCTGATCTCTCAAATGGTAAAACATTATTTGCGTTGATCGGAAATGAAGGAACTGGACAGGTCTATATTGATGTTAAAAAGGATATGCCTTCGATTACTCTTCACTATCCAGTAATCACTGAAATAGCTATCCTACATGTCAATGATACCCACGGAGAAATTAATAATTTCCCAAAATTAACCTGGTATCTGAATCAATATAGAGAAGATTATACAAACCTTCTCTTACTCAGTGCTGGAGATATGTTTAGTGGAAACCCAGTCGTTGATCAATATGACCCAAAAGGTAAACCGATGATCGATCTGATGAATGCTGTAGGATTTGATGCTATGTGCATTGGTAATCATGATTTTGATTATGGTCAGGAGATTCTAAAAGATCGAATTGCTGATGCAGATTTCCCATTAATCTGTGCAAACTTAAATGTAACCACAGGAATATTACCACAACCAAAACCTTACATAACCTTTAAAACTGATAATGACCTAAATATTGCTATCTTAGGACTCCTTCACATTAGCAGCAGCGGAATCCCAAATACCCATCCAGATAAAATTCAGGGAATTGAGTTTACTGAAGAATTAGAAGCAGCAACAGATTATGTAGATCTAGCAACAGAAAATAATTTGGTGATCGGTTTAACACATCTTGGAATTGATAAGGATCAAGCTCTTGCTGAACAGATGAGTGAATTAGACTTAATTATTGGAGGGCATTCTCATTCTGAAATTAATACTCCTACTGAAGTAAATGGAGTTACAATTGCCCAAGCTGGAGATGATCTAAATTATTTAGGAAAAGTTATCGTAACTTTAGAAAATGGAGAAGTAAAATCAGTTACTGGTGAATTAATTGATTTGCAGATTGAAGATGGTGATACTGAAATAAATGAAAATATTCAAGCTATGGTAAATGCTTTTTATAATAATGAATCCTTAACCAGAGTAATTGGATCTGCTCTAAACCCTATTGATGGAAAAGAAGAGTTAGGATCTTTGATAACTGATTCAATAACTGAGGTACATAATCTTGATATAGCTTTCCAAAATAATGGTGGAATTCGAATCAGCTCTTTGGAAAACGATATTACCGTAAGTGATGTCTATGAATTATTGCCTTTTGGTAATGAAATTATTAAATATAATATGACAACTACTGAGATCAGATCTTTGATTACTTATGGTTGCCGCTATGACTCTATTGACCTAAGAGTTTCTGGAATCAATTATGCAGTAACTGTTACCGATGGAGAAATGGAAATAGCTTTAACAAATTATTCAGGTAACCCTATTGATGAATCTCAAACTTATACTGTAGGTGTAAATAGTTTTATAGCTAGTGGATACGAATTTGATTGTGCTGATTCTGGTATTTCTCTATATGTGACTGATGCTGAAACATTAGTTCAATATATCGAAAATGGTGCTAGTTTAGATTATGCTGGTATCGAACGAACTAGCATTAAAATTATTACTACATCTGGGAACGAACTTGCAACCACTGAAGTTGCCATCACCGCTGGTGATAGTCAATATGATGGTTCTAATACCGCTGGAAACTTGATGACTGACGCCATCAGAGATTTCACAGGTGCAGATTTCGCAACATTCCCAAGTAATTCTATAAACACAGGTGTTTCCATAGAACCTGGCTCTGTATATGAAGAAGCATTGGAAGAACTTTATAAGTATGTTACCAATAACGTTGTAGTAGCTGAGATTAAAGGTAATGATTTAAAAGATTTCGTTCAAGCAAGATCTGACCGTTATGATAATGCAGATATTCAAGTTTCTGGTATGGAATATACTATTACTGTTGATTCCACAAATGATACCGTCATTGTTGAATGCTTTGAAGAAAATGGTACACCAATTGATGATAATACAACCTATGTAGTGGCTTTCGATAGTTATAATTACGGTAAATACTATGGTCTTTCTGATAAAGTACTTAGCGAAAAAGAAACCACAGAAACACAATGGGATATACTCGTTGATTATCTTACAAACTTAACAGACCCTATCCCAGCTAGTTTAGCTGATTCTAGAATTACGATCCAATAAAAAACTGTAGCCCAGAGATTTTCTCCGGGCTTTTATGTTCCTATTAAACTTTCCGTCCAATATAAAGCATATGTCCAGCTGACCCCCATGTCACCGGATCAGTTCCAATCTCAAATAAAAGATCTGCCCATAAATCAAACTGTTCTTGTGACAACTTGTTTACTTGCAATTCATTAATAAGTACAAAAGGTTCAACACCAAAGATTCGAAGTGTTTCCAACCCAAAACTCTTCATAAATGGTTCAATTTCATTAGGATGGGCAAAATATGCAACTGTAAAACCAGAACCTTCTTTGTTTATACCATCTACTAAGTACTTCTTAAATGTCAGATAAGATTCACCAATCTCCTCTGGAAACTTTCCTAGTGAATCAATGATAGGAGCATATCTTGAGATGAAAGAAACAAAGATTTTACCACCAGGTTTTAAGACTCGTAGCGACTCAGCGATAACTTTTTTCCGATCCTCTTCATCAGTAAGATGATATAAAGGACCCATTACAAGCACAGAATCAAATGTTTCATCATCAAATCTGCTCAAATCCATAGCATTACCGTGAATAAACTCTTCAATAGAGACTTTGAACTCTTCTGCTTTTTGGCTGGCCAATTCTACATTTTTACTCGATAAATCCAAAAGTGAAACCTGATATCCTTTTTGAGCGAGATATATCGAATATCTCCCCGGGCCAGAACCATTATCAAGAATCTTTGAATTCGGAAGAATATATTCATCTAAAGCCTTTTTTGTAATCGCAAACTCTATTGGATGACGATCCATCCTATTCCACTCATGTTGAACAATTTCGTCATAATAGTTTTCAACCTTTTTCATATTTTTCAGCCTCCTTTCAACTATAACTAAAAGAGTAAAATACCAACATTAGGTATTTTACTCTTTTAGATTTTACTTATTCAACTTTCGCTTTTCAGTGAACCGCAAGTTATGTTACTTACCTTCTGAATTCAATTTTGATGCATTAACATGATCGGTTATAGTTTTTATAGCTTCATCAATATCTCGATTTATAAAGGCCTGCAATATCTTTCGATGTTCTTCAAGTGCTTCTTCCATTCTTCCGGGAACACTTAAAGATTTATATCTTGTTTTTTTCATGAAATATTGAAAATCCTTCAAAACATGCTCAATATATCTACTTTTAGTTGCACTATAAATAGCTTCATGAAACTTAGTATTTAGCTCAACAACCTTTTCGATATCTTTTTTGAATGTATAAAATTCCATTAAGTCTAAAATTTCCTTCAAAAATTCTATCTCTTTTTCTTCCATTCTTTCAACTGCCCATTTTACAGCAATACCTTCCATTACTACTCTAATAGTATATATATCATCAATATCCTGATGGGATATACCTTTAACTACTACACCTCTATTTGGGATATTATCAACTAATCCATCTAAATCCAATTGTTTTAAAGCTTCCCTAACCGGAGTACGACTAACTCCTAATTCAGCTGCAAGTTTAGTTTCAACTATCTTTTGACCATTCTTATACTTGCCGATTAATATATCATCTCTGATCTTATCAAAAATTATAGACGTCAAAGATCTACTATCTTTTTTTTCGTTTAAAATATTTTCCATAATACCCTCCAACATAGAATAACCTACTAAAACAACCTATGGATTTTTATTTTCCATCCAAGACTATTTTACAGCAATTAAATACCTCTGTCAATGCTATAACTTTTGTAATATACCCTCTATAATTGATGAAGTCATATCAGATGTAGTTGCTAACCCACCTAAATCCTTTGTAATAAATTTGCCCTCATTGATCACATCAAACAAAGAATTAATAATAAGTTTTGCTCTATCCTTTTCTCCAAGATAATCTAACATCATTGCCCCAGATAAGATACATGCTGTAGGATTAGCAACATTTTTTCCAGCGATATCAGGTGCACTGCCATGAACCGATTCAAATATAGATAATTTATCCCCTATATTGGCTCCTGGTACTACTCCCAAACCTCCAACTAATCCTGCCGACAAATCAGAAAGAAGATCTCCATAAAGATTAGGCATTACAAGCACATCATATTTTTGGGGATTCATCACAAGTTGCATACACATATTATCAACTATTACTTCTTCAAATTCTATATCAGGATAAATTGATGCTACCTTTCGTGCACAATCTAAAAACAATCCATCACTTATCTTCATAATATTGGCTTTATGGACAACTGTAACCTTTTTTCTTTCATTGTTTATGGCATATTCAAAAGCAAATTTAGCTATTCTAAGAGAAGCTTTTTCGGTTATTATCTTCAGAGATTCTGTAACTCCATCAGTTACTATGTGTTCTTTCCCACTATATAGTCCTTCTGTATTTTCCCGTACAATCACTAAATCAACATCTTTAAACGGAGTTTGAATACCAGGAATATTTTTTACTGGTCTCACATTAGCATATAAATCATATTTTTGTCGTAACGCCACATTAATACTTCTAAAACCATATCCTACAGGGGTAGTGATTGGCCCTTTTAATACAATCTTATCTTCCTCAATACTCTGATATAATTCATCAGGCACTAACTTTCCAAACTCTTCAAGAGCTTTCTCACCACAATTTACTATATGCCAATTCACTTTTATACCTGTTGCATTTATCACTTTTTTTGCAGCCTCAGTTACTTCTGGCCCTATGCCATCACCGGGAAGCAAAGTTATATTATACAATTTTATCACCTACCACTAAACTTATTTTATCTTTTGAGATAAGACTCCCACTTCTATAAGTGGGGCAATTGTTTTTAATCTTCAGTGGGGTAGAATCCCCCACTGAAGCCCCGATATTCAGCTTTAGCTGAACGAGTTCACTGCGTAATTTAAATATCCGCCTTCTATTAATATTTCAACATCTCTTTTGGAACCTTCAAAAATCACATCAAAGTATACTCCCTTTGTTTTATTGAAAACTTTTATAACATCACTATCTTCTAAACTTCTAAGAGCATTCGATATAATCAATTTATCAAACTCTTCAATTTTATCAAAATCATCTATGTTTTTAAACGTAAGAGGTAGAATTCCTGAATTAATTAAATTAGCTTTATGAATTCTTGCAAATGACTTAGCAAATACAGCTTTTACTCCGAGATAAAGAGGTACTAATGCTGCATGTTCTCTACTAGAACCCTGTCCGTAATTTTCTCCACCGATTACAAATCCCCCATTATTTTCTTTGCATTTTTCATAGAATTTTTCATCGATTGTACCAAAACAATATTTAGCTAAATGAGGTATATTTGATCGATAAGGTAATAATTTCGCATTAGAAGGCATAATATCATCAGTTGTAATATTGTCTCCTGCTTTTAACAAGATACTTCCGCTAATCTCATCTTTTAATTTATCACTGATTGGGAATGGTTTAATATTCGGCCCCATTTTCACTTCATTATCTCTTTTGTTTTCTTGAGGATAAATAAAATAATTTTCATACACAGTAAACTTC
The DNA here is from genome assembly GCA_023128035.1 of Halanaerobiales bacterium. The sequence continues at coordinate 11,021 of JAGMES010000069.1, read as the reverse complement.
TCTGGCATCTTAATTTCTGGATATTCTCCTAAAGTTGTAGAATCTGTAATATATCCCGTTATTGCTATCACTGCCGCAGTCTCAGGACTCACCAAGTAAGCATCTGCACTTTTGGTTCCACATCTTCCTTTAAAATTTCTATTAAAGGTTCTTACAGAAACTCCATTAGTTAATGGGGCTTGGCCCATTCCTATACATGGACCACAACTTGCTTCTAATATCCTTGCTCCAGCTGCAATTAAATCTCCTAAAGCTCCATTATCTGATAACATTTTAATTATATTGCTTGAGCCAGGAGAGATACAAAGACTCACATCTTCATGAACTTTCTTACCTTTTAGAATCTTTGCTACTTTCATTAAATCTGTGTAGGATGAATTAGTGCAGCTACCAATAGCCACTTGATTTACCTTGATCTGCTCTAATGAAGAAATAGGAACAACATTATCTGGACTATGAGGTTTTGCAATCATCGGAACAATCTCTTCTAAATTAATATCTATGACCTTATCATAAATCGCATCTTCATCAGCGTATAATGATAGAAAATCTTTTTCTCTCCCTTGAGCTTTTAAAAATTCAAGGGTTATTGCATCACTTGGAAAGATAGAAGTAGTAGCTCCCAACTCTGCTCCCATATTAGTAATAGTGGCCCTATCAGTAACAGAGAGCTTGTTTACTCCTTCACCAGAGTATTCGATTATATACCCTACTCCCCCCTTAACAGTAAGATTTTTGAGAATATAAAGTATAACATCCTTTGCACTAACCCATGGCTTCAATTTGCCATGCAATTTTATATTCATAACTTTAGGTACTTTTAAATAATAATATCCTTTTGCCATAGCTACTGCTACATCTAAACCTCCAGCTCCGATACTTAACATCCCTAATCCTCCAGATGTAGGAGTATGGCTATCAGATCCAAGTAATACTCCACCTGGTTTCCCGAATCTTTCTAGATGTAACTGATGACAGATACCGTTACCTGGTTTCGAAAAGATTATTCCATATTTTTGCGCTACTGTTTTTATAAACTCATGATCATCTGCATTCTCAAATCCTGTTTGAAGCGTATTATGATCTATATATGCTACAGATAAATCTGTTTTAATATCACTTATTCCCATTGCCTCTAACTGCAAATAAACCATTGTACCTGTAGAATCCTGTGTAAGAGTTTGATTTACTTTTAAAGATATATCATTACCTGTCTCTAACTTTCCTGACATAAGATTCTTCTCTAAAATTTTATACACTAAGTTTTTTCCCATCATTATCACCTACTACGCTTTTTTTAAATCTAAATCATTTTCCATGACATACTCTTGATATAATCCCAATAGTTCTTTATCATTCAAAGCCCTCTTAAAAGAAATAGCTTCGATTCTAACTTTTTGCAATATAATCGCTGCTACAAAATCATTTATCGTTACATCATATAATTTTAATTTATTTTTAATAGCTGCTGTTCCAGAATGTTTTCCAATAACGATACTTCTACCAAGGCCAATCTCTTCAGGTGAGAATATCTCATAAGTTTTTGGATTTTTTAACGCACCATCAACATGAATTCCAGATTCATGGTGGAATATCTTATCACCTACGATAGATTTCCATGGTGACAATGGTCTTTGAGAAGCAATGGATACATATTCACACAGATCTTTAAGTTTTGTTGTATCATAATCATCACGCATTTTTACTGAATGTTTTAAAGCCATCATAACTTCTTCTAAAGATGCATTTCCTGCTCTTTCGCCAAGACCATTTACTGTTACCCCTAAAAATCTAGCCCCAGCCATAGCTCCTGCAATTGCGTTAGCAGTAGCCATACCAAAATCATTATGTGTATGCATTTCAATATCAATATCTACATTTTCCTTTATCTTTTTTATTAAATTATAAGTAGTTATAGGATCTAAATAACCTACAGTATCACAATATCTTACCCGATTAGCTCCTGCTTCTTTTGCGGTTTTAACGAATTTAAATAAAAATTCTTCATCACTTCTTGATGCATCCTCAGCATTAACTGAGACATACAGTCCATTTTGCTTTGCATATTCAACAGCCTTAACCATTCTCTCCAAAACTTCATCAGGTGTGGCTTTTAATTTATATTTCATATGAATATTGGAAGTTGGTATCGAAATCGCTACTGCATCAACTCCGCAATCAATCGATTCTTGAATATCTTTAACGACAGCTCTATTCCACCCTATAATACTAGCTTTTAAATTCATCTTGACTATCTTTTTGATCACTTCTTTTTCATCGCCACCCATAACTGGAATACCTGCTTCAATCTGATCTACTCCAATTTCATCCAGCATTTTAGCGATATATAATTTCTCTTTATTTGCAAACACAACTCCTGACGTTTGTTCTCCATCTCTTAATGTGACATCTACTAAGTTAATGTGTTTGAACATCTACTACTCCTCCTTCTCACTACGTTAGTATAATTGTATACAATTATACTATTATACTTGCATATTTGTCAAGCTTTTTTGTATTTCTATGCAAAAAAATTAATACTGTCATGCTACAGATACATTGAGATCAACCTGTAACCTGTCATGGTTGGAATCGTCCCGCCGATCCTGTTCTACCTTAATTACCATATAAATCTAAAAATGTGTGAGAGCAAATTGCTCTCACACATTTTTTACCTGATCCTACTTTAGAAGCGTCAACGATACAAAGTGATCAAGTTTTCTCTAAAAGATTATTTAACTAGTGTGTTGCCTCTAATGGGTCGATTATGTTACCATTAAAATCTGGATATGGCTGAGGTTCAAACTTTTCACCAGAAGGATACGGAAGTTCTGATACATCTTTTTGAACAAAATAAGCTAGTTTGCTTCTGTCTGTATAGAGAGGTACCCAATAATCTGGATGACCTGTTACATAAAATTCAGCAAATAACCCTTCGTTATCAAGAATATACTTATAAGCCTTATCTGGACTTTCCTGATCTGCCATTACTAAAGCATCTAGAAGAACAGCACACTTTCCAACAACCTCCCACAATATTGCTGATGGAAACGATTTTTCAAGATTTCTAATATTCTCTGCAGCCTGTTTGGTTAGATCAATATGACCCGCTCTATAAGCAAACATTCCATAATCTACAAGACGAAATACAGCCCACACAAGTTTACTATTATTCACAAGTCCTAGCTCAGTTACTACCTGAACATCTTTTTCTATTCTCAATTGTTGCCCTTCTACCTCTCTAGATAAAATTACTTGAACTGTATATCCTATAGGAAGTGGTTTTATGACGGCATCTAATTCCACTCTATTAAGCACTTTTTGTCCATTTACTGCTAGTATAATATCTCCTTTTATGATACCAGACTTATCAGCAGAACCACCTTTAATCACAGACTCAACAATAACTCCTCCTGATTCAGCATCTTCACTTTGAAATATTCCTATAATAGCACATTTCTTTTCTTTTAATAGTTCCTGATAATAAAATAACAAAATATCACCCACATATTTCAATGGGACTTCAGTAGCTAATGCTACATATATTTCTGTATATCTAATATGCTTAGATAAAGGATCTTTCGCGATTGCCTCCTTCAATTTTGAAACTCCTTCTTCATAAAACCCTATTTCTAAAAGTTTTATAGCATCTTTAGTGATGGTTTCCAACTCGCTTTCTACAACAGTCTCTTGAGCCAACACCCCTGTAGTCATAAACACCAAAAAGGACATTCCAAATAAAAATATTGCAACTGTTAAAACAAATATTCTCTTCTGCAATTTCATCATTCTCCCTCCATTCAAAAATTTATTTTCTTAACACCTTTTATGAAATTATACCTATTTATTTCTATAATAACATTTTTGAGGTCATATTGCAAACATATTCTTTGTTGTGAAGATTAAAAAAAGGATAACAAAGTAAGTCGCATTAAAGCAACATTTCTTGTCATCCTTCAATATAATGTCATAAAATTATAAATTATAAATCAGGGAAAATGCAAAACAATTATATTTTACTGCTCGCAAATCCTATACCTTCAGTATATATTTTTTTTTTATTATTCTGAATACGAAAATGAGCTATATTGATCTCCAGACTTGTCAAATGCAAAAACTCCACCATATCCTTCTGACGTTTTCGTAACATATACTAATGGATTGCCTTCATTGTTCGATAAAGATAAAAACCCATATCCATTCTCCAATGCAGCCAGACTTACTACTTTTTTCCTTGAAGAATTAAATATACTAAATCTATGATAGTCCTTCGAATCCGCTTCAAGTATGATTGCAGGAGCTTGCGTATGATCATATACACCTATAAAATTCCCTTTTGGGCTTGCACCAATAAGCACACCACCTGTATCTCTGCTTTGCTGGACAGCTACCATTCCACCGCCATTTTTCGTCGACAGAGCAACCATTGTTTCTCCTTTTTCATTCACTACAACAATTTCTCTTGCTACAATTCGATCTATCACAGTCGAAGCAGATGTCACGATCTGATCTCCTACCGAACAGAATAACGCGATTATCAGCAAAGGATATACTACTAACCTTTCATATTTATGCATACTACCATCTCCCTTTTGTTTTTTTGCAATAGATAGATATTTCGACAAAGATTAAGTTTCACCTTCTTATAAATATTTGATTTCACAAAGTAGTATTATAACACTTCCTGCCAGTTACAACATAAATAATAAAAAAACTCTTTATAAAGAGTCTTTTTATTTTAATTAATCACATTTCACTAGCTATTTTGTGGATTACGTACCATAAAAAAGTACACTCCCGACTCTCTTACTACTTTAAATCCAAGTTTTTCATACCATTCTTTTGCAAAATTATAATATTCTACATGAAGACTTAGTGAAATTTTCTTTTCCACGGATTTTTCAATTAAATCATTTAATATTTTTGATCCAATACCTTTATTTCGATATTCCTTTAAGAAAGCAATATCAATGATCCTAGTATCATCTTTTTCCCAATTTATATAAATTCGTCCAACAGGAGTGTTATCAAACAATATTATTTCAAAAGAAGCATTTTTATAATTCTGCATATATTGAGTATGCTGTAAAGTAAATTGACTTTTTAAAAATTCTTCTTTCTCTTTCTCTGGCCAATGAACAATTCCTATTTCATCAATTCTCGTTGATCTGTAAACAGTATATAGAAAATCAATATCATCACTTGAAATATTTTGGAAATTAATCATGTCTTTACTTAATTTTTTATTTTTATCAATGCTCTTATCTGTCATTGAACTTTTACCTCGCATATAATAAATTTTACACGTTTTAACGTAAAACTCAATTATCTTTAATAATTTTGAGAAGGAGTTGCCAACAGACAACTCCTTCGATTTTTAAAATTCACATTTATAACTAATCTTCGTCTACAATACTTGTAAACTGTGCATCATAAAAAACTCTGTCATCTTTCTGTCGATAAGGACTAATAAAAATATTAATAGATTCCATTTTATCATGATCAAACTTATATGAGTTATCATCAAGAACCTTATCAGCTGGGCCTTCAAAGATCAAGGTAAACCCTTCCATCCCAGGTAATACTTTTTCATCACATTTAATAAGTTTCAATTCTACAATTTCGTTTTCTTGAATTTTTATTCTATAGCTTGTATTCAAGTGTTTATTAAAAATATCTTTAGTTAACTTAATTTCCATACTTCTTTGCCTCCATATTAATTATGCTTACTGTCTACTTGGAAACAATCCAGTAGTTGCAATAATATAATTTAAAACTTGATAAGGATTCCTGATTGGAAAAGCTTGACCTGAACCATTTGGATCAACCTGAACAGTACCACCATTTAAATCAATATTAACAGTATTTTGAGCCATTTGAGTATCTTTATTGCTTGCATCTGTGTACGAATTAATTGATTTTTTTAATAAATCAGCAGTAACAGATTTCGCAGGTATTTTATCTGCAGGAGAAGAATCCGTTCCTTCTTGAGTACTTGCATCAAGCTTAAAAGTACCTGTAGCAGTACCTCCAATACTACCTCCATGAGTATGAGAAGGCATATTTCCTACACTTAAAGTTGCATACTCAATACCACTACGTTCACCCATAGATTTTGGAATTAATCCTGGACCCTGACCTTCACCTACTATTGCTCTTCCTCTTAAATCTGGTAAACCAAAATTAACCCTGCCATCTCCACCATAATAAGTTCCGAGCAATGCGTAAAGTGCTGTATTTTGTGCAATATCAATTAACTGTCCATAACACTTTGCCCAACCTACCGGTGCAAAATTAAAACCAACTGCTTTAATCTCCCCTAAAAAAGGCTCTGACATTTTACATTCCCCCTTGTATAATAAACGCAAATTCCAATTCTGCAGTTTTATTTCCTATTCTACTATGTATTTTGTATTCAAATGTTTATCAAATATATCTTTAGTTAGCTTCTTATCCATATTTCTTTGCCTCCAGATTAATTATGCCTATTGTCTGCTTGGAAATATTCCAGTAGTTGCAATAATATAATTTAGAACTAAATAAGGATTCCTAATTCCAAAAGCTTGATTTCCACCGCTAGGATCAACCTGTGCAGTAGTCCCACTTAAATCAATATTAACAGTATTTTGAGCCATTTGAGTATCTTTATTGCTTGCATCTGTGTACGAATTAATTGGTTTTTTTAATAAATCAGCAGTAACAGAGTTCGCAGGTATTTTATCCGCAGGAGATGCATCTGTTCCTCCTTGAGTACTTCCATCAATCTTAAAAGTACCTGTAGCAGTACCTGTAATACTAGCTCCATGAGTATGAGAAGGCATATTTCCAACACTTAAAGTTGCATACTCAATACCACTAAGTTCACCTATGATTTTATTAGATAATCCTGGGCCTTGACCTTCACCTACTATTGCTCTTCCTCTTAAATCTGGTAACCCAAAAGTAACCTGGCCATCTCCACCATAATAAGTTCCAAGTAATGCATAAAGTGCTGCGTTTTGTTGAATTTGAATCAATTGTCCATAACACTTCGCCCAACCTACCGGTGCAAAACTAAAACCAACTGCTTTGATTTCTCCTAAAAAAGGCTCTGACATTTTACCTTCCCCCTTAGTTTTTGTATTTTTTTAAGATTAGAGCAGAATTTAAGTTAATTCTGCTCTAATCTTGAAAACTAAATTAATAAGAGTTATAAATATCACTAACTTCACTTTCACTCAATGCCCTATCATATATTATCATATCATCAATATAACCACGCCAGCAATTCGGGCCAAAAGAGCTCCCCAGACATATACTACTACTACCAGAAACATCATCAGCTAAACCATTTATACTCCTAGTTTCACTTCCTCCATTAATATAAAGTATTAATTCATTTCCATCATAAGTTGTCAGCACATGATACCAAGTCTCGATAAATATATTTTCAATTTCTACTATAGCACTAGAAGCAAGAAATCCAGCAATCAGCTTGCTATTATCTGCATCATATATAACTACAATTTTTTCATTATCTACTAATACTATAGCACCTGCTGCACTGTTATTTATATAAATAAATGCTGATATTGAAATAGAATTTGTACTTAATGGCAACTCACTATCAGGCATTAACGCTACATCATTAACTTCTAAACTACTACTTCCTTCTTTATAAAATGTTATACTAAAGTCTGGACTTCCTAGAACTGGAGTAGCATAATAATTTCCTGTTTCATCATTATAATCATTTTCAAATCTCCATCTTGCTAAATAGTCATCTGGTACTGATGCACTAGTCAAAGTAGTAAAATCGTAATTGCTATCATTATAGCTAATTTCATTTCCTGCTAAGTCTTTGAAACCGCTTATTGTTATATCTGAATAAGCTGTTCCTTCGGCAAAATCAACATCAGAATTAATTGTAACAGTATCATTTGAAACAACTGTTGTTGAGAATGTTATGCTACAGTTTGAAGCATCAGTAAATGTTGTCAAAGTACTTCCAAAGCTTACTGTACCTTTTGTATTTGAATCAAGACTTTCATCGAATATTATCACCAGATTTGTTTCCAAATCAACATCTGTTGCTCCATCTGATGGAGTTATAGAAGTTACTACCGGTCCTGTCTTATCTATTATTACTGTTATTAAGCTACTGTTTGCAGATTGATTTTCAGCTGCATCTGTCTGCCTCGCTATTACCTCATAGGTTCCCTCTGCTGAAAGGGATACTTCACTTGAATACGTACTCCAGCTTGTTCCACTATCTAACGAGTACTCAAGAGTTGCTCCTGATTCTCCACTTACTGTAAAGCTTTGATCTGTGTTATAGCTTCCTGTTGTTATACCGCTTACTGTTGGAGCATCTAGCGCTGTCTTATCTATTATTACTGTTATTAAGCTACTATTTGCAGATTGATTTTCAGCTGCATCTGTCTGTCTCGCTATTACCTCATAGGTTCCCTCTGCTGAAAGGGATACTGTACTTGAATACGTACTCCAGCTTATTCCGTTGTCTAACGAATACTCAAAAGTTGCTCCTGATTCTCCACTTACTGTAAAGCTTTGATCTGTGTTATAGCTTCCTGTTGTTATACCGCTTACTGTTGGAGCATTTGGTACTGACTTATCCATTGTTACTGTTATTAAGCTACTGTTTGAAGACTGGTTTTCGGCTATATCTGTCTGTCTCGCTATTACCTCATAGGTACCCTCTGCTGAAAGGGATACTTCACTTGAATACGTACTCCAGCTTATTCCATTGTCTAACGAGTACTCAAGAGTTGCTCCTGATTCTCCACTTAGTGTAAAGCTTTGATCTGTGTTATAGCTTCCTGTTGTTATATTACTTACTGTTGGAGCATCTGGTACAGTCTTATCTATTGTTACTGTTATTAAACTACTGTTTGCAGATTGGTTTTCGGCTGCATCTGTCTGTCTCGCTATTACCTCATATGTACCCACTGATGAAAGGGATACTTCACTTGAATACGTACTCCAGCTTGTTCCGTTGTTTAGCGAGTACTCAAGAGTTGCTCCTGATTCTCCACTTACTGTAAAGCTTTGATCTAGGTTATAGCTTCCTGTTGATATACCGCTTACTGTTGGAGCACTTGGTGCTGTCTTATCTATTATTACTGTTATTAAGCTACTATTTGAAGATTGGTTTTCGGCTGCATCTGTCTGTCTCGCTATTACCTCATATGTACCCACTGATGAAAGGGATACTGAACCTGAATACGTACTCCAGTCTGTTCCATTGTTTAGCGAGTACTCAAGAGTTGTTCCTGATTCTCCACTTACTGTAAAGCTTTGATCTGTGTTATAGCTTCCTGTTGTTATACCACTTACTATTGGAGCACTTGGTGCTGTCTTATCCAGCAATAAACTCAAGCTGTTATCTGTTGTACTATTTCCAGCTAAATCTGTAGCTGTAACACTTACTACTATGTTGATACCTTCCTGCATGTTACCGCCACTATCAAGAGCACTAGTTGAATAACTATATGTCCCATCTCCATCATCAGTTAATACCTGACTACTACTAAAATCACTATCTAGTACTGTCAGATCGCTTGTTACCGTCAAACCACTTTCGCCTAAGTCTACGTCAAGTCCTATTATCTCCCCAGCTTTGTAATTCCCGTCTTCTGTTTCTGTTACACCTACAAAGCTTGGTGCAGCAGTATCTTTAATTACTGTATCTGTTACCTGATTGCCTACATCACCAGAAAGATAAACTGTCAGGGTCAATGTACCATCATCCAGGCTTGATACATCTATATCACTTATCTGTTGATTTGCATTAGTAACTGTTCCACTTCCTGTTTCCGCATCAATCCCTACATTTTCATCATCTAATGAATAAGTATATGTTCTTCCTACTTCGGCTCCACTAAAGGTAAACGACAAAGTAGTCTTATTTGAATTATTTATATAAGTTTGATCTATTGATGCACTATACGGTGGAATTTTATCATTAACAGTTATTGTTATTGTTTCTTGATCTGTTAAGTTTCCGTCACTTACATTAAAAGTTATCTCGTAACTACCTGCATCAGTATTATCAGGTGTCCAATTAAATGTCCTAGTTGATGCATCAAAGTGTGCTGTTAAATCTCCACTTGCACTATAAGTTAAGCTATCTCCATCTAGGTCAGTTGCGCTAATTGTAAAGCTTAAATTCGCGCCTTCTTGAACTGTTTTGTTTCCTATGTTATCTAAGTCTGGTGTTCTGTTACTGTTTCCAACAGTTATTGTGATTGTTTCTTGATCTGTTAAGTCTCCATCACTTACGTTAAAAGTGATCTCATAACTACCTGCATCAGTATTATCAGGTGTCCAATTAAATGTCCTGGTTGATGCATCAAAGTGTGCTGTTAAATCTCCACTTGCACTATAAGTTAAGCTATCTCCATCAGGATCAGTTGCGCTGATTGTAAAACTTAAATTCGCGCCTTCTTGAATTGATTTGTTACCTATGTTATTTAACTCTGGTGCTCTGTTACTGTTTCCAACAGTTATTGTGATAGTTTCTTGGTCTGTTAAGTCTCCATCACTTACGTTAAAAGTGATATCATAGCTACCTGCATCAGTATATTCAGGTGTCCAATTAAATGTCCTGGTTGATGCATCAAAGTGTGCTGTTAAATCTCCACTTGCACTATAAGTTAAGCTATCTCCATCTAGGTCAGTTGCGCTGATTGTAAAACTTAAATTCGCGCCTTCTTGAATTGATTTGTTACCTATGTTATCTAGTTCTGGTGCTCTGTTACTGTTTCCTACAGTTATTGTTATTGTTTCTTGGTCTGTTAAGTTTCCGTCACTTACGTTAAAAGTGATATCAAAACTACCTGCATCAGTATTATCAGGTGTCCAATTAAATGTCCTAGTTGATGCATCGAAGTGTGCTGTTAAATCTCCACTTGCACTATAAGTTAAGCTATCTCCATCTAGGTCAGTTGCGCTAATTGTAAAGCTTAAATTCGCGCCTTCTTGAACTGTTTTGTTTCCTATGTTATCTAACTCTGGTGTTC
>JAGMES010000068.1 GCA_023128035.1 Halanaerobiales bacterium | reverse complement strand
TATATATACTATGTGAGTGTGACTACTTTTTGTGGTCGAATCATGCAGTGTATTCACCAAACTGCGCATTATATAACTTAGCATACAAGCCGTTTCTTGTTAACAAATAGCCATGGGTTCCTTGTTCCTGAATTCCATTTTCTGTCAAGACAACAATTCTATCAGCATCTTTAATCGTTGATAATCTATGAGCAATCACTATAGTCGTCCTATTATTTGCCAATCTTTCTAAAGCTTGTTGAATAATAACTTCACTCTCATTATCCAAAGAAGAGGTCGCTTCATCCAGAAGTAAAATTGGAGGATTTTTCAAAAAAACACGAGCAATAGAAATTCGTTGCTTTTGACCTCCAGAAAGACGAATTCCTCGTTCACCTACATAACTATCATATTGATCAGGAAGTTGCATTATAAAATCATGAATATTTGCATTCTTCGCAGCAAAAATAATTTCTTTTTCAGTAGCATCAGGCGACCCATAAAGAATATTTTCTCCAATAGTACCCGAGAAAAGAAAGACATCTTGCTGTACAACACCAATATTCCCTCTAAGTGAAGCCAGAGTAATATCTTTTATTGAAAATCCATCGATCAATATCTGACCAGATTCCACTTCATAAAAACGTGGTATAAGATTACATAGAGTAGATTTCCCTCCACCAGAAGGGCCAACAACCGCTAAAGTTTTCCCTTTTTCCAAATTTAAATTGATATTTTTTAAAACTTTTTCTTGATTATCATAACTAAAAGTTACTTCTTCAAAAATAATATTACCTTTTACATTCGTCAACTCTTTCGCATCATTTTTATCCTGAATTTCAGGTTTAATTTCTAAAATTTCAACAAATCGTTCAAAACCTGCTACTGCCTGCTGAAATTGCTGTAATAAATGAGATAAATTACGGATTGGAGTAATAAAGAGATGAATATAAAGCAAATAAGCTACTAGATCACCATAATTAATTTTTCCCTGAAAAACAAAAAGTCCTCCACCTACCAATACTGTTAATTTCAAAAGATTGGCTAAAAAATTTATACCCGTATAAAATTCTGCCATCGCTTGAAACGATTTCTCAAGTGAATTCTTTAGAAAATTATTATTCTTTGAAAACTTTTCGAACTCATAATCTTCATTAGTAAACGCTTTTGCAACTCTAATTCCAGTAACGCTGCTTTCCAATTGAGCGTTAATATCTGCAGCTTTTTTCCGTACATTGCGAAACTCGCCCATCATTTTTGCACGTTTTTTTGCAGCAAACCAAATAATCAAAGGAATCAAAGCAAAAATTAGTAATGTTAACTGAACATTAATTTTTATAAGAACAAGGAATCCTCCGATGAGCATAATCGTTGAAATAAACAAATCCTCTGGCCCGTGATGAGCCGCTTCACTAATATTAGTCAAATCACTGATAACCCGGGACATAATTTGTCCAGTACGAGCTTTATCATAATAAGAAAAAGATAAAGACTGAAGATGAGTAAACAGATCACGTCGCATATCTGCTTGCATTCGAATACCTACCACATGGCCCCAATATTCGATAACATACTGAAAAATTGATCTGACAGCATAGAGAAATAAAAGGAAAACGGAAAATTTCCAAAATAACATGTATTTTCCGTTAGGAATTATATCATTGATAAAACTCCGCGTAATCATTGGGAAAATTAAATCAATGCCAGTCATCAAAAAAGCACATACCAGATCAAGACTAAATAATTTTAGATGAGGACGGTAATAACTCAAAAATTTTTTCAACATTTTTTATCAACCCCTCTCACTCATACAAATGATTTCTTTATGAATTTTCGACATACGAAAAAAAAAACCTTCAAAAAAATGAATATTTTTTGAAAGATAGTTGACAAAAGTTTTCGAAGTTTCTTCGATTCTTTTTACAAACTGAAGTGTTTCACTGGTAGAAGACTTAATTAAATCAATAATATTATTAATTCTTTGGGTAGAATCTTGAGAATCATTAGCCAATTTGCGAATTTCTTCAGCTACTACACCTTCACTTCCAGCACGCACAGCTTCAATAGATGCATTTAACCCTAATAATTTTATTTGTCCTGCAACTTTATTAATGAAAGCCAAAATTTGATGGGTTTCGGCAAGATGAGATTCATTTTTATCAGTTACTTCAACTAAAGAACAAACTGCATTATAAAGTTGAGTGATCAATTCTTCTCATGATTCCACCATCAACATATAACATCTCAAACCCCCCTTTAATGTCGAAATTTATCTGACAATTTTTCGTTTAAAGCATTATATTTTAGACCTTATTATCGTACACTAAAAAATAAAAAGGAGTTTGAAACATGAAAAATATGAAAAAACCACGTGTTGCATATTTTTGTATGGAATTCGGTATCGATAATGATCTTCATATTTATTGTGGAGGATTAGGGATTTTAGCTGGTGATTATCTTAAAGCAGCTAAAGATTTAAATCTTCCCGTGGTTGGGGTAGGGATTCTTTGGCGTCAGGATTATACCAACCAATTTATCGGTGAAAATGGTTGGCCATATGATACTTATCAAACCTATGATTTTAATTTTCTTGAAGATACTGGAGTAACAGTTGAAGTTAACGTCAGAGGTTTACCTGTTCAATGTAAAATCTGGAAAACAGAGCAGTTTGGAAATGTTCCTCTATATCTTTTAGATGCAGGTTATCCTGATACACCTAATGGTTGGATGACCAATAAACTATATGGCGGTGTAGAACAGGATCGGTTAGCAAATGAGATTATTTTAGGAATTGGTGGAGTACGCGCTCTGCGTTCTCTAGAAATCGATGTAGATATCTACCATTTCAATGAAGGACATGCAATTTTTGCAGGTTTTGAATTAATAAACGAAAAAATGACCAAAGGTATGGACTTCGATGAAGCAATGCAAGCGACCAAAAAAGAAATCATTTTTACAACTCATACACCAGTTTTAGCCGGAAATGAATCACACGACTTTGGAACTCTCCAATATATGCAAGCGAATAATGGCTTGAGTTATGAACAAATAAAATCATTAGGAGATGATCCCTTTATTATGACAGTTGCTGGTTTAAAAATGTCATATTTAGCTAATGGAGTCTCAAAACTTCACACTGCAACTGCCAACAGAATGTGGCAACACATCCCAAATAAAACTGATATTATCAGCATCACAAATGGAATACATGCAAAAACCTGGCAAGATCCTGATATAAGAAAAGCTTACGAAAAAAATGAAGATCTTTGGGAACCACATTTTAAAGCTAAAGAAACTCTTATTAATTATGTAAATAAAAAAACAAGTAAAAATCTTAATCCTGAAACTTTAACTATCGGTTTCGCTAGAAGAGCAGCACCATATAAAAGAGGAGAATTAATCTTTAGAAACGCTGATGCGATAGATCCTTTACTCAGAGAAGGAAAAATTCAGTTAATATTCTCTGGAAAGGCACATCCAAATGATAACCCTGGAAAAGAGATTATTCAAAAACTTGTTCAAATGTCCCAAAAGTATCCTAACAATGTAGTCTTCTTAGAAAATTACGATATGGAAATTGGAAGATATATGACCTCTGGTTGTGATATCTGGCTTAATAATCCTAAAAGGACACTAGAAGCTAGTGGTACTTCTGGAATGAAAGCAGCTATGAATGGTATCCTAAATTTAAGCGTAATTGACGGTTGGGTAGCAGAAGGGCCAGTTCATGAGGAGAGCGGCTGGTTAATCGACGAAGTCTTCGATAGTCTACCAGTTAAAGCAAGTGAAGATGAACGAGACTTACAAGCCCTATACCATCTGCTCTATAACAGCATCCTCCCAACCTTCTACAATGACCGAGAACGCTGGTCAAAAATGATGAGATCAAGTATTGACATGTCCCATTATAAATTCTCTGCACACCGAATGGTCGAAGATTATTACGAAAAACTATATACACCTGCATTCAAAGCAAAACAAGAAGTACCTTCTTTAGTATAGTAGCCAAACCATAAACCAACACAATTTAGAAAAGGATGGTAAAAATAAGTTGCATCAGGGATATTTCCCAGCAACGTTTTTTACCATCCTTTCATTTTTATATGTCCCTGCCGCACTATCACCCTAAAATCATGCTAATAAATGGCGTCACCAACCCCATTAATAAACCTAAATAAAATCCAAACCAGGTAATAGCACGAAGTTCCACACTCATAACTTGTAAAACAAGTGCCTCTATCTCCTCTAAATCAAATGAGAGAATTTTTTCTTCAACCAATTTATCAAATTTCAAAAGGTCAATAATCTTACCAAGATAATTTCGATAAAGAAAATCTAATACTGCCAAAAAACCATTCTCAGCTTTTTCAATCGTGGTCAGCTTAATATTACCCAAGAAAGACTGAACTTTCCTTTGTCGCAACTGAATAAGTTGTCCAGAAATCAATTGACTGATCCCATTTTCCACAAAATCTGCATGTAGAAAATCCCTAATCAACTTTCTGATTAAATCTTTTATTTCTCCATCATTAAGAGCCTTCATGACTGGGTTTTGCTCTGGAAGTTGGTCTGAAGAAAATTCTTCCATTCCTGGGATAGCAGGTACTTCTTGAATTAAAGCAACTTGATGGGAAGACTTTTCTACTTCATTTTTACCTAAAAAGATATCCTCTAAGCTTTCCAAACAATTATCAATAAATTCTGGTGAAGCAACTTTAGATACCAAAAATTCGCTGACACTAAAAATCATATTGTCATTAACACGTTCTGCAATATTTGAAATTCGAGTATTTAGAATATTATCTATCATTTCGGTAATCTTGTCTAAAATCCGATTTTGGTTATCTGTTTCATTAATAAACTCAATTATCTTTTCGACGATTTGATTTGCAATAACAGTCTTATTACCGAATAGTTTACCTACAAGACTCATCAAAAGACCTTGATCAAAGAATTCCTCAATCTTACCAGTGATCTGCTGGCGAATTTCAGAAGAATTGAGATAACCAATTAATTGTTTTGTCAATTTAGGAGACAATCCTACAAGCATAGACTGAATTCCCATCAAAACGTTTTCTGGAAGCAAATCGTCAATTCTTTCATCACTTTCTTGCCAATTCGTAACTTTTGCCTGTAAAAACTCGTTCACTCTTTGAAAAACAATTGGATTTTTAAGACTAATCATTAAATATTCACGGAGAATTTCTTTTAATTTATGATAATAAGGTGATTGAATAAATTGATTATCTTCGTCATAAATCATTTTCTGAAAAAAATTCGTTAAATACTCTTCAACATTTTCTATAATTTTTTCTGAACGAATAGTTTCTAAAATAAAAGAAGTAATTACCTCGTTCACTTGTTTGTATAACTTATCTCGTTCTTCAAATTGAGGAATCGCCATTTCTAATAGTTGATCTATCGTTCGTTCTTCATTTTGAAAATTTCCAATTGTATCACGTACCAACTCGCGGATTCGAAACTGTGTTTCATCAGAAGAAAGGATGTTCTGAAATGCATCCTCTGTCAAAAGATGTTCTCCTACTGTATTACCAACACTTTGAGCCAAATCTTTCTGTCTTTTTGGTATAACTCCCTGAAAAGCAGAAATCTCTTTACCAAATATTTTGATTGGTTTTAAAGGCCTAAAAAGCATTTTTATCGCAATCCAATTGGTCACATAACCTATCCCTGCACCCACAAGAGGGCTAGCAATAAATACTACCTCATTCATTTCATAAACCCCTCCTTTTCTAAACCACAGTACCATTGCATATAACCTATTATAACATATGACTAGCACTGAAGATATAAATCCCGTAACATTTTTAACAACAATTTCGGAAGGCGTAAGTCCTCCATCTTCTACAAGTGGGAATAGCTATTCTAAACTAAGTTAGCTTTCGGTGAGCGTATAAAGCCCTTCCGAAAGTTGTTAAACTAAATATATTTAGCTTATAAGCTAAATATATTATTTAATGGGAAGTTAAGTTAGTTATTCTTAATCTAAAGCCTTTTTGATCTGCTTTCTTTTTAAATACTGTATTAAAGGATAACCTATCAAAAAAACAACTAAAGCTTCACTTACACCAATTGCTATCACATTCAACCAGTAAGGAAGACCAAATATAATGTGTAGATATATACTGATTAAAAAAGCGTTTAAAACTACTGGACTTAAGTATGCGATAATACTCTTACGATATCGATATGTCAAATATGCAGCAATTAACGTTGTTAAACTTCCACCAATAATATCCGCCAAACCAAGACCTCCCAGAATATTAGAAATCAATACACCCACAAATAATGCTGGGACTGCTTCAGGAAACAGAATTGGTAACACAGTTAACGCTTCCGAAACCCTAAGTTGAATTGCTTGAAAGCTAATAGGTGCCAAAAGCATTGTTAATACAACATAAATCGCTGCGATAATTCCACCACGTACAAGTTGTTTTGTTTGCAAAATTTTCTCCCCCTAAATTATTTAATGCATACTTTATTACTCATCACTATTTTAGCAAAAAACACTCTACTATGTCAACTATAAAAGTGAAATAATAATTATTTTATCATATTTTAAGATAAACAAATTCTTCTATTTAAAAAGACTGTTGACATTGTCAACAGCCTTAGAAGTGTTAGTACGAATCCGTACCTTGCTGTTTTCCATATTCCTCAGCCATTTTGGTTTCAGCATATTCGATCATCTTTTTTACCATTTGACCTCCAATATGACCGCCCATCTGACCCCCGATCCGTCCAGCATCTTTTGTTTTCATATCACCATTATAACCATGGTTCATCTGAATTCCCAGACTATCAGCCACGTTATACTTCATCTGGTCTAGTGACTCATCATACTCTTTTCTTACATTGCTGTCTGGTTGATGCTGAAAATATCCTAATTCCTCTGCTACTTCATACTTCATCTGCTCAAGTGCACTGGTAGCTAGTGGATTAACGTATCGGTTTCTTCGCTGAGAAATAATCTATCACCCCTTTTTTAATTTAAGTGATTTGTATTTCAGCAATAAAAAACACCTCCACATTTATTTTAACCAAAATGCGAAGGTAAATGTGTTATAAATTATGTAATATGATTAGCTGTCGGAGCCAATTCTTTCTCATACAGTTTTTGTGAATATAAATACTTTAAAAGTGAATCAACTATATCTGAATCAAATTGTTTTCCTTTTTCTTCAATCATGATATCGATTGCATCTTTAAATTTGAGAGCTTTTCGATATGGACGATCAGAAGTCATAGCATCAAAAGCATCTGCAACACTGATTATTCTGGCCTCAAACGGAATATCCTCTCCTGCCAATTGATCTGGATATCCAGTTCCATCAAAACGTTCATGATGGTGGCGAATAATATTTCGAATGTAATTTAACTCTTTTATACTTTTCAGTACGTCATCTGCAACAACAGGATGTTGTTTTATTATCTTAAATTCTTGTGAAGTTAATTTGCCTGGCTTATTTAAAATGTTATGTGCAACTCCAATCTTACCAATATCATGTAAAGTAGCAGCAAAAGCTATATCTCTAATTTCCTCCACACTTAAACCCATCATCTGAGCCACAGCTATTGCATATTTTCGTACCTGCTTACTATGTGAGGCTGTATACGAATCTTTTATCTCCAAAAGACTAACCAAAATATCCATAACATTAAATAAATGCTGACGTAATTTATGATCTTGATCGTTAACAATATCTTTAGTCTGTTCTAAATAGGCAGAAATAAAATCAATCTCATTCTCATAATTATGTCTGTAGATACTAACTGGATCACGATGCTGATCTGACTTAAACTGAAATTTTATCTTTCTAGCTAATTTCTCAAGTGGTTCTGCCAATTTTCTTGCAGTCTTATCTTGAACGAAAAAAAATATTAAAACTAAACCTGTAAAAGCTATCAAAAGAGTATTTCTGAACTTAATTAAAGACACTTCAGAAATATTTTTTTCTCTCAGATAGACCACATTCATTCCAGTTTCACTTATTTGATGATAAAGAAAATACTTAATGTTATTAAAATCATACAATTTACCCTGTTTCCCAGAAATAAAATCAATTTTATTAGAAATATTTTCATCATTTAAAGAAGCAAATCCCTGAGAAGAAAATTCTAGACCGAAACTAGAAACTAAATTCTTATTGTTATCTAGCAATAAGAAAACTCCATCAGAAGGATTCAGTTTAACCTCATCATGTCCTTCTAACAAATGAATTGTATTATCTAAGATAACTAAACTTGTTTCATGTATCTGTTCTTGAAAAAATGTAATTCCCAGTATATAAACTAGTAGAAAAACTATGAATAGTGAAATGAAGAAGAATGTGAAATTCGATATCAAAACTTTTCTGACAAGTTTCACAAAAAAATCTCCTTCCGGAATAGATTAGACAAAATTCGTCCTATTAAGTTATATATTAGGCAGGAAATTACATTCTCCTTCACGTTTTTTTAAATATAGTTCTTTTTACCTAAATATATAAATCCATAAGAAGCCCACGAATCGCATCAAGTCGTTGAACAACTTCCAAAGAATCTTTTTGCTCTTCCATGAATAAATTTGTTAAAGCTTCTACATTTTCGTCAATTTCCTCAATAACTGTAAAACTTTTCATAGCTCCCTGATTCCAACTAAAGGTTTGTCTTGTATGCATAAATTCCTCATTAAATACTTTTAAAAATTCTTTTACGAAATGCCTATATTCAGAAAGATTTTGAATCGTCATATTTCTTTTTATCTTTTTAGCTTTCTCTTCAATAATCTCTATCAAATGTTCTAATTGAGCTGTAGCATCCACCATTTTAGTTTCATTTAATACCTTCTTAAAAGATTCTTTAACTTTCTGATTTTTTTCATCTCCTACTTTACGGTTCATATTAAGATTCTGTCGAAGAGTCTTAGATGGATCAATTTTCATTCACTATTCCCACCTTCCTTATTCTGCTTTAAGCATATTAGCCAACTGTCGCGCATTAAATACTGCTTTACCCTGAAAATGATTGTTCATACTAATATAGACCTTGGTTAGATTAGCAGACATCTTTTGAATCTTTTTTACCCAATCAACTAATTCTTCGGGGGAATATAGATAATTATATCTCTCATAGCTATGATCATGTTTCCACCATTTTTGTCGATTTCGTCCATGGAATCGTACATAACCCAAATCAGTTGTTGCTTTAGTCACCGGAGGCACAAGCCCCGAAAGTTGAGGTTCATCCACAGATACATAGCTCAAATTCAACTTACTTAAAAAATCTATGATTGGTTGCTTTATCCAAGAATCATTTCGAAATTCAACAAAGATCGGATGATCCGGAATTTGATGTCGTAACCGTGCTAGGTATTGGCGATTCTTCTCTTCATTTCTAAAACCCCATGGAAATTGAGCCAAAACCCCGCCAAATTTATTTGCTTCTACCAATGGTTGACAAGCATCCATAAATTCTTTAAAGGGTACATCTCGTCCAATCTTATGGGTCATAGATTGATGAGCTTTAACAATAAAGATAAAATCATCTGGAGTCTTCTCCTGCATATGATAAAAGATAAATTTATTAGGCATCTTATAATAGGTAAAATTAATTTCAGTCATTTTAAACTCACGAGCATAATATGTCAGGAGGTCTTTCTTATCAATTCCTTCAGGATATACTGGCCCGATCCAATCATCATAACTATATCCAGCAGTACCGATAATAATCAACTCAAGCCACCCCCTTTTCTTTATTATACCATTGTCGTAAGAGAAATGCTATAACATGTATACTTTGAAATATAAAAAAGACTCCTGTTCACGCCAGAAGTCCTTCCTATCTTAGTAACTCCATCTACCACTTTCATAAATCAATTCATTCAATTCATCCTTAACACTCCGCCAATTAGGTAAAAATTGATCCATGTAATCTGTAAACCTATCTGTGTGATTTCTTTCGAGTAAATGTACCATCTCGTGAACAATAATGTACTCCAAACATCTAGGATACTTTTTTGCTAGTTCGAGGTTAAGCCATATTCTTCTATCCATAGTATTACATGTTCCCCATTTTGTTTTCATTAATTTTACACCCCAGAAGTCAACACTAACACCAATGATTGGTTCCCATTTTTCGATGTAGCCAGGTATTACACTTTTAAGATAATTTCTATACCAACGAGTCATTATTTTTTCTCGTTTTTCAACAGTACTCTCTGGTCTTACATATAAATCAATATTCTTTTTGTTACGTATTACAACCTTCTGCTTTCCAGTGGTTTCAATAACATTTAACAAATATCTATCACCAGCAAAAAAATGACTTTCTCCAGATACAAATTCCCTTTGGGATTGTCGATCCTGATAATTAAACTTGGCCCTTTGTTTCTTTATCCAAGAAAGTTTAGAAATTGCAAAAAGTCTAATAACTTCATTGTTGGTTTTCTCTGGTACAGCCAGACGTACCCGGCCATTGGGGGGATGCACCGACAGGTGGATGTTTTTAATGTTTTTGCTAATAATCTCAAATTCAATGTTTCCAATACTTATTTTATCCATTTAGTATTCACCTTGTTCCTCTACTATTCTATAAATTTCATCAACTTTTTCTGCATCTATAATATGATTTTTAATGGCATTTCGCACAACTTTTTTCTTAATTTTTGTACTTCTCCAATCATCAGGTTTTGTTGAAATTATTTCATTGTGTATATCCAAAGCAAGATTTTCATCTCTTTCTAAATTATCATACAATGCCCTTTTTGCCCCAGTGCTAATGCCTCTAGGGTAGCTATTTGAATTACTTGGATTTTTAACCTTTTTGGTAAGTTCAACTATCTTTTTAAGATATTCTTCATAACTATCCACTTGTTCTTTTCTTAGTTTAATGAGTTCATCTAATAACACTGACATGTTCTCGTAGTATTTAGGGTTTGTAGGTGTTTCTTCAATTATAAGTCTTCTCACATTATTTTCAATGGTTTCAGCAGCAGCTTCATTATTCTTTCTAATACCCTCTGGTAAATCATCTACTGCATCTACACCCTTTTCAATAATTAATTCAATTAAAGTCAAATTCTCAAAGTTCGATAAAGTTTCGCTGTCCTCTGCACTGATGTAAGTATCAATTAAATGTCGCATAGCTGGTTCGTAAGATTTTAAATCAACATAATCACCTGAGGCGTGCATTACTTCATCCCTGATCGTGTCATAATATTTGACATCGCTCTTTATTGCTACTATTTCGCTGGCAGTATAGCCTGCTTCTAACATTTCATTAGCAATATTAGCATAAGCTCGAATGAATGCCACTACGTATTTATAGAGTGCTGATCGTTTTTGTTCATTCGCCTTAAGAACTTCTTTGTCACTGGTATCCTCGGCACAGAAGTATCTTATATATGCAAGGGTATCTCTTGGCATGGCAACAGGTTCACATAATGATTTAAGACTTTCTAGTGCTGTATCTAATTTTTCTTTTGCAGTTTCAAGTCGATTATTCAATAATCCTGCAACATCATCTTTGTCATACGCATCAAAAGCTTCGGTTGTATAGTCTTCAATAGATTTTTCTAAGCTCTTAAAAAGATCTTTATAATCTACTACATAACCATACTCTTTGTCATCACCATCCAATCGATTTACACGACAAATAGCTTGAAACAATCCATGATCTCGCAGTTTTTTATCAATATAAAGATAGGTTGCGGGTGGTGCATCAAAACCAGTCAATAGTTTATTTACAACGATTAATAGTTTCATTTGTGCTGGTTCATTAATGAATTGCCTTTTAACTTCTTCTTCAAAATCTTCGATTTTTTTACCACTCAACATTTTTTGATAGATTTCATATTTTTCAATATTTTCAGTTACAGTATCATCCCCCGTGCTTTCTCCTTTGATACTATTGGCGTTAGGTGTATAGGAGGTTATGATGGCACATTTTTTAAAACCTTCTGTTTGGAATAACTCATAGTATTTACAGGCTTCATAAATACTACCAGCAATCAATAAGGCATTACCACGACCATTTTGGAGTCGATCCTTTATTTCCATGTCAAATATAATGTCATTCACAATTTTTAAAAGTCTAGATTTTGAGCTTAAGACTCTTTGCATTGTACCCCAGCGTTGCTTTAGTTTGACTTTCGCATAGTCAGTTAAACCTCTTGTTTTAACTTCAAACCATTTATCAATCTTATCCTGAGAGGTGATATTTTGATCTACATTTCGAGCTTCATATTGCAAATCTAAAATAACTTTATCTTTTACAGCTTCATCTAACTTATATGTATGTATATAGGTTCCAAATACTTCAATACTCTTCTTTTTATCTTTCTTTAGAAGTGGTGTCCCTGTAAAACCAATTATAACTGCATTGGGTAAAATATTCTTCATTGCTTCGTGAAGTCTACCTGATTGTGTTCGATGGCACTCATCTACAAAAACGTAGATATCACCTTTGGCTTTAAAACCCTTCGGTAAGTTTTTCTTTAAATTTTTAATATATTCTTTATAACCTGCTTCTTTTTCTTCATCTTCTTTGCCACCAAATTTATGGATTAAAGAAGTTAAGAGTAATGGTGTTGTTGCATTGAGTTTTTCTATCAAATCTTTACCACTTTTTGTACGATAAATCTCTTCATCTACCCCGCTAAATACCTTCTCAATCTGCTTGTCTAATTCATCTCGATCAGTGATGATTAAAACTCTTGAGCTTGGTATATGCTCTCTAATCCACTTGGTTAACCATACCATGATTAAGCTCTTACCACTGCCTTGTGTATGCCATAAAATACCACCTTCACGACCTTTAACCCTTGCACTAGCAGCTCTTACACCAAAGTATTGATTATGTCTACAAATCTTTTTAATGCCCCTGTCAAAAACAATAAAGTCATGAATGATTTCTAAAAATCTCTCCTTATGGCAAAGTCCAATAATATGCTTATCCAAAAGATAATCTACTCCACCGAGCAAGCTTTCAACTTCGGTTGAAAGCTCATCAGTTGCTTTTTCATCTTCCTTCCAAGTCAAATAATATTTATCCTTAGTTTCGATTGTTCCATAGCGAATCCCTTCCGTATCATTGCCTGCCATTACCATCTGCATGGTATGAAAAAATGGCTTAATGAAGTGTGAGGATTGATTATCTAAGTTTTGTCTAATGCCCTCAGATACTGATATCGTACTTCTTTTAAGCTCAATCACACCTAAAGCAATGCCGTTGACATAAAGGACAATATCTGGTCTTTTAGTACGCTCTCCTTTAATGGAAACTTCTTCAGCGATATAGAAGTCATTTTCATAAGGTTCTTTCCAGTTAATAAAGCAAACGGTTTGCTTGTTTTCTCCAATATCTTCTTTTACATTAGCCCCATATCTAAGTAAGGAATAAACCTCTTTATTAACATAATAAAGTTTATCAATTTGATTGCTAGAAGCTTTAACTAGTTGATCCACTGCACGGTTGATTAGATCATCACTATAGCCTTTTCTATGTAAGTATTTTCTTAAATATTCTTCTTCGATATTTTGGTTGTTTTCTCCATCATGCCACTTGCCAAGGTAGGTGTAACCAAGCTTTTCTTTGAAAAGCTTGGTTACTCTATTTTGAGTTTCTCTTTCTTTTTGGCCTACTGTACTCATATTAACCTAATCCTCCCCGTTAAGAGTTCTTGCATCATACCTTGTTTTATGGCTTTGTATTTAGCTAGTTTTTCTTCTAAGGATTCTATTTCTGAATCCATGTCGCTTAGGATTTGGGCTATGGCTTGTTGTTCAGCAAGAGAAGGAATAGTAATTTGAATAAATTCAAATGTTGATTTATTAATTATAGGTACAGCTTGTACAGATGCTGATGATTTTATTTTTAATGATAAATGTTTGAGCATATAATAAACATATTCTGTCGAATAAGTCTCATTTGGTAAAATAGCATTAATTTGCTGGTTAGAAGTCAATTCAAAAGGGGCAATACCTGACTTTCCTATTGTGGAACCGATGCAGGTAAATAAAATACTATTTTTAGAGAATTTTCTAGATAAACTAAAACCTTTTAATGAAAGCCTTTTTTCTGTTTCTTTTATATATTTACTATTTCCCAAATCTGCTGGGCTAACAAATAAATATTCATTACCATAGTTATTCAAATCATTAGTAGGAGGGGTACTACCTGTTTCAATATTAGCTATTTCTCCTAACCTCTTTACTTCCCACTCTCCAGTAAATCCAGGTAATCTTTTCTTTTTAGTAAGAAATTGTTGCATAGTTCCTTGTTTAATTCTTTGCTTTTTATCAATTAGTTTCTCAAGGGATGTAATCAAAGTGTCAATATCGGTTAAAGCTGTTGCTATGACTTGTTGTTCTTCAAGATTTTCAGGAAATAAAATAGGTAATATCCTAACAATTTTCCCAGTATAACTTTGTTGTTTGGTACCTTGGCAATATTTAAGAGCAAGTTCATTTCCTCGAAAAGTATAATAATGAAATAAATAATTGGTAGTTAACTTCTTTGTAAAATAAAGAGCCATACAAGATTGATTTGTAGTTGCTTCAACTCCAAGTATTGCACAGCTTCCTCTAGTCCCTGCTGCTTCTAGTCCAGTAATTGCCATAAGAAAAGTCCCAGAAGGTAGTAATTTAAGATTTGTCTTACTCTTTCCCTCAATTGTAATTTTTTCAAGAGTGTCAGTAATTACATTGTAGTTCAATTCACCACTTGTTACCCATTTTATATTTCCATTATAATACTCTGATCTATTTCTTCTTGGTGTCGCTCCACTACTGAAACCCTCTAGCACATCTTCAAATTTTCCAAACTTCCATCCATATGGAATATATTCTTTTTTAAATTCTCCTATCATGCAAACCCCATCCTTTTCAAATGACTTTCCACCTTTTCAGTTAACTGATCAACCTCCTCCTCTAGCTGTGACAGTGTCTTATCATAACGTTCAGCAAGTTCGTTTATTCTAGATGTTAAACGATGTGATATTCTTTCCATTTCTCCATTTACATCTGAAATAATTGATGTCATCCATTTGTCATCAACCAGTAACACTTTGATTTCCTCAACTGTAAGAACCTTATATTTTTCACTCACCTTTTTATCAAGGGCTTTCATAGCTTCTTTAATTTTTTTGTTAGCATCTGCTTCTTGATCTATTAGCAACATATAATCATCTAATATTTCGAGTTCCTCTCTCAAATAAAACTCATTTTTAATTTCTTTCATTCTTTTTTTTAAGCTCGCCTTTGTAATTTTCCCTTTATCATTTTTTATTTCTTCAAGTACTCCCTCTTCTCCAGTGTGTTCTTCCTCAAACTCTTCTTTTTTTCTAGTAAACTCATCTTTTACCTGTTCTAATACTTCAATAGCTTCTTTTTCCTTTATAAAATATTTATTAATAATTAGTTCATCAGGAATTAAATCCCTATCTGGTATCCAACCATTCTCTACAATCAAGTACACATCATCTTTCATGGTTTCTAACCAATAGGTCATGAGATATTGGTAAATATCATATTTATCAATAAGAATTCTCCTGTCAAAGATTTTTAAAATATTCTCAGATATTTCATATATAATCGCCTTAGGATCAGAACCTGAATTGATACTTTTTAGCAAGGCGGTATGCTTTCCACGCCAATTATTGATTATTGTAAAAATTTCAGTTGTATAATTTATAAACTCATCATGGTCAAAAATAATCTCTTTTACAATCTCTTTATTTGCAATTAGCTTACTATAGCCCTCTCTATCACTTTCAGAAAATAATGCTTTACGAAGGCCTGGATATACATCCCAGTATTTTTGAAGTTTATCAATATCACGATTAGGGATGTCTCCTAATAAATGTGCCGCAATGTCCTGGATATCTTCTTCCTCTTGGTTATCAATGTATCTTGGAATATTTAAGTTGTACTCATTCTTTTCAATTTCCCCTATCCCAACCATTTTTGAGTATTTAGGAAATTCTAACTGTTTGTTAAAGACATCTACTATTTTATGAACATCTTGTTCCCTTAGCCTATTTTTATTTCCATCCTTGATAAATCCTTTACTGGCATCAATCATAAAGATACCTTTTCTTACATCAGCATTTTCTCTGTCTAGTACGATAATTGCTGCTGGAATACCTGTTCCATAGAAAAGGTTAGCTGGAAGACCAATGATCCCTTTGATATAACCTCTCTTAATGATTTTTTTTCTGATTTCTGCTTCAGCATTACCCCTAAAGAGTACACCATGAGGTAAAATAATCGCACCTTTACCTTTACTCTTTAAGGAACGTATAAAGTGAAGTAGGAAAGCATAATCACCATTTTTAGCAGGTGGTATACCGTAATCAGTAAATCGTTCAAAAACATCATTTTGTGGGTCAAATCCGTTGCTCCAAGCTTTTGTAGAAAATGGTGGGTTTGCTACTGCGAAATCAAAGGTCTTTAATTGTCCATCCTTATCTTTAAAATCTGGTGAAGATAGAGTATCACCTTGCCTAATATCTGGAAATTCATTACCATGAAGAATCATATTCATTTTAGCCAGTCCTACAGTAGCAACGTCTTTTTCTTGACCGTATATTGTAACTTTAACCGGTGCCTCATCCGCAGCTTTTAACAACAAGGATCCACTACCACAGGTTGGATCATAAATAGTCTGGTCTTGACTCTTTGCTTTATCAATACCGATTACCTTTGCCATTATTCTCGATACTTCAGCAGGTGTGTAAAATTGACCTTTGCTTTTACCCGATTCTGTTGCAAAATGCCTCATTAAATATTCGTATGCATCCCCAATTATGTCATCGCCATCTGCATGATTGCCACTAAAATCAAAGGCCTTATCTTCAAAAATGGAGATTAGATTGCTTAGACGATCTACCAATTCCTTACCTTTTCCAAGTTTATCTGAATCATTAAAATCCGCTACTGTAATAGCTCCAACTAAGTCATTGGCATCTGCCATTTTTCTTATAACTTTATTGGTTTTATCTCCAATTTCTTTGTTCCCTTTAAGCTTAATAAGATCTCTAAAACTTCCTCCTTCTGGCACTTCAATTAAAGCATCTTTTTTCCCATAATATTTATCTGTTACATATCTCATAAATAAAAAGGTTAATATATAATCTTTATATTGAGATGCATCCATACCACCTCGTAACTGGTCACAACTTTTCCAAAGATTACTATACAATTCACTCTTTTTAATAGCCATCTTACTTTCCTCCCATTATCTTACTTTTGAATTTCACGTTTTAAATTGCTGATCAATTAAATTACTACTGCTTCATTAATACTTAGACAACTATTATCATATTCCTCTACATGTCCCTACATAAAAACTATTTCATTCAACTTATGCGATCGTTACTTGTCTACGTAGTTCTTTTTAAGTTCTGCAACACTGTTGTTTTTAATAAGTAGTAAATGTAAAAAGGACTTCTGATCAAATCATAAGAAGTCCTTGCTACTCAAATATTTATGCCGGAGGAATTGATGTAATTGCTATTGCTTTCACTTATTATGGCGACTATTCGGCGATTATCGCCAATTTATAGTAACTATTTTAGGGTTCAACCATTACTATCTCAAGGGGTAATTTTAAAGAAGTATTTCCACCTCAATCCCAACTACCAAAGTCTATTCAATAATTTGATAATTCTTATCCCTTATTAATAATGCTTGCATGTCTGTAAGGGGAGTAATTGAATACTCGTTTTGCTTTTTTAGAACCTCTAATTTTTCCCTGAAGTCATCAGAATAATGTGGGATGATACATGTATCAATAATTTTTAAACCAGGTTGATCACGAACTTTAGGTCCAAGTATTATGCTTCCCGCACTAACCCCCACATACAATTTCCCATCATCAATTAATTTCTTCAGTATAATATCAAACTTAATATCTTTAATTTTATTTAGTAAATGAAGGGTATTTCCTCCACATACATAAATTGAATCATATTTTGCAACTTTATCATATGTAACCACACGATCAAGATTAAAAGTATGAATATTATCTTCCATTATTCCTACTTTTAATAACTCAAATTTTGATTCCTCAACAAATTTCAACTGTTCTTCATTTATTGCAGCAGTTGGGATAAATAATACCCTAATGTCAGAAGGTGGTTTGCCTATTAATCGTATAAATTCATCTCCAATCTTTGGATTTTCAAAACCTGCTGAAGTTAACAGTAAATTAACCATATTATACACTCCTTCATCACACAAATTAATAATTAACAAGTTGGCCAGTTTCTTTAAGCCCTCGAACAATTTTTCTATAAAATTTTATACCTAAGATAAACAAAGTAATGTTAAATAATGAAGCAATCAAAATTTCTACATTTGAATTTAAATATGTAAAAGTTCCCAATACGCTGTATCTCATTAAATCTACACAGTAAGTAATTGGATTTAATAAAGCAATGGATTTCAACCATGTAGGAAAGATCGTAATCGGATAACTTACACCTGCAATGAAAATCAAGAATGAATTAATCATAAATGTTGCATTAGTTGATTTTGTCTTCATGGTAACTCCAGCTAGTAAAATTCCTAATCCAAAAGCAACCAGTGAAGAAATAAATATTACATAAAACATCAGCCATACATTTTGAAAAACAATACTTTCTCTAAATATAAGTGAAATCAAAATGTAAAATATAAAAAAATCAAAAATTTGTACTAAAAGTTCCGCAATTAAATTACCAAAAAACAGCTGAATTGCATTAACAGGAGAGAGCATCAGTGTAGCAAGGGTTCCCCTTTGCATTTCCATAGTAATTAAAACACTCGCACTCACCATTAAATCTGTGATAAAAGCTATAAAAAAATATGTAATTGTCAGGTAGGATATATATTTAGATGTTCCCGTATAGTTATAAAAATTATTTTGTTGAATTTGAATATAATTTGCAAAAATTAGTATGGGAAGAATTCCTACTATTGGTCGAAATAGAATTGATAAAGAATCCGCTTTATATCTCATATTAATAATGTAATTTTTTTTGATCATATATAGCATAGCTTTAATATTGGAGGAAAGACCCATTTTGTTTCAACCTCCTTTCAAAACGATTAAAGAAGATAATTGATATCAACATATAAAACAACGTAAATAAAGCCATTGCTAAAACTTCATACCCTACACTGGATAAATTAACTCCAACAAAAGATTGTCTGAATAAGGATATCCCGTAGGTCAACGGAATACAATAGCTAATCACGCGTATAAAACTAGGTATATGAGAGACAGGGTATAATACACCAACAAATATTGCTATAATTTCTAATCCAATATTCAAAATGTTAAATATCCTTTTTAACCAAATAGTTAAAATAAATACACCTAAACTCATGGACCAGCTTAAAATTACCGTCAAGACCAATGCCGTTATAAATAGTAAACCATTAATCATAATTACAGGTTGAGTAATTAAATAAAAAATTACAGTAACAATTCCCAATGAGAAAATAAACATTATACTAGGAGCAAAACTGGCTCCTAACAACCAGGCTATTTTAGAGATAGGAGCTAAAAAAACGAGATAAATTGTATCTGTATTGAGTTCCCTACTGATAATGTTGTAAGCTTCAATGACAGAGAAGTAAATAAAATTCCATAGAATAACACCAAGTAACAAGGTAAAACTGGTATTTATACTATTAACATCATTATTATTCAAAAAGAAACGAATTGTAAACCAAAACGGTAACAAAATCGCAATTGGGGTATAAAATAAGCTTTTTAAATAAAAATTAGGATATCTATTAAATTCTTTTATTTGCTTAATAAAACTAGATAAAAAAATTTTTAAAAAGTTCTCCATAATATCAATCACCCTTTCCAAATACCTTTCCAGTTAAGTTAATAAACACATCTTCAAACATAGGTTTATGCAATGAGATAGATTTGATCTCAATTCCATTAGCATGTAAAATATCGTTTATTTCCTGCAGAGTGTACTTATTAATGTTCAGAACTCTAATTCGAAGCGTATTAATGTCATCGCCACTAATAATGTTAAACTTATCTATATATAACCCCTTTAAAACGTTTTTAGCATTTTCTAAATCTACTCTTTTCACCATAATCTCACAAATATTATTACCCAAGCTATTTTTTAAAGTCTCTGGATCTCCCTCACTGATAATCTTACCTTTATCAATAATGGCGACTCTGTTCGATAAAATATCAGCTTCCATCATGTTATGAGTTGTCAGAAGTATAGTGGTTCCCATATTATTCAGATTGATAATTGTATTTCTAACATCATTTGCAGCATTTGGATCTAGACCATTCGATGGCTCGTCCAGTATCAAAAAATCAGGATTATGTACGATGGTTCTTGCAATATTTAACCTTTGTAACATACCATTCGAAAAATTTTCCGCATAATCATTTTTTCGTTCCAGCAGATTAACAGTCTTTAATACAGTATCAATCCTTTCTTCCTGAATAGAACGCTGCACTCCGTATAAATTACAGAAAAACTTTAGGTTTTCTTTTGCAGTCAATTTTAAATAAATAGATCTATTGTTTGCAAGCAATACACCTATAGATCGCTTGATTTTTTTCTCATCCGTAAAAATATCATATCCGTTAACATAAACATTGCCTTCCGTCGGATACAAAAGAGTAGAAATAATTTTCATTAGGGTAGTTTTTCCTGCACCATTTGGTCCTAATAACCCAAAAATTTCTCCGCATTTTACTTCTAAATTAATGTTATTAAGTACAGTAATCTCACGCTTATTCTCTCGCTTACCAACCATAAATTTTCGTACAACATTTTCACAAATTAAAACCCTTTTCATAAATAACCCCCCTACGATTTATAGTTATTAACTAAAATTTCTAATTCGCCGTAATAGCTACATATTTTTTTATTAAATACTTGTGCATTCAAAATTCTCATTATTTCTTCTGCTTTTTTCCATACTTTATCTAAATTTAAAAAAGGATAATTTGAAATATGACTAATTTTAAATTCTTGTTTATTGGCAGCAGAAAATAGACAGATATCTCCTTGGGAATCTACCCAAAATAGAGGAATTATAACATTATCTTTAAAATAGGTCTTAATTTCTTTTTCGCCGTACAAATTTGTTGAAAAATATGGCCTATAATTATACTTTTTGGAAAGTTCTTTTGACTTTTTTTTGATTAGTAACAAGTCTTTTTCATTGTTTAAGTAGTCTGTACAATTATGACCTCTACCCTGGCCGATAACATTCGCTAATATTACAATTTTAGCACAATAATTACTTGCTAATTCACCAATTTCATCAATATATTCGATATTGAATTTATCTATAGTCATTTGAATTGAATAGCTAACCTTATGCTCTTTAAAGAGCTCAAGAACTTTAATTATACTTTGGTATGCCTTTTTAACACCACGATTAAAATCATGAACTTTTTCTGGCCCATCAAGACTTATCACAAAATGATTCACATTGTCCTTAATCCGAATAAATATATCATCGTCTAATAATAAACCATTTGTGAATAATGTAACCCATAACCCCAATTTGTTCGCATATCGAAGAACCTCTTCAATATGCGGATATAAAAGAGGCTCACCACCCGTAAATTGAATCGATTTACCCCTGTTTTGTTTATAGCACTCTAGAAACATATAAATCTTTTCTAATTCTAATTCTTTTTCTGTACTTTCTTCTTGAGCATTTAAATAACAGTACCGACATTTACTATTACAACGTCTCGTCAACATAAAATTTATATGGGAAATCATTTAATTCCCTCCTCTAAAAACTTTTACTAATACCTGTTAATATCTCTTTTATAAATAAATATCGCCAAGGTATAAAATAAAATGGATAATCTAAAATATAGTCATTATATACTTGTTCGCACACAGTTTTAAATAAAACATGATTATTAGATAACCAATAACCTTCCAACATTTCGAATAAAGTTTGATTGTAAATATTACCTAATTTGAAATCTTCAAATCTTTCATCCAAGCCTTCTGGGAAAACACAACCATTACTATTAATTACTAAATAACGTGGCAAACCTTTTTTATCAGGGTGATCTCTCTTAAAATTTAATATATACGCGTTATACGGATGTTCTTTTAATAAATTAGCTGGAAAGTTACCACGGTCTAAAAACACCTGCAGATCTGAACTGCCCATTTTATTTAACTTCATATAGGCATTAAAATTAAAATCTCTATAACAATCAGGATTCAACACGATATACTTTACAGTATTAAACCGGGATAAATAGTTTATTATATTCTCTAAATCTTTCAAAGAAGCCAAATTACATTCAAAAGTAATTTTTATTATAGGACTAAAACTACACGTTCTTAGCTTTTCAAATAAATTAAATTCGTGTAATTGACCTCTTGATACTTCTACAATCACATCTGAATATTTATTGACTCGTTGGGAGTAATTGTTTTGAATATAACTTAATTTATCTAAATTAAATTTAATAATTATGTTAATCCTTGGATCAACCTTAATAGATAAAATATCTAAATATTTATCAAAACTTTCATTGGTTAAATAATTGAAAATAATATTATATGATTAGCCCACAAAAAGCCTACAATTAGTTACTTTTATTGAAAAATA
>JAGMES010000067.1 GCA_023128035.1 Halanaerobiales bacterium | reverse complement strand
CATTATTTATTCCGAGAGACTATTACTTATAATTTCATACTCATACCTATTGTGTATTAATCACTTTAAAATAGGTATTAAACATAACATGATCGCAATAAACAATGAATTACATTGTTTATTGCGTGTTCTACGAAGTGGCTCCTCCGCACCTACATGAAAAAAACTACACCGATCCTGTTATTCGAAGGAGAAAGTTATAGATTGCGAAGTTCAATGATAAGGCGAGTTAATTTTTAACAACTATGGAATTCGGATGATTGCAAACACCTACAAATTTATATTGCCGAAACATACATTTTATCTTGCCAAACACATCTCTACTATTTATAATATTACCCATGCCATTGAATCCCTCCAAATTAATATCTACACTTTTGGAAATACTCCATATATTCTGTATATTGTTCATAGCTTCCTTTGAAAAAATCATTTTCGTTCTTCAAAAGATGACCTAAGATTTCCTAATTTATTTAAATAGGGCCTTACCCCTACTAGGCAAGACCCTCTTCAACGACTATACTTCTACAATCCTATATTCAGCATTTTCAATCACAAAATTATTTCAAGTTATCGACCAAATAATCTAGTCAAACAACTCCTACATTCTTAAGAGTCCAATTGGGTTTCGTTAAGATGGACCAAAAAGTCTTCAACATCATTTCTAAAACTATAATTAACCGATAATTTTGTAAGTATATCCCATTCCGTAATACTTCCTTTGTATAAATCTACAAAATAAACTGTTTTGGCCGAAATAGAACTACCAATTTTAATAGCCCGTTCCAAGGTCTCCTGGGTTGCTTTTAAATATGGGATCAATACTGTATCAACCCCTCTACCTTTTACCTTCTCCCAAATTGGATGATCTACAGGCAGGTCTAAAGGAGAAACCTCAAGTTTTTCTAAATGAACCCCATCTGGGAGTAATTGTTTACCCACCTTTGAACTTGGACCAGAGATCATCAATGCTGGTTTCTCCAATGTAACAACATCCTGGAACCAAAGTGCCGAAGTAATAAGTTGAAATGGAGATACTCCTTTAAAATAATCCACCAAAAAACTTTCCTGTTTCGCATCCGGTTCAAGAATAAGAAGTGATTTTTCATTCAGATTCAGATTGCGACGTATTAAAACAGAGAAGTAATGCCCAAAGATATTCATCATTTCTGCCAAATTATGTACCAATACTCGCGGCACATTGGTTTTGATATATCCTTTTAACCCTTTACATTTTTGTGCTGTATTTGTACTTTCATCATATACATATTCATCATCGTAAACAATATCATCAATATATTTGTTCGTAATTTCAGTACGTGGATAAGAATCTAAAGGCAACACCTGTAAAGAATCGGGGTCAAGCTCTAAAACCTTTTTGAAACTCTCCTTCATATCCTTGAAACTTTCACCGGGAACTCCGATAATTACATTGCATCTTCTAAATAACCCAAACTCCTTGGTGAGAGAAAAGGCATTTTTCATTTGAGCATCAGAAACATTTTTTCTCAAAGCTCCATTTCGAATCTCTTCACTTCCACTCTCAGCATATAAATTAACCCCTCGACAGCGACTATCTTTCAATAGTTGCACAAAATCTCTATCCACAAGATTGGGTCTAAGTTGACAGAACCAGTCCACAATCTCGGTCTTCCTTTTCAAAATATTACAGATTTCCCGTCCCCATTCCTTGTTAAGATCAAAACTAGAGTCGTAAATATACAAACTACGGATCTTATACTCTGAAATGATATAATCTAACTGCTCTTCAAAAACTGCTGGAGACATATGTCTGATACAATCCTCAGCAGTCGACTCGCCATCGATCTTACAAAAAGTACATTGATATGGACACCCACGAGTAAGAAGCATCTCAAAGTTAGGCGATGCTAAAGGGGTATGCCAATTGGCCACTGATGGCTTTTTAGCGCCTTTACTTGTTGTCATCTTTGAGTTAAAACGTTTCCAAAAATCAGATATGGAGTTGATTGCTCGACCAGGGAAGTACTTGTTGATATCTCCCGCTTCTGGTGGTTCATTGACGATTAACTTACCATCCTTCTTGTATATCAGGCCCTTAATATCTGTATAATCCTCATCAGATGCTTCTAATTTTTCTAAGAACTTTGGCAAGTATACTTCACTTTCACCATACATACAATAGTCAAGATCAGGAGCGCTTTCAAAAACACCTTCTTTCATAATCAATGCATGTTGACCACCAAAAATTAGTGGAATTGATGGAAAACGACCTTTCAAAAAAATACTCAACCATGGGAGATGATGGGCACATTGAGACATAGAAGAGATCCCAATTACGTCTGGTTGAAAATCCCGAA
Organism: Halanaerobiales bacterium; assembly: GCA_023128035.1. The sequence continues at coordinate 20,924 of JAGMES010000067.1, read as the reverse complement.
TCTCTTCAACAAAGGCCTCCCTCATTTCACGAACTTGAAAAAACCTTACCAATGAAATTGGCTTATCAGAAAAAGATCCAATCAAGCGTACATTATGTCCCTTTTGCATCAATGCATCTGCGAGTGAAAGTAAACCAAAAGATGCCTTTGAAAGATATTGTGTACTTATAATAATTACATTCATTAGTAGCCTCCAATAATAGTTATTTATTCATCTTGATCCTATTGATCTGCATGACCACATTAAGATAATTCTTTACCCATCCATACAATACTGAAATATCTATCAAACTTCTTCCCGACATTTTTAAGTCGACCATATTCAACAAATCCATTTTTCTGATGAAAATTGATGCTGTTAGCATTTTCAGATGAAATATTGGCTAACAATTTTTTGATACCTCTTTTTCTTGCTTCATCTTCAAGTTTCTTTAAGACAAGTGTACCAATCCCTTGACCGGTATATTCATGGTCAATAAAATACATTGTTTCAGCCGCTTCCGCAAAAGTAGATAAGGACATAAAAGGTTCTAATAGGCAAAATCCAATGACTTTGTTCTGATCATTTTTAATCGCAAATTCACAATGATTTGACCCATCAATAAAATTGAGAAAATGTTCATTGTCAACGGTTTTTTCACGATAAGCACTTGTCGATTTTTTAATATAATAGTTGAATATGCACATAACCTCTTCTTGATGCTCTAGACTTAATTTTTCAAAAGTAATATTCATTTTGATAATCTCCTTTTTTATCTTTAGTTGATGAGACTATTTTGTATTAGAAGAATCCTCGATAATCTGCAGAAGAAAATCTTTATAATATTCTGCAAGCCTGTTAATTGATTCTACTTTAAACTCATTGTCGGAGAAATTCAAATCAATTCTTATCGCTCCATCTCTTATACCACAAACCACATCTAATGGGAAATGTCTCTCCATATTCGGACTAATAGCTTGCCAATTTCCATTGTCTGCTAACTGAAACAGCCCACCAAAATCATCAGAAGAACTTTTAATAACCTCTCCCAGATAGTTAAAACTAATCTCAGGCTCTAGATTAAAACTATCTTTTTGATCTTCATTCAGATATCTCAACATCCCATAGCCAATCCCTTTCTGGGGAATATTCATCACTATTTCTTTTACCTGTTTTATTGTGCTATGAAAATCAGAACCTCCAACCTTTGAAAGAAGCACAGGATATTGCGCCGTAAACCACCCAACTGTTCTGGAAATATCAATTCCCTGCACAATATTTTCTCTACCGTGCCCTCCCATGTACAACATAAAGCGGTCAAATCCTGTCCACTTTTGTAAACTCAGATATAAAGCAGATAGCAAAACATCACCAACCTCTGCCTCAAAAGCACCAAGCACTTTAGTTAATAACTGAGCCGTATCAATCTCATCTAGAGTAAATCTGACGGATAATTTGTTATTGAGTTTCTTCATTGTTCTAGGAATATCACTATCCTTTTCCAATACCGAAACAGAGGCATCTTCAATATTCTTCCAATATAGAATCTGGCTTTCGATTTCTGGGCTTTGAGCAACTTCTTTTAAAGCCTCTACCCAATGTTGATACGAATGGGTCTTAGCTGGAAATTCAATTTTTTCATTCTTTAAGTAACTCTTCATTCCGGTAATAAAATCTTGCAGGATGATCTTCATAGAGTAGGTATCAGCGATCACTCTATGTACAACAAGTTGCAAATAATCTCCACTGTCCCCTTTGATGATACCGATCTTCACCAATGGACCTGTAGCCATGTTAATCGAACGATTTAGCTCATTCGCTTCCTCATCAAAATCACCATTTCCTAAGTTAATTACTTGTATATCTGGCAAACAGTTTTTTATTCCCTGATTATATTGAATGATTCTCCCAGCCACATTTCTATAAACCATCCGAAGCGCATCGTGATGTTTAAGGATTTCTGCAAAAACAATTCTAACCATTTCCACATCAAATCCTTCTTTTCTAAAAATACGGTAGGATCTGTTATAATGGTGTGAGTCAGTAAAATTCCTTTCAAAGAACCACTGCTGAATCGGCATCAGTGGAACTTCACCTTCAATCACTTCTTTATGGGATATGCTATCAACTTCCTGCACATTTTTAGATATGCCTTTAATGGTTGGGTCAGAGAAAAATTCAGTTATATCTGCATGTAGTCCAGCCTCTTTAATTTTGGACATAAGAATCATTGCTTTTATGGAATCTCCTCCCAAATCGAAAAATGTATCATTGATGCCTACATCCTCAATACCCAATATCTCACAGAATATTTGGGTCAATCTCTCTTCCATTTCATTTCTTGGTGCTTCATATTTATCAATTGATGATTGTTCAATTTGTGGCTCTGGTAAAGCTTTTCGATTTATTTTCTCATTCGGTGTTAATGGTATTTTTTCCATTTCCACAAAATATGATGGGATCATATACTCAGGTAACCGGTCTTTTAAGAAAGTCTTCAGTTTAGAAAGATCCATCTTTTGTGCATACACTATATATGCATATATATATTGATCATTTTCTTTTGCTAAAACGACTGCTTCTTTAATATTTTCATGTTCCATCAGTACATTTTCAATTTCACCCAACTCGATTCTGAATCCCCTAATTTTTACCTGGTGATCTTTTCTACCGAAAAACTCAATATTTCCATCCGGTAACCAGCGACCCAAATCTCCAGTTTTATATAATCTTACATTCTCCTGAGCTCTAAAGGGATCTACTGTAAAGGCTACAGCGGTCTTTTCAGGGGCATTCACATACCCCCTCCCAACACCTAGACCTGCTACCACAATCTCACCTTTCACCCCAATAGGGCATAATTGCATTTTTTCATTAACAATATAAATCTTAAAGTTTTGCAATGGCTTGCCAATGGAAATACTCTTCGATGCTGGAACTTCTTTGATTATATTATGAGTAATATCATCTGAGGCCTCAGTAGGACCATACGCATTAACCATGTAAATATCAGGGTATTTTTCTAACCATCGTTTGACCAGTTTATATTGCAATGCCTCTCCAGTTACCAAAAGATACTTAAGTGTATGGAAGGTTGGTTTTTGATCATCCATCAAATCTAAGATAAGCTTTAAATAAGACGGAACGACTTCCAAGATACTTACCTGATCACAAATCACTTGATCAATGAATTTTTCAACATTCAGGACTTGTTGATTGGGGTAGATCATAGTTTTTCCGCCAACAACCAATGCAACCATAAACTGCCAGACAGAAATATCGAAACTATGGGAAGAATTTTGAGCAACAATACTGTTTTCATCCAGGCTTAGATCATTTATTTTGGCAAACATATGGTTAACCATACCTATCTGTTCGACCATAGCACCTTTCGGCTTTCCTGTTGATCCAGATGTATAGATAACATACGCCAGGTCTCCTGGTTTAGATCTATTCTCTACTTGGATGTCAGAATATGATGCCAAATTGAGCTGATTTTCAGAGTCCATACATAAGTACATTTCCAAAACCTCACATTGCTGTTCCAGACTATCTAATAATGAAACATACTTTTCTTCACCCAACACCAACCTTATCTCCGCATCATCCAAAATTGTTTGAATTCGCTTCTCTGGGTAAGCCGCATCCAGAGGGATGTAGGCACCTCCAGCTTTAAAGACACTTAAAATGGCTACTAGCATATTAATGGAACGATCCATCAAAATTGCTACCAGTTCTTCTTTTTGCACCTTATGCTCATTGAGCAAATATCCTGTGAGTTGATTCACCCTCTGGGCCAACTCACGATACGTCAAACTTTCGTCTCCACATTCTACGGCAATATCGTCAGGCCTCTTCGCTACCTGGCATTCAAAAAGATCAATCACGGTTTGGTGTGGGGGCAATTCCCTTTCTGTCTGATTAAAATAAACTAATATCTTATCTCTTTCAGTATTAGACAGAAGATCAATATCTCCCAAAAGAATCTCTGGATTGCTTGTGATATGCTCCAAAATAATCGTAAAATGTTCACCCATACGTTCGATTGTAGACCTCTCGAATAGACGAGCAGAGTAGTGGAATCCTACATTGATCTCCCCAGCCCTCTCAATCACATTTAACTCCAAATCAAATCTGGCAATACCTTCATTATACTCTAAGGGCAGAACTTTTAGACCCGCCATTTCCATCTTCCGGTTCTCCAAGTTATGATACTCAAACATCGTATTAAATAACGGGTTATTCCCTCTACGCAGTTTTAATTGATCAACCAGTTCATCAAAAGGATAATCTTGATTTTCATAGGCCTTTAACGCATTGGTTCTAACCTCTGTTAAAAAATCTATAAATCTTTTCTCATCATCAGGATAATTCCTCATAGCCAAGGCATTGACCATCATACCAATTACATTTTGCAACTCATAGTGACCCCTTTTAGCAATAGAAGAGCCAACTATTATATCCTTTTGACCAGAATACTTATAAAGTAGAATATTGTATATAGCCAGAAGCACCATATATTTCGAAGAATTTGTTTTTTGAACTAATTCATTAATACTGGCAGCTAATCTCTGATCTAGAGAAAAGATAAACTTTTCACCTTCAAAAGCCTGAATATCTGAGCGTAAAGAATCTGTAGGTAGATCTAAAACCGGAATCTCATCTCCAGCGAAAAGCTCTAGCCAATATTGCTCCTGCTTTTTGAAGCGTTCTGATGCATTCTGTTCGATTTGCCATAGTGTAAAATCTTTATACTGTAATTTGGGGGCTGCTAACTGTTTTTCATTATATAACTCTAACAGTTCCTTTACTAAAATGGTAAAAGATGTTCCATCACAGATAATATGATGTATATTTATTAAAAACACATTTTTGTTACTCCCAAATTTGATAATTGCTACCTCGAACAAAGGTGGCTTACTTAAATCCATAGAGCGGATAAAGTGCTTAATTGTACTATTCAGATTCTCTTGGCTACATTCCCTTTGCACAATAGAAAAATCAATCTGCTTGTGGATTTTTTGGACATATTCATTGTCAACGACAAGAAAAGCAGTTCGTAATGCTTCATGCCTTTCAATTAATTTTCGAAAAGCTTGCTCCAACCGTTCAAGATCCAAATCTCCTTCAAGTACAACTCCATTAAGCAGATTATAGCTTAAATTGGATTTTTCCATTTGATGCATGACCAGCATTCTCTTTTGAGCGCTAGATACTGGATAGTAATCTCTCTCTTCCGCCTTTCTGATTTGAATTGGTTTCCGTTTGGCCTTTCGCTTTTCAGCCTTTAAAAGATCGATAATCTCTAACTTATTGTTTTTTATTTCTTTCACAAGTTTGGGAGTTAATACATCCTTTGATGCTTCTAATTCTAAATTACCACCCCTTAGAAACAACTCAACCCCCAGAAATTTTAGTTTAGTAATTAGTTTTCGAGCGCTCATATTGTAATTCTCACTTTGTCATCATCTCCATCTTTTAAATCTTCATCATGATCATCTGGATCGTCATCGTTATCCATTAAGGAATTACTATATTGATCCATATTAGAATCAATATACTGAGCCAACTCAGCTATTGTTGTCAAAGAAAACAGTTCCTCTATAGAAATCTTGGTATCAAAATTCTCTTCTAATTCAATAACCAAACCCATCGCTCTTAAAGAATCTCCTCCAATCTCAAAGAAATCATCATTTATATCGACATGCTCGATATCAAAGAAATCTTTCCAGATTTCAACTAACATTTTCTCAGTATTTGTTAATGATTCATCGATATCATCTACAGTTACAACAACCTGTTCAGTATTAACTTCCTCAGCAGGAATTTCTTCTTCCTCATGAACAAAAATACTAGTATCTACTACAATTTCTTCATTATCTAAAATCTTAAGATTTTCTTGTAAAAATTGAGTCATATTTTTGGCAAGTGGGTACGGTTTTTTCTCAAAACAATAGGTCGGCACGGATACTGTTTTTCTAGTCTCTTTCCAATGGAACATCTCCCACTCCAAGTTCACTCCTTGTAACCATAGTTCTCCCACTTGGTCTAAAAGAAGTTTCAGATCAGACCCTCTTTCTTCAGATCTCTTAAGTAGATTAATAGCCATACAGTCACCCAATGTTTCTTTCAAGCTACTTAAATCATTTCCAGGGCCAACTTCAACAAAAATACAATTTTTCTCCTCTTGTAATATGGTCGCACAACCCTTATGCTGCTGTGCTGCTGTCTGGAAAAAATGTTTGTTCCAATATTCGGCAAACATTACTTCCTCTACACTTACCCTTTTCCCAGTTACACTAGAGATCCACAAGGTATTCGGGTTATTAAAAGTAATAGCTTTTACTTCATTGGCCAAAATTTCAGTCAGTTCTTCTGTTACCGCCGCGACCTCTTGCATTGCTTCTTGGGGAACCTTCCTCACTAATTCTCCTGTTTTTACTACTAATCTGAGGGCATCTTCTAAAGAAAAGAGTCCACTTAGACATGCAACCACATATTCACCAATGCCGTCACCGATCAGATAATCCGGCTTCACACCCCATCTTTCCAACAGACCAGCTAACCCATACTCAATGGCAAACAATAACGGATACAAGTACTGGGGTTGATTGATCTTAACTTCCGCGTCCTCTAACATACTTGGGGTTGGATATAAAATTTCTTTAAAATCTACACCCATCAAGCCGTTTAAGATACTAAAACATTGATCGATCTGCTCTTTAAATAAAGGCTCATCTTCATAAATATCTCTTCCCATGTTGACATATTGAGATCCCGATCCAGAAAAGATGAACACAACCGACTTTTTATTCCCCTCTATTTTATGGACCTCCGCCTGGTCTGATTCTCTCTTCATCAGCAACTCTAGAGCTTCTTGAACATTTTTCGCTGCTAATTTAAATCTATAAGGGAACATAGATCTACCTGTCTGCAATGTCCAGGCTACATCAGCCAGATTTACATCCTTTTGATCCTGGAAAAGTTCACTATATTTTGAGGTGATTTCTTTTAAGGAGTTGACAGTCTTTGCTGAGAAGACAAGAAGTTGATCTTTCTCTTCAATGGTATAGTCATCCTTTTCTATCGCCTCTTCTAAAATCACATGTGCATTTGTTCCACCAATTCCAAAGGAACTAACACCAGCTCGCAATGGATATTCATCACTCTTCCATTCTTTAAGTTCTGAATTAATAGTAAAAGGAGTACCCTTCAGATTAATATTATTATTTAGTTTCTCAAAATGAAGTGTTGGGGGAATCTGCCGATTTTTTAAGGCTAAAACGGTCTTGATAAAACCAGCAACACCTGCTGCCGAGTCAGTATGTCCAATATTTGACTTAACAGATCCAATAGAACAATATTTCTGTTCACTTTTGCCAAAGACATAACTTAAGGCCTCGATTTCAACAGGGTCTCCAAGTGATGTACCTGTTCCATGAGCTTCGACATAACTAATAGATTCAGGTTTCACACGAGACATTACTTGTGCGGCTTTAATAACATTGGACTGTCCACTGACTGCTGGGGCGCTATAACCAACTTTTCTGTTTCCATCATTATTAATTGCAGAACCTTTAATGATGGCATAGATATTGTCCCCATCTTTTAATGCTTTGTCTAACATTTTCAATACAACAACGCCAGCCCCTTCTCCTGGAACGATTCCATTTGCTTTTTCATCAAAGGCTCTTAAATGGCCATCTGGAGAGTTAATCATTCCCTTCTGGTATAAATAACCTTCTGGGTGTGAGGAGGAAAGGGTGATTCCTCCTGCTAAAGCAACATTTGTCTCTCCAGTTATCAAACTCATGGCAGCCATATGGATGGCTACTAGGGAAGTGGAGCCTGCAGTGTTAATAAACACTGCAGGCCCTTTCAAGTTCAATTTATAAGCGATGGATGTACAGAAATAATCTACCTTGCGAAAGATACGAGAACTAAATTCATCAACAGAAGTATCTGCATTAAATAAAAGTGTATGGGTCTCCCAATTAATGTCGCTCTTAGCCCCCGCGTATAAGCCAATAATTCCGTCATAACGGCCAGGTACATAACCTGAATCTTCTAGAGCTTCCCAAGCACACTGGTGAAAAATTCGTGTTTGAGGGTTCATTAATTTTGCTTCCTCTGGTCTATATTCAAAAAACTTTGAGTCAAAACATTCTTTATCTTTAATAGATACGCCAGATTTGACATACGCAGGATTATCCAACATCTCTTGACGAACTCCAGCTTTTAATAATTCTTCGTCACTAAATTTCTTAATCGATTCAATACCATTTTTCAGATTATCCCAATACTCATCCTTATTTTCTGCACCAGGAAATTTTAATGACATCCCTATTACTGCTACTTCTAATCCAGTTAATTTTCTCTTTTTACTCATCATAATCACCCCTAAGAATTTTTAGTCCACTCATCCTTGTTTCTAATGCATCTTCGTAAATGTCATCGGATCTCAAAGGTTCGTCATCGCGGTTGCTCAAATAGTCAGAAAACATTCTAATAGATGGATATTGAAATAGATCTACCACAGGAATATCCTCTAATACCAACTCTACAGAAAGCTTTGAATGGAAAGCCATAATTAGTAATGAATTGCCTCCAGATTCAAAGAAGTTGGTGTCTATTCCCACCATATCCTGTTCAATTTTTAAAAGATCGGCCCATATTTTTATAAGCTTTTCTTCAATTTCATTACGTGGTGCAACATAATCATTATCAAGAACAATTTCAGGTTCAGGTAGATTTTTTCTATCAATCTTTCCATTAAAGTTAAGTGGCATTTTATCAAGCTTAACAAAATATGTAGGTACCATATACTCTGGTACTATTTTTCTGAGATCTTCTTTGATACTTTTTGAATCACTTGTACTGCAAAGTGTATAGTAAGCACATAAGAAGTTATCTCCGGTCGACCTTTCTTTGTGAACCACTGCGCATTCATTCACGTATTCTAGTGAGTTCAAATAGCCCTCAATCTCTTCTAATTCAATTCTTTGACCTCTGATCTTTACCTGACGGTCCACTCTTCCCAATATCTCAAAGGTTCCTTCAGTTGTAACTTGTGCCATATCTCCAGTTTTATAAATAATATCCTGCTTATCATTAGTAAATGGATTTACAATAAAATGTTTGGCATTCAACTCATCATTGTTGATATACCCTAAACTTTGATATGGTGTGCGAATATATAACTCTCCTGGAATCATTTCGTCACAAATATTCATATCTTTATTTAAAACGATACCACTAGCTCCTGGTATAGGCTTACCTACAGGAATCATGCCCCGATCTAAGTCTGACATATTGATTAACTTGAAGAATTTAGCTAGAGTGGTTTCTGTAGGACCATAGATATTGACTAACTGAATTCGATTGGCAAAGACTTTATACCATTTTTCTAGATAAGATGGATAGAGTTTCTCACCCGCTAGAAGAATATATTTGAGTTCTTTAAAATGACCTTCTGTTAAATCTTCATCTGAAATAATTTTAAAGACAGATGGAACTATATGAATTAGATTGATTCTCTCTGTCTCAATCCACTTAACAAGTTTTATCGAGTTTAGATTAATCTCTTCACTGTTAGGTATGCACACTACACCACCCGCAAAAAGTGGTACAAAAATATCTCGTAAAAACGGATCAAAGGTCGGACGAGTTAATTGACTTACTCTAAAACCTTTACCGACTCCAAATTGGTTAATTTCCCACTCTGCAAAGTGTACTAAACCTTCACTTCTACCTGCAATAATTTTCGGATTACCTGTTGTTCCAGAAGTAAAGTATGCATAGATCATATCATCGGGTCTATATTCTAGTTCTGGAATAGTGTTAAACCAATCTGTGTTATCCCCCTTAAATATCTTTTCAAAATTGAAAGACTCCACATCCTGAGCAAAATTAGTTCCAGCCATAACCTGCTGATGAAAAATATCATCTACAATCATATACTGGAGATTCAACTCACTAATCAGATCGGACAACCTCTCTCTCGTCTGATTTAAATCAAAAGGAACAAAAATACAACCCGCTTTAAAGACTCCAATCATTGCTATGATAAAATCAGCTCTGTTAGAGATTGCAACAGGAACAAAACTTCCCTTGCCAACTCTCTGATTGATGAGATAATTCGCAACATAATTAGATTTTTGATCGAGTTCAGAATAAGTAATCTTTCTGGTTCCACAACTAATTGCGCATTCTGCACCAAATTCCTTAAGTGCTTCATTCAACCTATTCTGGAATGTAAACCTTGTATCTCCTAGCAAATTCCGGTTAAAATTGCTCAATACACCCCTTCGTTGCTCCAGGTTAAGAACTTCAATTTTAGAAATTTCTAGATCACTGTTTTCAATAATCGAACTCATTACACTTTGGAAATATCCCACGAACTTATTGATCGTTTCCCGCTTAAAGAGATTAGTATTATAATTAAAGTTAACCTTAATTTGGTCAGAAATCTCCAGTGCCGTTATCTTAAGATCCAGCTTAGATGATTCGTTCTCATACTCATATGGAATTGCATTTAGACCATGAATCTCTAATTGTCGTGTCTCCATATTATTAAGAGCAAACATCACATCAAACAGAGGATTTCGATTCGTCCTTCTAACACGAACTACCTTTTCTACCAAATCTTCAAACTGATAACTTTGGTTTTGTAAAGCGAGAAGCGTATTTTCTCTCACTTTAGATAGAAACTGTGTAAAAGTTTGATCAGCATGAATGTTATTGCGTAGAACCAGGGTATTTAAAAATACTCCAATTGTTCGATCAATATCAGGATGAATTCGCCCAGCAACAGGGGTTCCTATAATCAGATCATCCTGAGAACAAATCTTTGCAAGAAACACATTACAAATTGAAAGTAAAACCATGAAAAGGGTCGCATTATTCTCTAGGGCAATCTTCTTTAGATTAGCAGTATCCCTACTACTGATGTTGAAATCAACAGCACTTCCACTGAAACTCTGAACCACAGGTCTCTGGTAATCTAAAGGCAGGTTAAGAGCAAGTAGTTCATCAACAAACTGAGCTAACCAGTATTCTTCAGCTTGAACATTGATTTCCGATTTAACATACTCCTGCAACCATACAGTGTAATCTACATAACTGGCCTGTAGCTCAGGAAGTTCTTGATTGGTGTATATTTTCCCAAATTCTTCAATCAAAACAGCCATTGATACACCATCAGAAATAATATGATGCATATCACAGACAAATAAATGCTTCTCTGCTGAAATTTTGAATAAACCAGCCCTCAACAGTGGCGGATTAGCTATATCAAATGGTTGAATAAAACTCTGAATCGTCAATCCTAGATCATGGTCGATTTCACCGTATTCGAGTTCAAAAGAGACCATTTGGTGTACCCTTTGTCTAGGTTCATTGTCCAATAATTCGAATGAAGTCCGTAAACTTTCGTGTCTTTCAATCAGCTTTGTAAAGGTTTCAGATACCCTATCTTTATCTACTTTTCCTTCCAGAATCATAGCAAAAGGCATATTATAGGCAGTCGTTGTTTTATCCAACACATTTAAGAAGAAGAGTCTGTTTTGGGCAGAAGATAAAGGATAATGATCCTGTACTTCCACTTTGGGTATTTCTTCGATAAAGGAACGATCTTGTTTGTTTTTAATAAACTCTGCCATACCCGCAATAGTCGGATATAAAAATACTTCACTTAAGTTTATTTCAACTCGAAGCTCCTTTTGGATTTTTAAAATAAGCTGTAGAGCCCTTAATGAATGCCCTCCTAATTCGAAAAAGCTGTCATCGATACTAATTTGAGTGAACCCAAGAATCTCAGCGAAAAAGTCTCTTAATTTCTCTTCCAGCTCATTTCGTGGCGCGATATATTCTTTACTCACTATACTTTCAGGTTTGATTAGTGCTTTTCTATCGATTTTACCGTTAGAATTGAGTGGAAGCTTCTCTAAATATACAAAGTATGATGGGATCATATAGTTTACCAGGTTTTTAGACAGTTCTTGTCTTAAATATGATAGATCCAGCTCTTCATTACTAACAAGATAAGCGCAAAGTTGCTTGTCACCTTTTGCATCTACAAAGTCAATCGTTATCGAATCTTCTACGCCAGATATTTTTCGGATGTTATGATCGATCTCTTCTAGCTCGATTCTAAATCCACGAATCTTCACCTGATAATCTTTTCTTCCTAAATACTCGATTTGTCCATCTGGTAACCATCTTGCCACATCACCTGTTTTATACATCCTTTCACCAGGGACAAATGGATTGTCTACAAAAGATGATTTTGTTAGATCTGGTTTATTTAGATATCCTCTAGCCAGACCGACTCCAGAAATACATAATTCACCAGGAACTCCTACTGGGGCCAGTTTCAAGTCTTCATCAATTATGTACAAAGATATATTAGAGATCGGTTTTCCGATTGGTACTGTTCTATCTGATGCAAGACAGTTATAGTAGGTAACATCTATGGCTGCCTCTGTTGGTCCATAGAGGTTAATCAACCTTGTACCATTTTGATTCATTAGATCAGCACACTTTTCTACATGATTCCCAAGCAGTGCTTCACCACTTGAAAAGATATATTTTAATGATCTCAATCTGGCGCTATAATCGTAAGCCTTTACATAATCAAGAAAGATATTAAGCATTGACGGAACAAAGTGCATTGTTGTAATGGTATTCTTCTCAATAGAACTTACAATAACGGCTGGATCTTTTTCTCCTCCAGGTGGCAATAAGCATACTTTAGCACCATACAATGACCACCAGAAAAACTCCCAGACAGATACATCAAATGTATATGTTGTTTTTTGTAATATTGTATCACTTTCTCCTATTGGATAACTCTTTTGCATCCAATCAATTCGATTAATCAGAGACCTATTCTCAAGCAGAGTAGCCTTAGGTTTCCCAGTAGATCCAGATGTATAAATGACATAAGCAAGGTTATCAGGCTTAGTAACTATTAGGGGATTCGTATTAGCGGCACCACTTTTTAAGATCTCTTTGATATTAACAAATATCCCCTCGGTTTTGTCACTAATGGCAACTTTACAGTCAGAATCCTCCAATATATAATCAACCCGCTCTGCTGGATATATCGGATCTATTGGCACATAGGCAGCACCAGATTTCATAATCCCCATCACAATGATTATCATTTTTTCTGATCGTGGAATCATGATACCAACAAAGTCATCTGGTTTGATTTGATACTGATCTCTTAAGTAATTGGCTACGATATTTGCTCTCTCGTTTAGTTGTCTATATGTTAACTTCGTCTCCTCATATATAACAGCTATATTGTCAGGTGTCTTTGCTACCTGTTCTTCAAACATCAGCACGATTGTTTTATCAAGAGGATAATCTGCAGCAGTATCATTAAACAGATCAAGAAGTAACTTCTGCTCCTCCTCAGCTAAGATTTCCAGATCCCTAATTTTTGTTTGAGGATTACTTACCACAGATGCAGTAATCGTTTGAAAATGTTTTACCATTCTCTGGATTCTATCTTCGTGGTAAATATCAGTATTATACTCAATACTACAGTTCAAGCCTTCCACTGTCTCGTCAAAAATGAATGAAATGTCGAACTTACTTATCTCATTTTTGAGTTCATAAGGTGAAACGGTCAATCCATCAAATTCAATGGTTACAGCTTCATTATTCTGGAAGACCAACATCACATCGAAGATTGGCGAGCGAGAAAGATCGCGTTCTAAAGTGATCTCCTCGACTATCTTATCAAATGGATAATTTTGATGATCAAAAGCTTCCACACAAGTTTCTCTAACAGTATCCAGCAATGTAGCAAACTGTTCTTCACCTTTAACAGTATCTCGAATCGCTAGAGTATTGGTATAAAAACCAATCTGACCTTCTAAATCCTTATGTCCTCTGCCGGCAATCGGTGAGCCCAAGATGATATCTTCCTGTCCAGTATATCTATATAGTAAAGTTTTGACGATGGCTTGCAACATCATGAAAAGAGATATATTCTTCTCTTTGCACAGATTATATAGACGATCTTGAATATCTTGCGCCAGGATAAAATCGATATTCTGCCCTCTAAATGTTTTTGTGATCGGACGCACTCGATCTGCAGGAAGATCAAGAATTGGCAATTCTCCTGAAAGTTTTTTATGCCAGTATTCTCTGTGTGAATTGATAGCTCCACTCTCAAAAAGCTCATTTTGCCAAGTCGAGTAGTCTTTATACTGAATCTTTAATGGTTCAATCTCTGGAACTTTACCTTTTTTAAAGTTATTATAAAAGCCTAAAAACTCTCTAGTAAAGACATTCATCGACCAGCCATCGGAAATAATATGATGCATGTTAACCAATAACATGTGTTTATTATTTTCCATTTTAATTACTGACATCTGGACTAAAGGTCCTCTTTCCAAATCAAATTGAAGTAATGCATTCTGAATAGCCAACTCCCTTGCGGATTCATTTACATCTGCATGGTCTTTAATATCAGTAATATAAAAACTATAATCGGGATTGTCTAGAATCTTTTGTTTTGGCAATCCATTTTCTGTAATAAACACGGTTCTTAAAGATTCATGCCTTTCAATCATAAGATCAAAGGCTTTTCTAAAGGCATTTTCGTCAAACTCTCCTTCTAGAAGAAAAGCAGCAGGAATATTATAAGCAGCACCAGTTTCTTCTAGCTGATTCAAAACCCAAAGTCGCTTTTGGGCATTGGATACATCATAGGACGCCGACTTCTGAACAGGTTTAATCTGTTTATATGTAGTACTATGCAAATCCTTGATCTCTGTGTAGAGGCTCTCAATCGTTCTTTTTTCAAAAATAGATTTTAATGGAACCTCCACGCCTAAGTATTTGTTGATCCGAGAGATTACTTTTATTGCTTTTAGACTGTTCCCACCTAAATCAAAGAAGTTATCATAAACTCCGATCCCTTCAATTCCCAACACTTGACTCCATATTTCTACTAATTGAGCTTCTATTTCATTTCTTGGAGCTACATATTCAACTAAAATACTATCTAAGTTTGGTTCGGGAAGAACATTTCGATTCAATTTTCCGTTATGGGTCAATGGCATCTTGTCTAACTGCACAAAATAGGCTGGAACCATGTACTCTGGTAGGCTTTCTTTCAGATAACTTTTGAGATCTAACTCTCTAAGTTCTGTATCACTAACTACATAAGCACATACATAATCTTCCTTTTCGCTATTTTCCTTAACCACAACGGCTGCTTCTTTAACATATCTATTTTTCAGCAATCTATTTTCGATCTCTCCAAGTTCAATGCGGAATCCCCTTATCTTAACCTGATGATCGATCCGGCCCAAAAACTCGATATTCCCGTCTGGTAACCATCTAACTAAGTCGCCTGTCTTATACATCTTGGTATTTGCTTCAAATGGATTATCCACAAATTTTTCTGCTGTTAATTCGGGTCTATTTAAGTACCCTCTTGCCACCCCATCTCCTGCGATATATAACTCTCCAGGTAACCCAATTGGGGCAACTTGATTATTGTTTAAAATATATAATTGAATATTATCGATTGGCTTACCAATTGGTACAGTTGTATTCTGCTGATTATCGCATTCAAAATAAGATACCTCGATCGTCGCTTCCGTTGGTCCATATAAGTTAATCAGCTTTTTATGGAAACCAAACTCTTGCTGGAATTTAGAAACTTGCTTAAACTTCAATGCCTCTCCACTACTAAATACTTGTCTTAAACTAGGTAAGCTCATACTTACATTATTTGCTTCTAAACAATACAAGAATACATCTAACATTGAAGGTACAAAGTGTATTGTAGTGATCTGATATTTATTAATTGCCGCAATAATCTTTACAGGATCTTTTTCATATTCTGGTTCAAGCATACATACTTTCGCACCAACTACACTCCACCAGAATATTTCCCAGACCGATACATCAAATGTATACGTTGTCTTTTGCAAAATCGTATCATCTTGATTTAATGGATATTTTTTCTGCACCCAATTTAGACGATTGACCAAGCCTTGATGCTCAACCATTACTCCCTTAGGATTACCTGTTGTGCCAGAAGTATAAATAACATAGGCTAAATTTTGCGAGTTATTGATTGGCTTTAAATTACTAGCATCCCCTTTGAATCCATCTTCGTTAAATAAATCGATTACTTGGCCATTAAATTCAACTTGATTCACTGAGCTCTCTGTGCTCAATAGTATTTTACTTTCACTATCCTGTAACATATATTCTATTCTTTTCTTGGGATAATTCGGATCAATAGGTAGATATGCTCCACCTGCCTTAATAACCCCCATGATCCCAATAATCATCTCTAATGATCTTTCTACCATTATTCCGACGATTGAATCGGCCTGAACACCAAGACTTCTTAATTTTCTTGCCAGTTGGTTGGCTTTCTCATTCAGCTGACTATAGGTTAACTGGGTCTCTTCAAAGAGAACCGCAATATTGTCAGGGGTTCTTTGTACTTGCTCTTCAAATAATCTCTGGATTGTTTTCTCTTTAGGATAATGACATTTGGTATCATTGAAGCCATATAGTATCTGGTCTCTCTCCTGTTCTGTTACCAATCCAATCTCGGAAATTTTAATTTGATTATTGTTGGTTATCTCATCTAAGACAGCACTATAATGATTACTTAACCTTTCTATTGTTTCTTTCTCAAAGAGCTTTGTACAATATTCTAAAGTAAAGTCTAGTGTTTTACCATTCTCTTGGGCATTTAAAGTTAAATCAAACTTGGAAATTTTATTTTGTAGATTGGTCTGTTTTAACATAAGTCCATCTAGCTTAATATCGTCAGCAGCTACAGTATCAACCATGTTAAACATCACATCAAATAATGGATTTCTACTTAGATCCCTTCTAATCTCTAACTTTTCTATTAGAGCCTCCAATTGATAACTTTGGTTTTCATATGCCTTAAGGGAGTTATCTTTTACTTCTTGCAAGAAAGATACATACTCTTTCTCACCCTCAGGTTTGTTTCTTAAGGCTAAAGTATTGACAAACATCCCCATCATATTTTCAAGCTCGGTACTTGCTCTACCAGCTATAGGTGTTCCAATCACAATATCATCTTGTCCACTATATTTGGCTAACAGAATATTCAATGCAGATAGTAGTACCATATGTATCGTTGCATCTGTTTCTCTGGCCAACTTTCTTACCTTAGCGGAATTTTTTTCGTCCAATTCAAAGCTTACACGGTCTCCTTCAAAGCTCTGCACAACGGGTCTTTCATGGTCAGTAAGCATATTCAATACTGGTATTTCATCATTAAACCTGTTCATCCAATATTCTTCCTGATCTTTCATTTCAGCTGACTTCATGAAGTTATTTTGCCATGCTGCAAAATCCTTGTATTGAAGTTTTGCTGTTGGTAAAGATTCGCCATTGTATAGAGCTATAAACTCATTGATTAAGATTCGCATCGATACTCCATCAGAGATGATATGATGCATATCGATCAATAAGTATGTTTGGGCTGCACTTTCTACCAGTTCTACCCTAAATAATGGTACTTTGCTCAAATTAAATGGTCTGATGAATTTATTTAAGATACTTTCAATTTCTTGATTCTCTTTTCTAGTTACTAGCTTAAATTCATAAGAATAATCTATCTTTTGAACTATCTCATCTTCAACAGTTTCAAAGTAAGTTCTCAATACCTCATGTCTTAGAGAAAGTTTAATGAAGGTTTCTTCAATTCTACTCTTGTCAATTGCACCTTCCATCGCAAAAACTACAGGCATATTATAAGCTACACTATCCTGTTCTAATTGTTGAAGCGTATACATTCTCTTTTGAGCTGAGGATGCTTCGTAGTACTCGCTCTCTTCTACTCTCTCTATTTTCGAGCAAAGATTCTCTTCTGCATTTTTTATTAACTTACTTAACTCTTTTATCGTTGGTGAAGTAAATAATTCTCTTAACTGAATCTCTCTTTTCAATTCTTGATGAATCCTAGATATAAGTACCGTAGCTTTTAATGAATGTCCACCCAAATCAAAGAATTTATCATTGATTCCTACTCTTTCGATTCCCAGTACTTGGCTCCATATTTTGGTCAGTTTCTCTTCAATTTCATTGCTTGGAGCTTGGTATTCAACTAAGTTATTTTCTACCTCTGGTTTGGGAAGGGACTTTCGGTCCACTTTACCATTAGGTGTCAACGGCATCTTCTCTAACTGTATAAAGTATGAGGGCACCATGTAGTCTGGTAAACATTCCTGTAAATAACTCATGAGATTTAGCTCATTAATTGGGTTAGCACAAATGAGATACGCACAGAGATATTTTTCATTTGCCTGCGTTCCTTTGACCACAACCGTTACTTCTTTAACCGCTTCGTGTTGGAGTAGTCTATTTTCTATCTCTCCAAGTTCTATTCTAAATCCTCTGATCTTAACTTGATGATCTAATCTTCCTAAAAACTCTATATTTCCGTCAGGCATCCATCTGGCCAAATCTCCTGTTTTATACATTCTTGTACCGGACTTAAATGGATTCTCTACAAATTTTTCAGCCGTCAACTCTGGTCTGTTCCAATAGCCTCTTGCTAAAACATCTCCTGCTATGCAAAGTTCCCCTGGTACCCGTATAGGAGCTAGCTTATTTTCTGCGCTTAAAATATACACTTTAGCATTATTTATCATTTTACCAATAGGGATACTCTTAGCTTCTTCCTCAACTACATAGTTGGTTGTTGCTACTGTAGCCTCTGTAGGTCCATAATTGTTAACTAACTTGTATCTATTTTTTCTAAAATATTTAAGTCGGTCTCCTCCGGTCAATAAGAACCTTAACGACGTATTATTCTGCTCAATAAATCTTTCACAGATTTGTGTTGGTAAAAAGCTTATGGTGATATTATTTTGATTATAGTATTGGTTCAACTTCTCTATCTGCAATCTAATATCATTATCAATAATATAAACTGAGGCTCCAATGGTGAGATATGGCCACATCTCCCAAACACACGCATCAAAAGAAAGACTAGCATAGATAGTAGCTCGATCCTTTTCAGTTACAGCAAACTTATTCACATGATATTCACATAAGTTGATTAAAGATCTATGCTCTACCATAACTCCTTTAGGTGTACCTGTTGTTCCTGAGGTGTAGATGATATAAGCTAAGTTATTTGATCTATTTATACTTTCTAAGTTCTCTACTTCTCCTTCAAATAAATCCTGATCTTCTAAATCCATAACTTCACCATCAAAATCTACTGTATCGTACAATTCTTTTGAACTTAACAATATCTTACTATGACTGTCCTCTAGCATATACTCTACTCTTTCCTTCGGATAACTAGGCTCGATTGGTAAGTATGCTCCTCCAGATTTTAGTACTGCTAGTATTCCTATTACCATCTCAACAGATTTGTCAATCATTATGGTCACTACTGTATCTGGCTTTACACCTTTATTTCTTAATACCCTTGCTAATGAATTTGCTTTTTTATTTAGTTCTTGATAACTCAATTTTTGGTCGCCAAATACTACTGCAATATTGTCTGGAGCTCTATTAACTTGTTCCTCAAATAATTCATGGATTGTCTTCTCTGTTGGATAGTCTGCCTGCGTATCATTAAATTGATAGAGTATTTGATTCTTTTCCTCTTCTGTGATCATTTCTATATCTTTAAGCTGAACTTCATTATTCTCACAAATATTTTTTAGTATTTCGAGATAGTGATTTCCCATTCTGTTTATAGTCTCTTCTTTAAATAACTTGGTACAATACTCTAATTTAAATACAATAGACTGATCATCTTCTGCTGCTGATAGTATTAAGTCAAATTTGGCTACCATATTTTTATTCATGTAAGGCTTTAATACCAATCCATCTAACTCAATCTCTGTACTATGATCAGAATTCAGATTTGTCATGTCAAACATTACATCAAACAATGGATTTCTACTTGTATCTCTTGTGACATTAACTTTATCAATTAACTCTTCAAACTGATAGCTTTGATTGGCGTATGCATTAAGTGAGTTTTCTTTTACTTCCTTTAAGAATTCAAGGTATCTCTTTTCACCACTAAGATTATTTTTTAGAGCTAAGGTATTTACAAACATACCCATAACATTCTGTAAGTCGGCATGCGTTCTTCCAGCGATTGGGATTCCTACGATGATCTCTTCTTGGCGACAATATTTTGCTAACAAGATATTAAATGCTGACAGTAGGACCATATGCATTGTACTTCCGATCTCTCTAGCGATCTTTCGCAAGCAATTTGTTCTCTCTTCATCTACTTTGAAACTTAACTCATCTCCAGCAAAGCTCTGCAGTAGTGGTCTCTCATAGTCATAAGGCATATTTAATACTGGTATTTCCTCTTTAAATCTATTTACCCAGTATTCTTCTTGTTTTTTCATCTCTTCTGTTTTTAAAGATTGATTCTGCCATTCTGCAAAATCTTTATATTGGATTCGTAGTTCTCCCAACTCTTCACCGTTATATAAGCTGACAAACTCTTTTATTAATAAACTTGCCGATACACCGTCAGAGATTATATGATGCATGTCAATCAATAAGTAGCTCTTATCTTGACTGTCCAAAATCTCGGCTCTAAATAAGGGTGCTTGACCTAAGTCAAAAGGTCTGATGAAGTTCTGCAAAAGATCTCCCAACTCTTCTTGGTCTTTCCGATTGACCAACATTTTAAACTCATGTTCAGCTTTAACCTTTTGGATTATCTCATCTTCATTGGTTTGAAAATATGTTCTCAAAGCATCATGTCTTGCCACTAATTTATTAAATGTACTTTCTATTCTGGCATGGTCTATTAATCCCTCTAGTTCATAGACGATTGGCATATTATATGGGGTGCTTTCTTTTTCAAACTGTTGTAGGGTATATAATCTCTTTTGCGCTGAGGATGTTTTGTAATACTGTTAAGAGACATGCTTTT
>JAGMES010000066.1 GCA_023128035.1 Halanaerobiales bacterium | reverse complement strand
AAAATACTTTTTGTGGTCGAATCATGTTATAGAAATAGTTTTTCTTTTAAGTTGTATTTTTATTCTGCATAAGATTGTTCCTTATCATATCCTCACTATTTTCCCCAAAATAATTTATCTTTGAAGGAAATTCGACCAATAAACGAGAAGTATATTTCAAGCCCTAAATGTAGAGGTAAGAGTAGTAATAAAGGAGTGTAGATATGATAAAACGTAAAATTTTATATAATGTATTATTTGTTTTTGTTATAATTATGGTCTTAGGAGGAATAGTCTCTCGGCAGGCTTTAGCTCTAGATAAAATGACTATGCAAATTTTGGATAAGAGGTTCGACGATGTACCATTTGTATTAGAAAATGATGAGATTCTTGCTCCCGCAAGGAGTGTGGTGGAAGGTTTTGATGGAGAGATAGAATGGTTTGGATTACTTAAAGTTCTTAATTTTAAATTTGATCGCGAATATCAGATTAGGATGCAGATAAATAACCCAATAGTTTCAATTAATCCAGGTAAACAGGATACTATCAGCGGAATATATGATGAAAGATTATCGGTTGTACCCCAGATTATTGAAGGACAAACGATGATTCCGCTGAATTTTTTCGCTCAACATTTTGGTTTATTATTAAAATGGGATGATGAAAAGAAGATAGCTAAAGTTTATAAGCCATCTAATTGGGTGCGGGATTTGAGTTATGAAGAAAGCTTAACAGGTGAAACTTTAGTGATCACCTCGACCAAGAAGATTCCATTTACTTCGCATGTATTAAGTGCACCAGATCGTTTAGTGATTGATTTAGAAGAATCCGCTTTAGCTGCAAAGGTAACTAGTTTATTGGAAGAAACTTATGCCTTTAAAAGTGTTAAGATTGCTCAGCATGATACGGAGACTGTTCGAATTGTCATGGAGTTTAATAATTTAGTAAAATATGATATATCTGAAGAGATGGGTTCTGAAGGATTTATATTGAAAGTTGCTTTTGCTCCAGGGATTAGAGAGGTTGAATTAAAAAAACAAGGGATATCCATTAAATCAACTGGAGAAATTCGAGATTATAAGATACTAGAATTAACTAATCCTCATCGTCTAGTAATTGATCTTATGGATCAGACGTTACAACTTTCCGAGAAAACTATATCTATTACTCATAGTTTAATAAAAAAAGTTCGTGCAAGTCAAATGTCCTGGGAACCTCAAGTTGCTCGATTAGTTCTGGATCTTTCTGATAAAATTGAGTACAACATTCTTCGTGGTGAAACTGCTAAAGAAATAATAGTAAAAGTAAAAGAATCTGGAAATACAGAGGATTTTCCAGAAGAAAAACCATTTCAGACGCCTGATGAACTAGATGATACTAAGAAAAATACTGAAGATGGTATTGATATAGTTTTGTTAGATGTTGGCGAAGAGTATAGTGATAATGAACTGGTGAGTATTGGTATTATGGAAGGTGTAAATCAACGAATAGTGATTAAAACCAGTACCCCTATAACCTATAATGCCTGGTATTTACCAAATCCAGATCGGTTGATAGTTGATCTTTTTGGAGCGATTTCTAAACTTCAGACTGACCAAATTCTTAGTGAAAAAGGGATTATCAAAAATATTAGAATGCATCAGTATCCTGATAAGGTAAGGATAGTTTTTGATTTAACACAATATGTAAGTCATCAAGTTATATCTGAAAAGAGATCACAGAAAATTGAGGTTGGTTTAGGGCAGAACCCGCTTTTTGGGAAGTTGATTGTTCTTGATCCTGGACATGGTGGTATTGATCCGGGTGCAGTTTCTGCTAACGGAAAATTTGAGAAAGATATTACATTAGATATAGGAATGAAAACAAAAGAGTTATTGAAAAGCATGGGTGCTACTGTGATCATGACTCGGGATAAAGATGTTTATCCAACTCTGGGTGAACGGGTTGATTTAGCTAATCAGTTAAATGCAGAGATTTTTATTAGTATTCATTGTAATTCTTTTGTGGGGGATGAGCCTGGTGGAACAGAAACATTCATTTCTGCTAGCCGTCAGGGGGGATCTAGTCAACTAGCTCAAGCTATTCAGATTCAATTAATTAATCAGATTCAACTTTATGATCGTGGTGTTAAATCATCTAATTTTTATGTTCTAAATCATACAACAATGCCGGCAGCACTGGTTGAAGTAGCTTTTCTCTCCAAAAAAGAAGAGGAAGCTCTTTTAGTAGATGAAGATTTTCGTCAAAAGGCTGCACAGGGTATCTATGAGGGGATTTTAGACTATTTTATCCAAATTTTCGAAAGTGGTGAAGACCAGTGATGAAGAAATTTATTTCTCTCGTTCTAGTTGTTATCATAGCTGTAGGGATTTATTATGTATGGTGGACTTTTTTGGCAGGGGGAAATGTTAAATTATATTTTGCTGTAGAAGATGGAGCTGGTTTACGTGCAGAATCTCGAAAGGTCATGGGAGATTTAAAAGAGGGAGCCTTAGAAGAATTAATAAAAGGGCCAGCTAATTCAAAATTATCTACAACCATTCCGAATGAGGTTAGAGTTTTAAATATAAAAGTTACTGATGAATTATGTGTTGTAAATTTTAATGAAAAATTGGTAACAAATCACTGGGGAGGGAGTACTGGCGAAATATTAACAGTCTATTCAATTGTCAATACCTTATGTCAGTTTCGTGATATCGAACGAGTACAGATTCTGGTGGAGGGTAAGAAAATAGAAACCCTTGCTGGTCATCTAATTTTAAATGAAAGCTTAGAATTTAATGAAAGAGTACTCAAATAATCTTTTGTATTGAAAGGATGAATTCAATTGTTGCAGATTTTATTTGGTGCAGTGTTAATTTTTGTAGCTAGAACAGTGGATGTTTCAATGGGTACAATTCGTACGATCTTTACGATTCGAGGAAAATGGAAACAGGCTGCATTTATTGGTTTTTTTGAAGTGATTATATATGTTTCGGCTTTGGGAATGATTGTTCAGAATCTTAATAAGCCGATTAATCTGATTGCATACGGCTTGGGTTTTGCTTGTGGAATAATGGTAGGAAGTAAGATTGAAGAAAGGTTAGCTTTAGGATATATAACTGTTCAGGTCGTTTTAAAAGATGATTCTGTAGAATTGACTAATTTGCTTAGAGAAGAGGGTTATGGGGTAACTACCTTTGATGCAGAGGGCTTGATCGGTCCAAAAAAAGTTTTAAATATTTTTGTTTTACGCAAAAATTTGAATCAGATTATTAATGTAATTCATGATTTTCAAAGGGATGCTTTTATTACAGTGATGGATGCACGCTCCACAATGGGCGGCTATATCAAGATGACTAAGAAAAAGTAAAAATATGGCATTCCAACTTTGACTCGAAAACAGGCGATTTTTTGCCTGTTTTTTTGTGTGCAATATCTATATTTGCAAAATAGAAAATGCTAAATTATAGATTTTTTTATTCCAAAAGAGGACTATTAATCTTTTTAGAGGAATATATAATATATAGAATTTTATAAAAAAGAGGTGTGTATTGTGGAAAAAATTATTGTATTTATTGAGTGTCCAAAATATGGCGGACCACATTGCGGATATCAATATTGTACTCGAACAAATATCCCAGCAGTTTGTCCGTAATTTAAGTGTTTAGTATTATCTAGGATCAAGAGAAAGCCCACCAGTTTAAGTACTATCTGGTGGGCTTTCTTTATCAGAATTAGATTAATATTGAGCTTACCATTGTCCATATTTATCGAGAGCATATTTAATCGTTCCTTTTGCATATCGACAAGCGCGGATTAACATTGTTTTTGTATTTGCTACAAGGGTTGAGTTTCCAGTTCCAGCAGTTGTAGGATAACCTGAAGATATGTAATTATCCCAAACTGTTTCACCTAAAGTACTAGTCCAATAACTGCAATTATACGCTGCATTACGAACGGCTTGCTTTAGATCGGTAACTGCATAATAATAGCCATCATTAGCTACTGCGCTACTAAAATTATGCCCACTATTCCAGTTATTATCAACCCATTCTTCAAAATCAAAATGATGAGTCAACATATCAAGTGTTGGATCACTTGTATGAAGAATAATGCATGCGTCTTCGATGAAATGGATAGCATATCCTAGATACCAATCTCCATTAAATTGATCTCCGAGTTCATAGTAATATTTTGCTGATTTGTTATTAAAGCCTTCAGGACTCTCAATTTCTCCACTTTCCTGGTCAATATTATCATGAAAATCGTCGTCGGCATCGCCCCAGACCCAAAATCCTAATGAGCAATAAAGATAGGCGTGTGACCATTGTTGATTATAACCATTATCAAGTCCAGATTGATATACATCAGGCATATCTGATGCATTAGCGATGGTATTCACTCGGCTAGAAGACAGTCCCCAACTCGAAGCTGCGATGTCTGTAAGATTAACATGAGTTGGTTTTTGCCACATTACTGATATTTCTGCTGATTCATCAGGAATGATAATTTCAGCATCCTCACTGATAAGTTCTGGAAGGTTATTAACCTGTGGGATTGTGTTTTTGACCTCTGTAATCTGAGAACATCCAGCCATAAGCAGAACCAAAATCACCCCTACTAAAAGATAACTTGCAAACTTTTTCATTTCCATCTCCTCCTTAAAATTATTTAAATACAAAAATTAAAAAAGCTTTAACAATATACTTATTCTACAATTAATTGAATTCTCCTTCTTGTTAATAATAAAAAATTAAAAAATTATATAAAATATGGTTTAAAAAAAATTGCAAAACGCTATTTTTTTTTATGAAATTAGCAGGATTTTATAAAATTATGACGAATTATTTCTTATAGAATTGGACTAATGGATTGAACCAATTTGGTATAGGGGGGATTGAATGGAGTTCCGTATTGATCGAAAATGTGGAGTACCTATTTATATTCAGCTTAAAGAGCAAATTAAAATTATGATAAACCGTGGCATCCTCGAGAAAGGAGATAAGATGCCTACCGAACGTGAGTTAGCAGAAAAATTGAGGATTAGTAGAAATAGAGTTAGTGTTGCTTATAAAGAATTGGAAGATGAACAGGTGCTAACTTCACAACAAGGTAAGGGAACTTTTGTAGCAGGAAAGATAGAGGGAATAAAAGAGCCTAGTCGTAAAGATAAACTTTTGAAAATTATAGATCTTGCTTTGGAAGAAGCATTGGAATTGGGATTTTCATTTGATGATTTCTTAACAATTGCTTACGTAAGGGCAAAAGAGAAAGAAGAACTGATGAATCATATAAGGGTTGCTTTTGTTGAATGTAATCGGGAACAATTGTATGCATTGATTAATGAGATTGATTTAGGCCAAAAAGCAACTAGATTCTCTTATTTGATTCAGGAGATAAAAGAAGACCCAGACCGAATGAGACAGGCTTTGGGTGCAGTTGATTTGATTGTTACGACTCGTTTTCATTTTTCTGAATTAAAAAACATCTTGGTTGGTTTGAATACAGAATTAGTAGAGATTGCTTTAGAACCAACCATGTCTACTATAGTTAAACTTGCACGAATTCCAACAGGAGCACCTGTGGGATTAGTGTGTTCTACTGAAAATTTTGCATTAGAAGTGAAAAAAAATCTTTCACGGATTGGTTTGGGTAGTGTGAATGTAAAAGTAAATACTAGTAGTGATAAGGAAGTCATAAAAGACTTTGTCCTGGAATTTGAGTATATAATTGTATCTCCACATAGTTATAATCAAGTGGCATTGTTGACACAAGGAGAGAAGCATTTGATTGAGATTGCTTATACACCAGATCATGGTTCGATTAAGATGTTAAAAATGACAATGTTAGATTTGGAGAAAAAGGAGGCGTAAGGATGGGCATAAAAAGTCCAGTTGGTTTTCTTGATTCTGGGATTGGTGGACTGACCATTAGTAGTGAAGTAATTAGGTTACTTCCAGGTGAAAATATCATCTACTATGGAGATAATGCTCATTTTCCTTATGGACCTAGACTTCAATGGGAAGTTCGTGATTTTGCTCTTAGAATAATAGATTATTTGGTAAATGAATGTGATGCTAAATATATTGTTGTTGCTTGTAATACTGCTTCTGTCGCAGCTATTGATGTAGCCAGTGAAGTATTTTCAGTGCCAATAATCGGTCCAATTACTGAAGGAGCTAAAGAAGCAGTACAATCTTCAAAGAATCAAAAAATTGGACTTATTGCAACAGAAGGTACGGTGAGCAGTCAAGGTTATCAGAATGCAATCTATAAATTGAATCCTGATGCTGAGGTTGTGGCTCATGCTACTCCAAAATTGGTAGACATAGTAGAAAAGGGCCAGTTATCAGATTTAGAGACTGAGGGCATCTTAAGAGAATATTTGACTCCTTTCATTAACACAGGTTGTGATTCACTTATTTTAGGTTGTACTCATTTTCCTTTTTTAATGGAAACGATTAAAAAGGTAATTGAGGGAAAGATGAATGTTATTTTTCCAGGAACTGAGATTGCCGAGCGAATCAAAAGGGATCTAGCAGATACGGGTTTACTTAATCCTGATAAAAAAGGAGATGAAATCTATCTTACCAGTCAATTGAGTAATGTTTCGAAGGATTTTTTAAAGATTGGGCGTGAACGATTGGGAATGAATTTGGATTTTCAGGAATTAAATTTATTTGAATAATTTATAAAGGTGGGATTACCATGGAACAGAAAACACTTATTCTTGGAGTAATTGGCTCAGATGTTCATGCAGTTGGCAACAAGATTTTAGATCACGCATTATCAGAAGCAGGATTTAAGGTAATCAACATTGGAGTGATGGCTTCTCAGAAAGAATTTATTGATGCTGCAGTAGAAACCAATGCAGATGCAATCCTAGTTTCTTCTTTGTATGGGCATGGTGAGTTAGATTGTCGTGGTTTCCCCGAAAAATGTAAAGAGACAGGATTGGATGATGTTTTACTTTATGTAGGTGGTAATCTAGTAGTTGGTAAACAAGATTTTGATGAAGTTACAAATAGATTTTTGGAGATGGGTTTTGATCGGGTATATCCTCCTGGAACTATGCCTGAAACCCCTATTCAAGATTTAAAAATAGATTTAAAGATTGATTAAGGAGTGGTAGAGATGAAATCTGCTCTTTTAATGGATATTGGTAGCACTTATACTAAGGTAACGGTTTTTGACTTAGATGGCTTAGAATTGGTTAGCTCCGCTCGTGCATATACCACTGTAGAGTCAGATGTGACCATCGGGATTGAGAAAGCTTTAAATCAGTTAAAAGAGCAAGGAATAGATTGGGAAAACGCTACATATCGCTTAGCCTGTAGTAGTGCTGCAGGAGGTTTAAAGATGGTAGCAGTTGGACTAGTTCCTGATTTAACAGCTGAGGCAGCAAAACGTGCTGCCCTAGGTGCTGGCGCGAAAGTCCTTAAGGTTTTTTCTTATGAATTGACTGAAGAGGAGATGGAAGAGATTTTATCTCTAAACCCAGATTTAATTCTTTTGGCTGGGGGTACCGATGGTGGCAATAAAGATGTTATTTTACACAATGGTAGAGTTTTGGCTGAATCAAAATTAGATATCTCTGTTATTGTTGCTGGGAATAAAGCTGTTACAAAAGAGATTGAAGGAATTTTAAAAAAGGCTAACAAAGATGCCAGAGTAACAGAGAATGTGATGCCAGAGTTGGACAAATTAAACATTGAACCAGCTAGAGAAACTATTCGTCAGGTTTTTTTTGAACGGATTATTGAAGCTAAAGGATTAGAACGTGCTCAAGAATATGTAGAGAATTTGATGATGCCAACACCTGCTGCCGTCTTAAATGCTGCTCAGCTTTTAGCTGAAGGTACAGAAGAAGAAGAAGGTTTAGGGGAACTAATTATTATAGATGTAGGTGGTGCTACAACAGATGTTCACTCTTTGACAAAGGGTGAACCGAGTAAACCAGGTGTGAATATGCGCGGTTTACCAGAACCATATGCTAAACGGACTGTCGAAGGTGATTTGGGCATGCGTTATAGTGTCAAGGCATTATCAGATGTGGTTGGTTTAAAGGTATTAAAGGATTATTTAATAGAATTAGGTTTTGAGTGCTCAATTGATGAGATTAAAACAAAGATTCAGTCTTTAGCAGAAGATGTAGAGCAGGTTCCTAAAACAGATTTTGAGCGTGGGTTAGATACAGCTATTGGCTGGGCTGCTGTAAAATATGCAGTTCTAAGACATGTTGGACATGTTGAAGTAGTTTACACACCCTTTGGTACTTCATACTTGCAATATGGCAAAGATTTGACTCAGTTACCGATTGTGATTGGTACCGGTGGTGTTATAGTAAATCATCCCAATCCAGAGCTGATTTTGCAAGGTTCTACTTTTGATGAAAATGAGCCGACATTATTAGCTCCTCAAAAACCTCAGTTTTGGTTTGATCGAGAGTATATTCTCTCAGCGTTAGGTTTATTAGCAGAAAAGGAACCTACAATAGCATTGCGAATTGCAAAAAAATATATTCAACCTGTAGATTTGATGTAATAACGTAGTTATTACATCAAGTTTAACGACGATTGGTTGTCATACACATATATTTCTAAAGAGCAGGGGGAGAAAAAATGAACTTAATTAATAAAAAATGGGAATTAGATTATTTCAATCAAATACGTGAAGAAGTTTTACAGATGTGGCCTACTGGAAATGATGTAGATTTAGAGGAAGCAATAGCATATCAGAAACAGATTCCAAAAAACAAGCGATTTAAATATGTTTTAGGTGAAGCTAAAAAAGAGGGACGAACTTTAATCCAACCTCGCGCAGGTGTAGCATTAATAAGTGAACATATAGAATTGTTAAAATATCTTCAGAATGAAGGAGAAGCAGATTTATTACCATCTACCATTGATAGTTATACCCGCCAAAACCAATACAAAGAGGTAGAGCGTGGTATTGAAGAGAGTCGGAAGATGGGACGTTCTATGCTAAATGGATTTCCAGCTGTTAATCATGGAGTGGCTTCTTGTAGAAAGGTAGTGGAAGCATTGGATCGTCCACTACAGGTTCGACATGGAACTCCTGATGGTCGCCTTTTAGCTGAGATTACTCTTGCTGGAGGTTTTACAGATTATGAAGGTGGCGGAATTTCTTATAACATTCCTTATGCAAAGAATGTTTCTATAGAGAAGACATTATTTTATTGGCAATATGTTGATCGTTTGATCGGTTTATATCAAGATATGGGAGTTGAGATTAATAGAGAACCTTTTGGGCCATTGACTGGTACTCTTGTTCCACCTTCTGTATCTCATTCTGTGGCTATTATTGAAGGATTGTTGGCTGCAGAACAGGGTGTTAGAAATTTGACATTGGGCTATGGACAATGTGGTAACTTGTTACAGGATGTAGCAGCTATTCAGACATTAGAAGAATTGGCTGAAGAATATTTCGAAAAGTTTGGTTATGAGAATTATCAATTAACCACGGTATTCCATCAATGGATGGGTGGTTTTCCTCAAGATGAAGCAAAAGCTTTTGGTGTTATTTCCTGGGGGGCAACTGCTGCTGCACTAGCTAAAGCAACTAAAGTTATTGTTAAGACTCCTCATGAAGCTTTGGGGATTCCGACGAAAGAAGCGAATGCAGCAGGTTTGAGAACCACCAAACAGATAGTTACTATGTTACGTGACCAAAGTCTTGAGAAAATTGACCAATTACTGCTAGAAAAAGAGATGATCAAAAAAGAGGTTCGGGCTATTATGGAGCGAGTATTTACTTTGGGTGAAGGTGATTTGATTCAGGGTGCTATTCTTGCATTTGAGGCTGGAGTGATCGATATACCATTTGCACCATCGAAGTATAATGCTGGAAAAATTCTCCCGGCACGCGACAATCATGGAGCGGTACGTTTCCTTGATACTGGAAATCTACCTTTTGGTAATGAAATCAAAGAGTTCCATAAGGAAAAAATGGCAGAACGGGGTAAAGCCGAAGAACGTGAACCAAGTTTTCAGATGGTAATTGATGATATTTACTCTGTTAGTAAGGGCAAACTTGTGGGAAGACCGCGGTAAGGGCAATTAAGAATTAAGAGTTAAGAGTTAAGAATTAAGATAGGGTTTTGAGTGTTGAGAATTTATAATTCTTAATTCTCAATTCTCAATTCTTAATTCTAGAAAGTGGGGATTAAGATGAAAATTAAAAAAGTACTTGCGTCACCAGGTTTGACGGGATTCTATTTTGATGATCAGAAAGCGATTAAGAATGATGCGGTTGATGATGGATTTGCTTATCTTGGAGAGCCAATGACTCCTGGATTCTCAGCAGTACGTCAGAGAGGGGAAGCAATTTCTGTTATGTTAGTTTTAGAAGATGGTCAGGTAGCATATGGAGATTGTGCAGCAGTGCAATATTCAGGTACAGGTGGACGTGATCCTCTCTTTTTAGCGGAAGATTTTATTCCACGGATTGAGAAATATATCGCTCCAGTATTGGAAGGAAGAGAGTTGGGTAGTTTTAAAGAATTAGCAGAAGAAATAGATCAGATGCTAATTGATGAAAAACGTGTTCATACTGCCATCCGTTATGGTGTAACCCAGGCAATTTTGGATGCTGTTGCTCGGGCAAAAAAAATTACAATGGCAGAAGTTGTAGCAGAGGAATATGGTCTTGATTTAGAAGTTAAACCAGTACCAATATTTACTCAGACTGGTGATGATAGATATTTGAATGCTGATAAAGCAATTATCAAAAGATCAGATGTGTTACCACATGGTTTAATAAATAATGTAAAGACAAAGCTAGGAACTAAAGGAGAGAAATTGAGAGAATATGTGGGCTGGTTGAGAGATCGGATTATTAAATTAGGTGATGAAAACTATAAACCAGTTTTGCATATTGATGTTTATGGAACAATTGGTCTTGCTTTTAATGATGATCCTGATGTTATGGCAGAATATTTGAAGACTTTGGAAGAGGCTGCTAAACCGTTTACTTTAAGAATTGAAGGTCCAATGGACGCTGGAAGTCGTGCTGATCAGATAGCTGAAATGAAAAAATTGGTTGTAGCATGTGAAGAAAGAGATGTGAAAGTAGAGTTAGTAGCCGATGAATGGTGTAATACTTTTGAAGATATAAAGCTTTTTGTTGATGAAGGCGCATGTCATATGGTGCAGATTAAGACACCAGACTTAGGTGGTATCAACAATATTATTGAAGCGATTCTTTATTGTAAAGAACGCGGTGTTGGGGCATATGAAGGTGGTACCTGTAATGAGACTGATCGTTCTTCTCAGATTTGTACTAATATTGCTATTGCAACTCAACCAACTCAGATTTTAGCAAAGCCTGGTATGGGTGTGGATGAGGGTATAATGATTGTTAATAATGAAATGAAACGAGTTATTACTCTGATGAAAGCACGGAAGGCAGGGTTACTCTAATGAAACTAACCATTCTGGGAAATAATTCTCCGTTTCCTGGTATTGGATCAGCGTGTTCAGGGTATTTATTTTCCATCTTCATCTTGATCATTGTAATGATCTAATCCGTGGAAATTTTACTCATGCGTTGGTGTAACATATGAGATTTGATTAATTTGATCGGGAGGTGTAGGAAAATGAATGATGAGATTCGTGTGTTATCAGCAACAGCGATTTTGGGATATGGATTTCCTGTAGAATCTTTTGAAAGAGGTTTAGATTTAAATCCTGATCTGATTGCTGTTGATGCAGGTTCAACAGACCCTGGCCCATATTATTTGGGAGCAGGAAAATCTTTTACTGATCGGACTGCGGTTAAGCGTGATTTGAAATTTATGTTGAAAGCAGGTGTGGAACGAAAAGTTCCGGTGGTAGTTGGTACAGGTGGAGGTTCTGGAGCAGATGCACACTTGAATTGGTGTTTAGAAATTGTACGGGAGATTATTGAGGAAGAGGACTTGCACTTGAAACTAGCCTACATCAATAGTGAGATTGATAAGGATACGTTACGCGGGTATTATGAGCGTGGCAAAGTCTTACCTTTAGAACACGATGAAGATAACTATCTGGCTGAATTGGATGAAGCTCAAAGGATTGTCGGTCAGATGGGAGTTGAGCCGATTGTTGAAGCGTTACAAGGTGGTGCTGATGTAGTTATTGCAGGTCGTGTTTATGACCCCACAGCCTTTGCAGGCCTTGCAATTATCAAAGGATTTGATAAAGGATTAGCGATGCATATGGGTAAAATTTTAGAATGTGCAGCTATTGCTTCTGATCCAGGTAGTGGTAGTGATTGTATGTTTGGAATTTTGGGGAGAGATTATTTTAATCTACAACCACTGAATCCAAAGAGAAGATGTACGACGATTTCAGTTGCTGCTCATACTCTTTATGAGAAGAATAATCCTTTTAAACTCCATGGACCAGGTGGAATCATTGATTTAAGTGAGTGTAACTTTGAACAATTAGATGAGAAAACAGTTAAGGTGACTGGTAGTAAATTCGTTGAAGGTGATCAATATACGATTAAGTTAGAAGCGGCTCGCTTAGTCGGTTATCGGACTCTTTCTATTGCTGGAACCCGTGATCCGATCATGATTCGTCAAATTGATGAGATTATTGAGGCAGTACGGGAGACAGTGAAGAACAATTTTGATGATATTGATCCGAAAGATTATTCCTTGATTTTTAAAATTTATGGAAAAAATGGTGTGATGGGTGATCTTGAGCCAGTAAAAGAAGTTACTAGTCATGAGTTAGGAATCGTTATTGAAGTAGTGGCAAAGACACAGGATTTGGCTAATACTATCTGTTCTTTTGCCCGTTCTACTATGTTGCATTACGGTTATCCTGGACGAGTAGCGACAGCAGGGAACCTAGCATTCCCTTACTCACCGTCAGATTTGAAGGCTGGAGAAGTTTATGAGTTTTGTTTAAATTACCTTCTTGTAGTGGATGATCCATTAGAGCTTTGCTCAATCCACTATGAAGAATATTAAGGGGGGTAATGATATGACAATGCGAAAAATTACTGAACTTGCTGCTGTGATTCGGAGCAAGAACGCTGGCCCGTTTCAGTTGACATTTGATTTTATCTTTAAAAGTGATGAAATCTACCAGAAAGTAAAAGAATCTGGGGTGATTAATACTGAGTTGATCGCAAAACTGTATGATGTTCCAGTAGAAAAAGTACTCTCAGTGATCACTTATGATCCAGCTAGAGCGATTAAAGCGACGATTGTGCGTCCTCGCTCTTCAGGAGCGATAGGTGAGAGTGATGTTTATGGTGCGCAGCAGCATGGACCATTGTTGAGTATAGAGATTCCTTGGGAGGAATAAGTTTGTGAGAAGGCCGTCATGTCCTAAGTGGGATGTGGCGGTTTTTTATTGAGAGTGGGTTTAAGTGGTTTGGTAGATTTGTTCAAGTGGTATGCAAGGTATAGGTTAAAACAATGAATAAAAAAAGGAAATTGATTAATATTATTGAATATATCTAATAGGAGGGTGTGTGTTAGAGTTTTATCAAGTTTTTAAAAACTTATTTTAGGGGGATAGTATGACTGATTCTGCAAGACAGGCATTATCTATTCTGAGAGACCCATCAAACTTCCAATGGTATATTATTCCTATTTTTATATTAGTAATTTATGTCTATGCCACTGAAGTTGAAAAAAGGAATTGGAATATTATTTTTGCTGGTTTAGCTTTTTGGGGGATGGATTGGTTTAATGAAATCTGGAACGCATTAGTTTTTCATTTCACTCAATATGCACCTGTATGGGGAGCACCATCAAAAACAGCTTACTTGATTTTGATTGGGTTAAATATCGAAATAACACTAATGTTCTTAGTCGCAGGTGTTGCCTTTGCTAAAATGTTGCCGAAAGATAAGAAATTAAAAATACTCGGTATTCCAAATAGATGGTTTTTAGCTATTGTTAATTCGATCTTATTTATGTTAGTAGAAATATTATTGAATCGTATTGGTATGCTTACTTGGGAATATTCATGGTGGAAGCCCAGTTTTCCGTTTATATTATTCTTGATCGGATATTTGCCATTCTTAGTTGTGTGCTATTGGGTGCATGATATGGAAACGATTCAGAAAAAAGTTATAACTGTTGGAATTATATTTTCTATAGACATTTTGGCGATCATTATTTTCGGTGTGATTTTAAATTGGATATAGTAATATTGGTGTCTCGTCTTTAACTAAGATGAGACACTTTACATTTTCTGTCGAGTAATTTCGAAATGAAGAAATAAGTTTTAAAGTTATCTTCCAATATATAATTTAGTATGCTACAATATAATAACAGAGATTGGAATTATTCTAAAACAGGAGGAAGAATTATGTCATATTGTGTTAACTGTGGTGTAGAACTAGCAAAAACCGAAAAAAATTGTCCACTTTGTAATGTAGAAGTTATTAATCCAGCTGAAGAAAATAATTCTGCAAATGAGTTATTATTTCCATTGTATAAAAAAATAAAAAAACAAGTTAAGAAAGATAAAGAACCAAATATTATGGGAGGAATCATTTATTCAAGTTTTTTGTCGATACCTATATTTATAACATTAGTACTTGATTTGTTGATTTCTAAAGGAATTACTTGGTCATTCTATCCAATTATTTCTGTATTATTATTTGGAATTTTTACCATGTTACCATTGTTTGTTATAAAAAATAATCCATTAGGAATTGTTACTATAGATACTGTCGCAGTATTAATTTTTCTACTACTTCTTGATTGTTATACTGATGCAGTTACCTGGGCTTGGTATTTTGTTTTTGGAATTGGATTAGCATGGATATGTTTTGTATTACCTTTTATAGTAAAGAAACTGGGTGCGATTAAAATAATCTTAATTGATGGACTGGCTATTGCATTGTATTTGTATTTTATCGAATTTTATACTGAATCTGGACCGTGGTTTTTGTCTTTGGGTTTACCAATAGTGTTTGTGTTGACGATTATACCTCTCGTAATTGCAATTTTGGCTTATTTTTCAGTTTTAAAAGGGCTTGCAATAACAGGAACTATTTTTATTGCGATTGGCCTTGAAAGTGTATTAATAGAAATGATTGTTAATCTTTATTTAGCACATTCAATTATTTCTGGATGGTCTTTGATAGTTTTGGTGGCTAATATACCTATAGCAGCGACATTCTTTATATTATATAAAAAAGTTAATCTTCAAGTATGGCTGCAAAAAAAGTTTCATATTTAAATTGATAAATTACCGTCTGCACACTCGTTACTTCAGTGATGAGATAGGATGGTAATTCTTTACATATGTTATAATACGCATAGGAGGGATATTATGAATTTACATAAAGGTCGTGGCTATGTCTACTCAATTCAGTATCATATAGTTTGGTGTGTAAAATACAGGTATAAGGTTTTAATTGGTGCTATAGAAAAGAGATTAAAAGAAATGTTATATCAAATAGCTGAAAATAAAGGTTTTACTATTGTTACGATGGAATGCGATAAAAATCATATTCATCTTTTGGTAGATTGTTCACCGCAACACTTTATTCCTGATATGCTAAAATCTATGAAAGGAACAACAGCAAGATTGCTTTTTAAAGAATTTCCCCAATTAAAATCTGAACTTTGGGAAGGACACTTATGGAATCCATCATACTTTGTTGCAACAGTTAGTGAAAATACTAGAGAACAAATTGAACAATATATTAATAGTCAAAAACAAAAAACAAGGTGAGTCAAATGAAAAAGATAGTGGAAAAAGGATATAAGTTTAGATTATACCCAAATAAAAGCCAAGAGATATTAATTCAAAAAAACTACTATTTCTATATGAGAGAATAGTAGTTTTTAATTTATGAGTATAAGCACATTCTTAATCCTCCCCACATAATATTATATAGATATTGCTATAAGGAGAGAGGGGGGATTTCGACCTATGACAAGTTTAGAAATCTTAACCAGGATCATCTGGGCTGAAGCAGAATCGGAAATTATGACTGGAAAAGTTGCTGTTGGAGCATCTGTGATTAATCAGGCTAAAGAAGAAGGTTTAACTATTCTTCAAGTAATTCAAGCCCCAGGTCAGTTTGAATCATATGCAAATAATCGTTTCTGGCAGGCGCCATATCGTTCAAAAGCCCCTATGCTTCAAGAGTCTAAACAATCAGCAACACGAGCTTTACAAGGAGAAGATCCTATCTGGAAAAAAACACATTTTTGTGCCCATAAGAAAAATCCTTGTAGATGGCATTATTCTCAAACACCGCCTCTCCAATATGTTGGAAACCATGTGTTTATTCGGGCAAAAATTTATGGGTAATAGGTGTGTATCAAGGAGGTGAAGATTTTCGATGAAATCTGTTCATTATACATTAAAAACAACTTCCACGACAGCAACTTTGATTAATTTAGAAGTTACATATGATGTTTATTATGACGAAGAAAAAGGTATTGCTTATGAGGTGAAACTTAAAGCTCCACCAGAAATTCCTTCAGTGACTCCTGAACTTGAGACGGTTTGGCATGCAAAAATATTTAATGGTATTGGTCAGAAACGGCTTGAGTATGATATTAGGAAAAGGATTTTTTATCGAACTAAACAGACAATGGAAGTAGAGAGTGCCCTATATAAGCTACAGGAAGATGTTCAGAAATTTCTTGATAGTGATGGTTTGCTACCTGTGTCAGCTGTACAAATTGGAGATAAACTTGCTGAAGGTTATAAATTATTTACTCTGACAATCTGGTATGACTCTGAAACTTATCTTCCTTTAAAGAGGGTCAATGAGGAACGAGGAAATCAGATTGTTGATGAGTTTATTTATCATTCAATCGATGAACCGCTTCCTGACGAAGTGTTTGATTTACAAAAACCGCCAGACGCTATTGCTGATTTTAACTTATATCCGGAGGCTCCTAGTTTGCCTCGATTTGAGGAGATAGTAGATGCTGATTCACCCCAGTATGGTGTTTATGTGAAGACTTTATTAGAGCAAGTTAAAAGGCATATTATCACTAATCAATGGGAGTATGGCCCATTTGCGACGATTATCGTTCCGTGGTTGACGAAAATACCTGTGATGTTTTACAGGGCTATAAGATCTGATATTGTTCCACCTATAATTGTTGCTTTCGATGTTCCGTATGAAGGAAGAATCTACTTTTATGTAACTTATGATTTCTTAGGATATGTAGTCACTGGTTTTACAGAAACAGAGATAGATTTAAATAGTTATGAAGAACTTCCGCTTCAAGAGGAAGTAATGTTAAAAGATTTTATACCACTATATCAAAGCCCTTCATTAGAAAAAAATTTCATTATCAATAATTATAGATTTTCTGTTCAAAGTAATGACTTTTTTATCAATGCTTTTGACATGGGTGGCAAAGAATTTGATACGGTTATTAAGAATTTTAGTTTTAATGAAAATGAAGGTTATCTCATCATGAATGTTTACGGTAAAGAATATTGGAATAATGCCAATATTGAGTCTATGTTTAATTTTGTAGTTACAGGACAATTTATAGATGCACATACCACTCCTCTTTTGGTCTATAACATTAACACTATCAAACGAATGGGAATTTATCAGAGAATAAAAATACCAGAATATGAGGAGATTCCTGGATCCTAGAAAAATATATTTTTTGTTGAAAATCCTCGATTTCGGGGATTTTTCATTTTTATTTTCAGTTATAATTGCGAATTTACACCTTCCTCCTGATTTTTTCTCTTTATTAAGGCAGGGTGTTGCCCTTATTTAGCGAATAAAGATAAAGGAGTTTGGAAAAGGTTGTATTATGAGGGGGGGTTAAATATAGATGACATTTTCTCATTCAATATATTTTGCCCCTAGAGGGAAGGATCGTCTTCTGGTTTTGGGAAAAAATTTGAGTCAGGGGTATCTTGATCCAAATGATAATCTAGTGGGTTTTGTAGGTGAAGCAGGTGCTGGAAAATCGCTTCTTATTCGAGGAATGTTTCCAGGTCTTACTTTAACAAATGATGATGAAGGCATTAATATTCGTCCATTACCAGTATTGGATGATTATCGTGAAGGTAAATTTCAGGGTCATACATATCATATTGATGTGCGCTTTGAATCTGCTTTTTCTCAACCTTGGGAGTTAGCTGAAGCGGTTAGAGCGGCAGTTATGAAAAAACGAAGGGTGATTGTGGAACATTATGATTTATTAGAAACACATTTTAAGTTTACTCCTGACCTATTAATAGGTATTGGTGAAGAAGTTATTGTGACCAAGCCAAGTGTTTTTGGGCCGACAGCCAAAGAAATATCTGAGATTGTTTTTAAATCTATTGATATGCGACGGATGTCACATACTGCAGAAGATTTGACATCTTTGGTTATGGAAGAGCTGGGTTTGGAATATAGACCTCTTCATGCTGATGTGAAAAGCGGTTTTGTTTTGGAATTTGAAGAAATTCCTCCTTTGAATTTAGATGAGGTGGAAGAGCGAGTTATGGAGTATATCGAAAAAAATGTTTTGGTTTGTTATAAAGATGAAGAACATATTTTGCTGGGGGATTATAATTTAAATTGTACTGGCCCTCGTATTCATGTGCGTAAGACTGGAGATATTAAAGGATTTCATTTAATAAAAGAGTTTAAATATGATCCACGCCAGCGACTTTTTTTATTGGCTGGACTGGTGGGTGCAAAAACTCAAAAGAGTCAATTTGTGTTCAGTAAATAATAGAAAGGAGTTAGATATATGGAACGTCTAGATGGTCGTAAGCTAGATCAATTGAGAGAGATACGTATTACAAGGAATTATACGAAAAATGCGGAGGGTTCTGTTCTAATTGAGACAGGAAACACTAAAGTGATTTGTACAGCCTCAGTGGATACGCGGGTTCCACCATGGCTTAGAGGGCAGAATCAGGGGTGGATTACTGCAGAGTATTCCATGCTCCCTAGAGCTACTCATCAAAGAACCGTTAGAGAGTCTATTCGTGGAAAAATTGGGGGCAGAACAATGGAGATTCAGCGTTTGATAGGACGCGCATTACGCTCTGTTGTAGATTTGAAACTCTTAGGTGAACATACAGTTACTCTTGATTGTGATGTAATCCAGGCTGATGGAGGAACAAGAACGGCTTCAATTACTGGTGCTTTTGTAGCATTGGTAGATGCAATTAATTGGATGATGGAGAATAAAAGGATTAAAAAAAGCCCTATTTATAATTTTCTGGCTGCTACCAGCGTAGGTATCGTAGATGGTACTCCTCTTCTTGATCTTTGTTATAAAGAAGATTCTAATGCTCATGTTGACATGAATATTGTAATGACTGGGGATGGTAAGATTATTGAAATTCAGGGAACTGGAGAAGAAGCCCCATTTACCAGGGAAGAATTAAATCAATTATATTTGCTTGGAGAAAAAGGTATTCAGGTATTGATTGAACATCAAAAAGTTGCATTGGGTGATCTGATTGATCTGATTCAAATGAAAGAAGATGCTCATTCAGCTCATGGAGATCTTGACGCTACATATATTAAAGGTGAGTAAGATGGAAAAGCTAGTACTAGCGACACGAAATTCTCATAAAGTCGAGGAACTGAAAGAATTATTGAAAGAGGAAGATATACAGGTTTTATCTTTAAAAGAGTTTACTGATATACCTGAAGTGGTGGAAGATGGAGAAACCTTTCAAGAAAATGCATTAAAAAAAGCTAGAGAGATTTGTAAGGTTACTAAATTACCTACTCTGGCAGATGATTCAGGTTTAGTTGTTGATCTATTAAATGGAGCTCCAGGAGTTTATTCTGCTCGCTTTGCAGGTTCGGACGCTACTGATGCAGATAATAACCATAAGTTACTGGAATTATTAAAAGATCACCCAGATTTAAAAGAGCGAACAGCACGTTTTAAAAGTGTGATTGCTTATGTGTTACCCGATGGACAGGAAACGGTGGTTGAAGGAAGTTGTGAGGGATTTATACTTACCGAAGCGAAAGGTGAGAGTGGATTTGGATATGACCCTCTCTTTTATGTAGCAGAGTATGGAGTTACTTTTGCTCAATTGCCTATGGAGATTAAAAATCAGATAAGTCATCGTGGACGGGCTTTTAGGCTTATAGTTGAAGAAATTAGAAAAATTAAGTGCTAACACTTCTACATTTGAACGTCAAAAGATGAAATTACTTGGGTATCTACAAGGATAACACTCTTCGAAAATCATAAAGTATTCTTTAGAGAATATGTATGATTTAGAAGAGTGTTTTTTATTTATAATTACGTTTCTCCCCTATTAAAAAATCTAATTACACAGAAAAATTGAATTAAAATGTAAAAAATATCATTATACCATTGAAATTTCGTTATGTGGGTGATATAATAGAAAAAAGAGAAAAATTATTTACATACAAAAATTTTAGAGGGGGGAAAGGTAAAAATGGGAAGTATGTTTGAATTATTTCCAGAAAAATATTACGAAGAAGCTAAAAAAATGTTGAAAAAGAAGGATTTTGTAGATTTTGTATCGAATATTAGTATTGCAGTAGAAACATCACGAAATAGCAAGGAAATGCTTGCAAAGACAACATATTTAAGAGTAAAGGGTCTAATAACTTTTAATCAATATAGCAAAGCGATAAATAGTATTGAAGAGGCTTTACAGTATAACTTTGGTGCAGAAGCTTTTGAATTAAAGAAAAATAAGGGTGTTGCTAAAGGTTTTTTAGGTGATGTAAGTAAAGCTCTAAAAATATTTAAAGAACTTGTAACTGAAACGGAAGAAATTAATCTTTTAGTGGGAGCATATATCAATATTGCATGGGTACATTTAACTTTAAATAAAAGTAATTCTGAAGAACGTGATTTAGAAGAAGCAAAATATTATTTAGATTTGGTTAATGAGCATTTTGATATTTTATCTAATAGACTTAAATGGAAAATTTTAAATAATTATAGTGTTTATTATTTTTATAAAGAAGAATATGAAAAGGCCATTGAAATGCTTGAGGATTCAATCCAATATTGTGAAGAAATAGATTTGCCAGAGATATGTAATAATTTAGCAGAGTTATATTTAAAATCTGACGAAGATGCCGTATGTGAAAAGGTTAATGAATATTTAAAAAAAGCAGAAACTTTAGGGACTAAATATAATAATAACTTAGCTTTAGGAAAAGCTTTTTATACTAATGCTATGGTTAATTTAAGAGAGGAACAAATCTATTCTGCATTAGACAATTTAAATGTTTCTTTTGAATATTTTCAAGATGCTGAGGCGCAAGTTTATTCTTTGGAATGTGTAGTAAAGATTAATGAAATTATGAATAATTATAAATTAGATTGTTTAAAATCTATGAAAAAAAGATTAGAGGGAATATCTTAAAAATTATAAGAGGGTGGGGGTAATATTATGAAGAAGATAGTTTGTATTTTAGGTGTGTTGACTTTATTGTTTATTGGAAGTTTGAATGTTTTTGCAGATCCTTGGGCAATACCAGATACTGATCAAAATGTGACTGTTTGTGTTCATAACCCTATTGTAATATCAGTTACTACTCAAGATAGTGATTCATAAGAGGAAGCATTGAAGAATGGGGGTAATATAATGAAAAAGTTTTTGGGTTTTTTGGGTATTGTAGCATTATTATTTTTTGGAAGTATGATAATTTCTGCTGGTGGGCCTTGGCCAACCCCAGGTTCAGAGTCTTGTAGTATTGTTTTCCCTGAAGTAGTAGTAGAAGTTAACACCTCTACTACTGAACTTGCTGAGTGATCTGACTCTGAAAATATAATTAATAGTGGCGGTTGTTCAGTTCCAGGTGCTTACTAAAAGGCGACTATTTGCATTTTTTCTACTACTGCAACACCAGATAGTGATTCTTAATAGGAAGTATGGTTTGAGAAGAAAGCATCATTTATATATTGAGGACGATTAGTGTGATATAGGAGTGATTAATTTCACTCTTTTTGTTTTTATTGAATGCATAAAAAACTCCTTGGTTTATCTCCTTGGAGTTTTTTATTAGCTTACATGATTATTTAAATAATTAATGATATTTTCAATCTGGTCATCTTTTACATCAGATGTCAACGATTAAGTTCATTAAATTTATTTTTATATTTCGATAGTTACTTATATCTAATTCCAAGATGTTGGAAATGTTGTCCCATTCTTCATTGGAGATCGATGTATTTTCTTGTACAATCTCCTCTATTCGGGACAGAGGAATTTCAGTTTTTGTTGATAATTTTTCGTAATCCCAATCTAGTTCTTTTAGACGTATGCTGATCTTTTCACTAAGTTCTTCTTGAAGCATTT
Organism: Halanaerobiales bacterium; assembly: GCA_023128035.1. The sequence goes on along the minus strand of JAGMES010000066.1, from coordinate 1,195 downwards.
CTTGGGTAGGAAAAAATAATGCATATAAAGCTACATCCATGTAATTTGAAAGGCGGATTAAAGTTTTTATAGAGGGGAAAACTTCCCTCTTCAAAATTTTGTGAAGATGACTTCTATCTACACCTGTAGCTTTATTAAAATCGCCTAATGATAGATTATTATCTTCCTTAAACTTTGCAATTTTTTTAACTGCAACTTTGAAATAAAAATAGTTATCAACCATTTATTAACCTCCTTAAAATCTGTCCTACACCCATTATACACTTTTGTGGATTATTTTTCAACAAAGACTGTTGACAAATAATCCACAAAAGTGTATAATAAAAATATAATTTCTAAACTCCTCTCTAAGAGTGACTGAGCTTAAATCCTATCCCCACCTTTTCCTTTGTTTAGGATAGCAGGTTACTCTTTTATTGCGCTTTTGTAGCCATCATACCACCCCCTTATACGCTACTTGGGATATAAAAGTAGTAACATATTGTAGATTATAATTCAACAAGTTCATAAAAAAATTATTGCATTGTGTAATTTAATGTTCGTTAGGTTCAAAGAAAAGGAGGAAATTATAAAAATAGATTTAGAATTTGAGAAAAAGGAAGCCATGAAAAAAGATTATTCTCTTCTTATAGAAAAATGTCAGGAGGAGATAAATGTTAATCATGATTATGTTGGTGCATATGATTATGCAGTACAAGCTAAGTTAATAGCAGAGCAATATTTAAAAGATCAAACTTTTGTGATTGAAAGTGAAATGTTTAGAGGATTAGCTCAATTAGGAACGGATAAAAGATCAGGAAGTACTATTCTAAATAATCTATATTATGGACACTTGTATGAGTTTAAAGGAAATATTGACTTGATAATAAAGTTAAAAACTTCTCTCGGAATAGCACAACTTTATTTAGGGGATTATGCTAAAGCTATACGAATTTTTAATGAGGTAATAGATTTATGTAAGCAAGAGGTTAAAAAAACGAAAGAAAAAAGAGCTGATAGATATATTAAAGGACATATTTATTGTTTAAATCAAATAGCCATCGCTTTAAGATATAAAAGTCAACGAAAGAAATATCCAGCTATTGTAGGGAAAATTGAAACCCAGATTATACAACAGGAATTAAGTGAGATAGATAAAATACAATCAGAACTTGATGCAATACATTCTACAAGAGAAAACATTTCAGAATTAGAT
>JAGMES010000065.1 GCA_023128035.1 Halanaerobiales bacterium | reverse complement strand
CGCCATTTCAGTACTTTATATGGTATGCAAGCTCTTGTGCGACTACTTTTTGTGGGCTAATCATACTATTTATATTAATATATTTTAGTTTTGATTCCTAATTAATTAATAAATTAATTAATAAATTTATTCATCTTAATTTATATCATATGCAATTGCTCGAATAACAATCTCACCTGTAGCCATGTTTGTAGCTAAAGGAACATTATGAACATCGCAGAGTCTAAGAAGAGCAGAAACGTCAGGCTCGTGAGGTTGAGCAGTAAGAGGGTCACGTAAGAATATTACAGCATCTATATCCTCTGTAGCTATCATAGCACCAATCTGTTGATCTCCACCAATCGGGCCAGATTGAAGCCTGGTTACAGGTAACTCAACTTTATCAATCAAAAGTTTCCCCGTGCTTCCTGTTGCCCATAATTGACATTTTGATAAAACTTCTTTGTGATTACGGGCAAACTCAATCATATCTTCCTTTTTTTTATCATGAGCAATTAAAGCAATTCTTGGCATTTAATATCCCTCCAAATTTTTTCTATTTGTTCTTGTAACTCTTCAACTTCTCCTGTATTAATGATCAAACTGTCTGCAAAAGCTTTTTTTTCATCAAGGGACATCTGTGCCTTAACTCTAGCAATTGCTTCTTCTTCATTAAGATCATCTCTCTTTTTTAAGCGTTTTAGTTGGGTAGTTTTATCTACATAGACCAACCAAATTTGATCAAACTGATCAACCATCCCTACTTCGATTAAAAGCGGAACTTCAACTACGACAACCTCTTCACCGCTATCCTCTATTTTTTTTATATCCTCTTCCATTTTTGCTAAAATCAAAGGATGCGTGATAGATTCCAATTTCTTTCTTTTTTGGGGACTATTAAAAATAATTTTTCCCAACTCTTTTCGGTTAATCTCACCAATCGATGTAAGAATAGTCTGTCCAAAAACATTGATAACCTCCCGATAACCGGGAGTTCCCTTCATCAAAATCTGACGACTAATCAAATCCAGATTGATCACTGGAATTCCCATATTTTTCAGTAAATTAGCAACTGTACTTTTACCACTAGCTATTCCACCAGTCAACCCAATCCGGAACATCATTTTTGCCTCCTCAAAGTCGAAATAAAAACTACGTTATTATTTCTTAAGTTTAACGACTTCAGAAGGAAAATTATACTCCCACTGAAGTTTTAAACTTACACAAGTGTTAACACCCCCATCTATAGAGAAGGGGAACTTCCTTCTGAAATGTCGTTAAAATAATTTAAATACTCCAAGTAACAATAAAATTATTCCTGGTAAATACGCAGTCTTGCTATTGAGATGGTGTTTAAACTGAGCTCCAAAAAAATTTCCAGCATATAAAAAGATAAATTTAGTTAAACCTACAGACATCGGAATCAAAATCGGGTTATAACCTGTCAAAGCTGCTCCAAACCCTGCACCTAAAGCATCTAAAGCCAGAGCAAGCCCCAAAAAAATCGCTTCATAATTGCTAATTGACCCAGAGGCATCAAAATCTGCTTCTGTAGGCTCTCTTAAAATGGTGATAATAATTCCTAAAGTTTTTATCTCCCAGGAAATCCATTGACGAGGTTCCTTTTCTTCTTTCGTTTTAGCATAAATTATCTCATAGCCTTCTTCAATATCCTTCTGAATCTTAAGGGATTTATAGGTTTCATACAAAACCATTATCCCTACTCCAATTAAAATTGATGCTCCCACAATCTGTGCAATCATAGGTGAAATAAGTTTAAGGAAGGTGCTTCCTACAGTCATAGCAGCCATAATCACCAAACTAGACGTAATACTTATTATACAAAGTGGTAATAGAGATACTCTAATTTTACGAATTCCATAGGTAACACCTACAAAAAAACCATCAAGACTGATTGCTATAGCCAGAAATAATATGTATAATAAATCCATTACCTTCCCCCTTTCTGTAGTCAACCACATTTCATGGTATTCTAAGGGGATAGGTTTGGTGTCTGTCTATATCAGGAGACCATAGTTTCCCAGCTCTGATAAAGTTCCTCTAGACGTTTACAAATATTTTGATATTCTTCATTCTTTTTAAGAAAATCAATTTCTGAACGCTGATAAAGGGTTGGATCAGCCAATTCGTCAGCCAAAATATCTCTCTTAATTTCGAGAGTGTGAATCTCACTCTCTACTTCTTCGATTTTACGTTGAAGTATCTGTTCTTCATTTCTTTCTTTCTGTTTTTTAAGAAAATCCTTTTTTACACCAGAGACTTTCTTTTCTTCAATAATTTTAACCTCTTCTTCTTTTTTGCGTTTATATTTAGAATAAGTTCCGTAGTATTCCTTAACCTTGCCTTTATCTATCTCCCAGATTTTATTAGCAATCCTCTCAACAAAAAATCTGTCATGAGAAACCATTAGGATTGTCCCATTAAAATCTTTTAAAGCTTCTTCTAGTACTTCGGTCGCTGTAATATCTAAGTGATTTGTCGGTTCATCTAAAATCATCAGATTTCCTTTTTCTAATGAAAGTTCAGCTATTACCAATCTGCTTCGCTCTCCACCACTTAAATTTCCAATCTCTTTAAAAACATCATCACCAATAAAGAGAAATTTTGCTAATAAATCTCTTCCTTCCTGTTCAGTAAGACGATATTTATATCTAAAATAATTAAGTAAAAGTTCATCATTAGCCAAACTATCATGCTCCTGAGAATAATATGTGATTTGAACTCCTGCACCCTCTACAACCTGACCATCATCTGAATCTAGTTGACCTAAGATTACCTTTAGAAAAGTAGTTTTCCCGGCCCCATTTGGACCTACAATACCTATTTTATCTCCACGATAAAGATTAAGATTGACATTTTCAAATAAGGTCAATCCTGGATATCTTTTGCTTAGTTCAGCAATTTTCAGTACATCATTCCCACTTCGCTTCTTGGAGGTAAAATGAATTTTAGGTATGTTTAAATCAACTGGTGGTTTTTTGATTCTCTCCAGCCGTTCTAGACGCTTTCTACGTCCTTGAGCCTGCTTAGTATTAACACCTTCAATATTTCGTCTGATAAATTCTTCAGTAGTGGCGATCTTTTCCTGTTGCTTATCATATTCTCTTTGCCACTCTAATAAACGTCGCTGTCGTTCTTTAATATAAAATGAATAATTGCCAGGATAATGTTCCAAATCACCATAACGTAATTCCATAACCCGATTTACTATCTGATCTAGAAAATATCGGTCATGAGAGATAATCAATACTGAACCTGAATAATCTTTTAAGAAACCTTCTAACCATTCTCTAGCATTTAAGTCCAGATGATTAGTTGGCTCATCTAACAGTAAAAGATGAGGAGTAGTCAAAAGAAGTCTAGCAAGTCCTGCTCTTGTCTTTTGTCCACCACTTAACTGATTTATCTTTAGTTGAAAATCTTTTTCATTAAAACCAAGCCCTTTCAATACACCTTTAATCCGACTTTCTATAGAATAGCCATCCATAGATTCATAACGTTCCAGCATCTTAGAATATTCAGCCATTACTTTTGTATAAAGTATTTCATTTTCCAGTACTTCAACTTTCCCCATCTCTGCTTCTAATTTTCTCAACCTATCACTAATAGCGAGAATGCTCTGGAATACTTCCAACATACCCGCATATAAAGTAACATCACAATCCCAATCAAAATCTTGAGGAAGATAACCTAAAGTAGCCTGGCCACTTTTTGTGAATTCCCCTTCATCTAAATCTTCCATTCCCATAATAATTTTTAAAATAGTACTTTTTCCTGCTCCATTTGGACCAATCAGAGCAACTCGTTCCTTGGGATGTATCTGAAAGGTTACACCTGTTAACACTTCCTGATCGATAAAAGCTTTATAAGCATCACGCATTTGAATTAACGCCAATTAAATCACTTCCTTCCACCTCAACTACATCACTCGTTGACATTTAGGACAATAATGACTACTTCTGCCCCCAACCTTAATTCTTTTAATTTCAGACCCACAAACTTTACATTTCTCTCCTTCTCGCCCATATACCTTCAATTGATTCTGATTACTACCTTTTTTGCCAAAAGCATCTACATAATCTCTCTTGGAAGTACCTCTATTATTAATCCCAATCGTCAATACTTCTTGAATCGCCTGAAAAAGAAGTACCTTTTCCTCATGGGTTAATGTATCAACTATCCGTTCAGGATGAATCTTACTTAAAAAAAGCGCTTCATCTGCATAAATATTACCTATGCCTGCAAGGAACTCTTGCTTTAAGATCAATGGTTTGATCTTTCCTTTTTTTCCTTCTAATCTTAATATAAAATCTTCTAACGTGATCTCTAAAGGTTCTGGGCCAAGCGTTGCAAACCCTCCCGCTTTTTCTGGATTATCTTTAGAAATCAAAAACATTCGTCCAAATTTGCGAACTTCCACAAAACGCAGTTGATGATTATCGTTAAAAGAAATAATAACATGAGTATGTTTTTCTACTTCTACATCTTTAGAGACATAGATCAAGCGTCCAGACATACGAAGATGGGTAAGAAGAAGATCATCACCAGTTACTTCCAAAACTATATATTTTCCTCTTCGTCTGACACTTTCTATCTTTCGACCAAGTAGTTCAGCCGCAAAAGTTTCAGCATCTGGATATCCAATAATGGGAGAATACCCGATTTCTACATCGACAATCTCTTTGCCTGTAATCATTGGTCGTAAGGAACGAACGATAGTTTCTACTTCTGGTAATTCAGGCATATATTTAGTCCTCCATTTTCGTTTTTGCCACATTATTAGTTTAACATAATTGGGGGAGTTTTAAAAGACGGGATGAAAAAATGACTTCAGTATTGAAGTCATTTTTTGGAGTTGGGTGTGGGCTGCATGATTTTTTCAGGGGTTTTGCTGTTTTGGATTAAATAAATTATATAGGCTAGATTTTTTCTTGCTGTTATTAAATTAGGATGATCTTCTGAAAATTTTTCTTTTAGTATATTAAATGATTTCTGTTGATATTTTAATGTTTCTTCTAATCTTTCCATAGCCAAATATATCATCGATAAATTATTATACGAAGTCGCTAAACATGGATGCTTTTCTCCTAATTCTTCTTCCCATATCTCTGTCGCTTTCTCTTGATTCTCTAACGCTTCTTCATATATAGAAGAAATAAAAATAATAGATTTGAATGGGACTATTTTAAAGAACTAAAACAAAAGCATCATGATGTTAATTTCAAGTTTGCTCTTGATGGCATAGTGGTAGAAATATAATTAAGGGGAATGTAATAGGGAGTAATAATTTTGAGTTGGATAATTTACAAGTAAGTATGCCTTATTTTGGAGCAACAGTTCAGAATATATTATATTAATTGTAACTTATACTAGTAATTAAATTTATTGTAATAATAAAAAGGTTTTCTAGATCCTTTGTAGAATATGTAATAAGGAAGTACAAATAAAATATTCAAATCAAAAAGGATAAAAAATGTTAAATAAACTTTTTATTAGTACTCGAAAGTTAAAATCCTTTGAAGTAAGATCTTTAGAAGGAGAAAAATACTATCCATTTGGTGAAAGTCAGGAACGTTATTATAAGTTCACTGGTGATGAGTTGGATATAAGTACAGACCCATTTTTAGTGAATGGAAAGCAACAAACAGTTCATTTAATTTGGGAGCGTGCAGTTTGATTGAAAAAATCAAAAATATCAGGATAGTTAAAATGATTTTAGATTATAATTCGCTAGCCTTGATACTATTTAACCACCATGTAATGGTGGTTTTTTGGTTAAAAAAGAGGATAAACATGTAAGTAAATTAGAATTAATGCAATTGATATGGATAATTTAGCAAAACGGATTTTGATTTGCAAATGCATTCGCTTAATACTACTAAGTTCTTGCATTTTGAGTAATACTAGTATAAGTTTTTGATATAATTTGGCTGTAGTTCAAAAAAATCATGAACAGAAACACAAGGTAGTTTATTAAATGTATTAGCATTTGGTAAATTAAATGTAAAAAAACCACTATGGATGTTATTAAAACATGAATAGTGGTTTAATATTTTACGATTCTGGGGAAAAGTCGTTTTAGTTTGCTAAATCTATGATGAACTTTTTAATGAGCTTAGCATAGTTTATAGCTTGTGTAGCTTCATCATTTGTTATCTCTTCATAATCCCCTGGATATCTAGTTTCAACTGCGTATTCATTCAAATAATCAGCGGTTTCAAAAATTTGATCAGGTATTTCATAATCTAATAACTCCATAAGATAGTATAGGTCATGAGATTTTTTAAAATTAATTTGAAGATAAAGTAGCAACCCCTTAATATATTTCTCAGCAGATTGTTGACAATGGAAGCATGTAATCGCATTGAAATCATTTGATAATTTGACCACTGCCTTTAAGTCATTTTCGGCAAAATGAAACCACTCATTAGTTACTTTTTGAAGTTTGAGATCCATAAATTAAAGTTCCCTCCTTTGTAGCATGATAAGCAATTGTACCTTTAATTTCCTGCTCGGTTTGAAATTCTGTTGGAGTATAAATCAAAATATCAACAGGATACATGTAATTACCACGAAGTGTTTTTCTGAATTTTAGTGCTCTTTGACGTTTTGGTACGGTAGAATTATTAACAATTAAAAAATCTATGTCACTATCTTTAGTAGCATCTCCCCTTGCTTGAGAGCCAAATAGATATACTTTTTCAGGATGATAGAAAGAGATGATTTTTTCTAAAACGAAGTTGATAAATTCTTGAATAGTCACAATATCCCCTCCTTTGACCAATATGTAATATATTATTTCAACTTTAACAATTATAATCCTTCATTTGATAAAAAAAGAATTGTTACGATTTAGGATCATATAAACCGTTCAGGAACAATGCCTCTTTTCGGCGTTAACTTTAAACATAAAACGATCGTGAAGTACTGGAAAAAGAACAATAAGTCGAGGAAATTATCACCAGTTATTAAACACATTGACATGAAAACTTACACATTTAGATTCCGAAATCCCAATAGATTTACTTAATATATTACATGAACTAAATCCACTTAATATTGCTACACGATATCCAGATCAGGAATTCGAACTCATGGAAGATTTCGATTATGATTATTCTGCTGAATTGCTCAATAAAACAAGGAGGCTGTTCAAATGGATAAAAACAAATCTATGATTGACAAGGTTATTACTAATTTCATTGAAGCTGTTCCATATTCTTCGGATAAGTTGGATATAAGTGATCCTACAGCTTTTGTTTACGAAATCCTTAATACCGGAATAACGGTATATGATAAAACTTCCAGTCATTAATTTGCTGGAAGTTTTTTATTTTGAAAACTCTTTCTGTAGTTTATTTACTTCTGATTCTAAATTTTCAATAAAATTTTCTAATTCTATAGAATCATGGGTCTCAAAATAAAATGCAAAAATAATATTATGATTAGCCCACAAAAAGTAGCCACACAAAGGCTCGCATACTATATATAGTGATGAGTAGGCGATTTCATCACTATATATAGTATGCGAGTGTACCTAAAATACTTTTTGTGGTCGAATCATATTATCAATTCTAATTTTATATGCTGTGCCAGAACGGCAATATGTTTCTTTTATATCTGTGATTTCATTCAAACAAAATTTATATTCCTTTAGTTTTGTCTGAATAACTATGTGTTTTTCCTCTATCTTAATCCTCTTTGGATATCTAAAGTGAAACTACTCGCCACCTACGCTTTCGCTAAGAGGTGGGAGCTTCAAAAGAAGTTTGATCTTCTAGACTTCTTTTTGGCTGGAACACACAACCTCTATTGACTATTCCCTGAACAGAGAAGTCGCCTTTACATTTTCGTAAGATATTTAGAGCTCCATTGACATCCGCATTAATGAGTTTTCCTGTTGAAGATAGGAATATCCCTCGGCTTACTCTTTTTCCTTTGTAGGCTTCATGTTTTCTTATTTCTTCAAATGCCAGAGCATCACATTTTGATGTATAGCTTTCTTCTTGAGTCATTACCTCTATTCCATATTTTTTTGCTTTATAAGTTATATATTTTATCAGTTTCTTATATGGTATGGAGACGAATTTTTGATTGACAACTTTACTCATATTACATTTGGTTTTCCATCCTTCATTGTAGCCAATACATATGGTGTTAATATTATTTTTTACTGCTTCACTTACAATAGTACAGGATATTTTATGTATTTTATCTCTCATATAGTTATTTCTTTTTTCATAGAGCCTGGCTATGCTTTTTGTCATATGTTGCCCACTACAATTCATGGCTGTCGATTTTTTCTTTGCGAGTTTCTTATTAAACAGTCTGTTGTATGATTTTATACCTCTACCGTCTATGATGGTAGGCTGACTGAATTTTTCTGAAACTATAGTGCAAAGATTGTCTATTCCTAAATCTATTGCCATAATAGCAGTATCCTTTTTTACAAGTTTGTACTTTTTTGTGTCAATGTATTTAAATGCGATTTTGAACCAACTGTGATAGGGTTGTATTTGCACTTCTTTTACGGGATAATCTCTAATATGCGGTGGTATTGGAAAGTATAGAAATTTTAAGTTATATTTTTTTTTAATATGTTTAGGAAGAGTTAGACGAACGTGTTTGTGAAGAATTGTGAAATGTGCTGGTGTGAAAGTGATCTCTCTTACACCATTTTTAGGAAGGTAATGAGGAAGGTTAGTTTTAGGTTTATATATTTCTGTTCGCTTTTTCTTAACTAGTCCAAAAAAAGCCTCAAAATCTTCATTTACAGATCTCATCACCTGCTGTGCTACCTGTGAAGGTAAAAGTTTATAGTTCTCATTATTTTTTACTATATGATAGGCTTTCTCGTAATTAAGAAATTTTTTGTTTTCAAAGAAGTACTGTCTTACAGTGTACAATGTATAGTTATATAGATTTTTTGAAGTATGACACATTTCTTGCAATATAGAATACTGTGTTCGTCCTGTGTGTAGTCTATTAGTAGTAGTTAAGTAGGGAACATCCTTCAATGTTAACACCTCCTCTCGTAAGTATATTATAGCACAAACATATGTTCGATTCAAGAGAAAACCGCCAATTCATCTCCCCCCTACGCAAAAGCTTAGAGGAGGGAGTCTTCTTGGCTTATAGGATAAATATTGAACATAAGCAATGTAAAAGGTATGTCTATAATCAAAAATAACAAAACATTTCTAACAAAAAATACAAAAAATACACTGGCCCATATATAAACTATTGAAGAAACCATAGTTTATAAAAACAAAAACACTTCATTTCGTTTTATTTCTTTTTTATCCAAAACAACTGCTCCTTTCTAAAAATAATATATCAAAGATACCCATAGTCAATAACACCATATATAATTAATTCATCTGCTTCTTACAATATACTCTCCTCTTTGTCTAACACCTTCTATCTCTCGGACGAATTTCACAATAATATTTATAGAAAAAATATTTAGGATTTTTTAAAAAACTTCTTTTAATAAAAAGGAAAAATGAACCATATTATAGAATACATGCAGTAAAGGAGGTGTTATTATGAGTCTATTAAAACTTGAACCGGTTGATCTAGAAAAAATTGGAATGCCAGTAATTACACCTAACAAATGCAGTATTATTTATGGCCCTAGTATCCATTATAAATTCTAAAGATTGGTGGGTTATTTAAACCCACCAATACTTATATGTGTTGAGGTGATCAAATGGGACTTATATTAAATTCACGAGTTCGATTAAAAAAAAATCAAAAAAGAATTTTAATTTATACCTTAGAAGATTTTACTGATCAGCCATCTGAAATATTTTTTATTCATCCAGTTTATGCAGTTTTGTTGACCATGTTCGATGGTATAAAAACATATGAACAGGTTTTAAAAGAGTTTTGTTTTATTATTCATCAGGAGTATAATGAAAAAAATAAAAACTTAATTGAAAAAGAATTTAGAGTTATTGAAAAAAATCTTAAAATAAAAAATATTTTAGTTAAAGATGAAAAAACTAATCCATTAATACATCAAAAATATTGTGTAGACGATTTTATTATACCTAATCAAGAGATCAATCTGGATTATGAAAATCAAAAGATTGACTTTCCTATTATAGTCAATTACAATGTAACATCAAGTTGCAAAATGAACTGTAAATACTGTTATCATTCAAAAGATCAAATAACTAACTATATTCCTTTAGAACGCTTAGAAATACTTTTTGATGAATGTGTTAAAAAGGGATGTGAATATGTTTTATTATCTGGTGGAGATCCATTTGAACGAAAAGATTTTATAGATATTATGGAATTATTACACAAAAAGGGTTTGTCTTATTTCACTTCAACTAAATCCTATTTGGATCAAAAGACCTGTTTACAATTAAAAGAAAAAGGCGGTCTAAATAAAATACAGATTAGTCTTGATTCACATAAACCGGAATTAGCAGCATTCTTAACAGGAATGGATATTGAATTTCTGGATCGTACTGTGCAAACAATAAAAAATTTGAAAGAGGCTGAAATTGCAGTTGGATTGAGATGTGTTGTTAATGGTTATAACATTGATGATTTAGATAATTTTTTGGATTTTTGCAGTTCTTTAGAAGTCGAAAGAGTTGATTTGATTCAATATAGCCGTTCTATTTGGAGACATGTAGACTCCCTTTTTCCTACTGAAGAACAAATGATACGTGCTAATGAAGTTGTGAACAGATATAAACATAAATTTAATACTCCAATAATTGGACATTACGGTTTTCAAAAGGAAGTATTTCTTAGTAAAAATCATGATTCTGAAAATCCTTTTGAGTTTCGCAGTATCTGTAACAGTTGTAGAACATCTGTAATCTTACTGCCTGATGGTCAAGTAACTATTTGTGAGCAACTCCCCTACATACCAGAAGTGATTCTGGGAAATTTAAATGATCAATCCATTGAAGCGTTTTGGAATTCAAAGAAGGTTTCTAAGTTTCTATCGCCCCCTCAGCGATCAAAGTATCAAAAAGATATTCCCTGTAAAACATGTAATGAAGACGATTATCAGATATGCCATAAGTATTTTAGTATATGTTTGAAGCATAGTTATGACTATTTTAGAAATTTCTCTTCTCCAGATCTTCAATGTAAATATGCTGATGTAGATCATTTTCGTATAAGATGAATTTGAAAAAAGATCTCTTTATGTATTATCCATTTGATGTGTAACAGATTACCGCTCGCACACTCATTACTTAAATCATGAGTGTACTGGCGGTAATTCTTCACTATTACAAATTTAAATACCAAATCAGCCATCTAAGCGCCCCCGAAAATCTGAATCTTATATTGACATCCTTGAAATAGTCCTAATTTCTTAACGCTTCCTTAAGAAGTTTTATTACACTAATTGAAGGATTAGCGAAACCATATAGTTTACCATTTTTGGATCCACATGCAATATTTATTCCTACGACTTGAAGATTACTATTCAATATTGGAGCACCACTTGTTGCTGTAAGACCTATATCAGAATTATCATATTGGAAAACTAACTGCTTACTCTCAGATTTAATGACTTTCCCTTTATTTAATTTTTTATCCGACGATTCTCCACCCATTACTGATGCCAATAACCATACTGGCTCTCCTACAGACAATTTTTCACCATAAAGTTCTAATGTTAAAATATTTTCACTTGATATGTTAGTAAATGCTGCAACATCTTTATCAATTGATTCTGGATATGGTTTTGATTTTGGAATGACTAAAACCTCGTTCGCAACACCTACATAAGATTTCTCAAACAAATCATTTAACGTGACTTTGGCAACATAACTAGGAAGTTCACTGGCAGGAATATCGGCTTCTAAACCACCAGCAGGGCCAAAAATATGCAGCGCCGTCAAAATAATCGTACTCCCTTCTTCACCAAATTTTACTGCAAAAGCTGTGCCCGCTATAAGATCACCTTCAATAATTTCAAATGTAGGTCTGAATACAATATTTGAAGGTATATCAGATTCCTGCAACTCTTTTGTAGTTGCTTGATCGGTACAACCGTTCAAGAATAAAGTCAAGAATATGCCTAAAATAATAAATCCACAAAATTGTTTCATTACTTTTTTCATCGCTCACACCTCATTTAATGTTTTTTTAACTCAACTTCCGCGATGCAAAATCTCGTTTAATGGCATATATAGAAAAATGCGACACTTAAGTCAGACCTTGCACCGAACTGCGAAAGTTGTGTATTTAAAAATCTCTATAAAAGACAAAATAACATCGATTTCTTCTTGAACAATATCTTTACAATGTATTAGTCCAAACAAAGCAAAACAACCTAATATTCTTTTGGTTTTTTTAAAATCCATCATTTCATCCCAAATTTTTCTCAATATTTTTCACTATTGCAGAACATTTTCGCCATATGCGACGTTCCCGAAACGATAGTGTAAAGAATGTTATATATGCGTTTCTGCGAAGTGCCTAATCTGATTTTCCACATTCAATAACTATATTTCCGTTTTCTCTATTGACACTTCTGTTTATAAGTGCTAATATGGAATTAAGATAAGAAAAGGAGGAAAAATAAATATGGTTTCAAGCATTAAACCGATTGTAGAAAGACAATATCTGATTTCTCAAGGTGAAGACGTAATGTTCGATTTACCTAGATTTAGTAAATATGCTATTTGCAACTTAAGGGGTGGCATTGGAAAAACAACTTTATCTTTTAACCTATCATATCTAGTCAAGGATATCTTAGCTATTGATGCATGTCCTCAAGGGAATTTATCATATTTTTATGATAATAATTACTATGTTAATTCTCCCGTTAATATCGTGGATATGATATTACCATACATCATTCCTGGTTTAGGAAAACCTGCAAGAATTGCTTCTCAAATTTCTGCAACAAATAAATTTTTCCGCGATAACTCCTACTATATTCCTTCATCAAGTGAATTATATTTACTACCCTCACAAATTAATACAGCTTTAAATCTAGCAAAAAACTTGACGGGTACTCAACAAGAAACAGCCATTAATAGTATTCTGCTATCCCTTAAAAGAGAAATTGAAAGAGAAATGGGGGAAACTAAATGTAATAAATGTTTAATTGATACTTCACCATTTTTTGCAGGCGGGACACATTTAGCATGGCATGCAGCTGATGCATTGATTGTTCCCGTAAGAACAGACCAACAATCTATCAACTCTTTAAACCTACTACTCAAAACGCTTTCAGATCCAGGAAGCGAATTTAGAAAAAACTTAACACCTACTTTACAAGATAATACTCCAAAAATTCAAATGGTGATTTTAACACATTGTACATGGTCAACTACTAAAAACTCCAGAAATGTTCCAAATAAACAAACAATGGTTTATCTCGAAAAAATTAGAGATATTGTCTATCGTAATATAAATCACTTTACAACAGATGACCCTGACAATCACATTGTTCTTCTTGACGACTTCATGGGTTCTGGAAGAATATCTTCTGCTTTATCTAAGCCAATCCTACTATTGACACCTGGAGAAAGCATGAGGATTTATAAAATCAAAACAACTGTTAATGCATCTGTTGAAAAATGCAAAAATCAGTTACAATTCATTTCAAATAACATTTGGTAAGCATTTAAACACTTACTTTGAGCCTACAAGGGCTCTTTTTTCGTTTCGCAAAACGTAAATATAACCAGACTAATTCAAATTAACCTTCCTTTCTTTAACACGATATACTTATTCATTATATTTCGTCAAAGCACACTCAAACCCTTCACATTTTTACTATTATGACATTTTTATTATTCTAAACAAACAAAAAACCCCTCTTAAACACTTTAAGAGAGGTTAGTCACAAAAGTAAAAATGAACCATATAATAATAAATCTTAAATATACTCCTCACCATCAGCCAAAAACGCTCCTATCTCCTGATTACAACGCTTAGACTCTTCTTCATACAAATCAAAATTATCTGCTCTAGTTACTGCTGTTGTACCGCAATTACTGCATCTAACATCATAGTTATCAAAATCTACATCCACAACTTGATGCAGTGTATCATTATTACAGATCGAACAATAATATAAACCATAATTAAGGCCATTTTCAGTAGAATGAATCGGCTGATATTCATCATATCTTAAGTCCATCCAAATCCCCCTTTGATTGATTTATTAATGTAATCTTAGGATGGACATATGGTGGATAACCTATGAGTGTAAATTGTTACAACAGTTAACCTGCATAAAACTATATACCTGTAACCATCAATTTTCGAACCAATATCGAAGGCATTCCCATAAACTTAGTTATAAAATTAAAACTCATATCATTACCAATCTGTACGATATCATTTAACATCTCGAAAAAGTTACCTGCTATTATTACTCCACTAACAGGATGAGTCAGCTTTCCATCTTTAATCCAGATACCTAAAGCACCAACAGAAAAATCACCAGAGATAGGATTGGTTCCACTACCTACTCCTGATAAATTTAATATGTACAATCCTTCTTTCATTTCAGAAATCATCTCTTCTTTTGTATAATTACCTGGCTGTAAATAAAAATTTGTAAGTGTTGATTCTGGAAGTTCTTGATAACTTTTTCTCCGAGAATTTCCAGTGGAAGAGATTCCAGCTTTTCCGGCTGAATAAGTATCATATAGATAACTTTTTAATATTCCCTTCTCCACAACGATTGTCTTCTGTGAAGGTATTCCTTCATCATCAAAGGGAGTCGTTTGAAATCCTCCCTCTAAAAGGCCGTCATCAATCAGTGTAACCAATGAACTAGCAACTTTCTCCCCCAGCTTACCCTTAAAATAAGATTTATTCTTCTGCACCCTTCCAGCTAAAAATCCTGATCCAAAAGGAGCACACAAAAGAGAACCTGCATATGGACTAAAAAGTACAGAAACCTCTTGAGTAGGAACAGCAGTTGCTCCCAACAATGAAATAGCCTGTCTCGCGGCTTGTTCACCAATTTTCTGAGAGTCCAGATCACTTAACTTTTTCCCAAACCCAATTCCCAAACCCGTCTGATTCTCATTATTTTCATTAGCAATAGCTGTTAAAATCGCATTGGCTATAGTTTTATTATAATGCTCGTTAAGTCCTTTAGAATTAACTATATAAACTTCCTTCTCTTCATCTTCATACTTTGCTAAAGGAATCCTCACAATCCGTGGATCAAAATCAAGTGCAGACCTTTCGAGTTCTATTCCATAACGAATCTTCTCTTCTAACTCTGTACTTCCTAGTTCAGAATCGAAAATTTCTACTTCTGGATATCTCCAACCTTTATCAGAGAACTTATGTAATTCACTTTTTTGAACTAATCTAGCACTATCTATTGCTGCGATTATAACCGTTTTAAGTCCTTTGCTAGTAAGATTCGATGTATAAGCAAACCCTATCTTACCATCAAAAATCACTCTAACTCCTATGCCCTGAGAAGTGGAAGTAAGAAGTGATTCTACATCTCCAGTGAAAATTTGAATCTTGTTTGATTTGATTCGTTCAAAATAAAATTCAATCTCCTCTGCACCATGAGTCAAACCAAAATCAATCCATTTTTTAAAATCAATCATCCTATTTCCTCCAAATTTCTTGCCTCTTAATTCCACCAACTGTCATATCACTTATCAAAAGTGTAGGCTGTCCAACACCTATTTGCATCCCCTGTCCTTGTTTGCCACAATTTCCTGCATGAAATGCTAGGTCATCAGCGATCATCTCAATTTTAAATAAGGTTTTTGGCCCATTGCCAATTAATGTTGCTCCTCGAACTGGTTCTGAAACCTCTCCTCTTTCAATCAAATAACCTTCCTTGACTGAAAAGACAAAATCTCCAGTCGAAGTGTTTACCTGACCACCGCTAATCTCTTTGACAAAAAGACCTCTATCTACATTTTTAAAGAAGTCTTCAACTTTACTTTTACCTCGATCAATAAAAGTATTAGTCATCCTAGGAATCGGCAAATGACGATATGACATACGACGAGCATTACCAGTTAAAAGATGATGACCAGCTTTTGTGGCACTTACTCGATCCCACATATAATCACGTAAAATTCCATCTTCAATTAAAACCGTCCTTTTGGCTACAGTCCCTTCATCATCAATACTATAAGAACCCCATTCATTAGAAAGAGTTGCCCCATCTATTGCTGTAACAATAGATGAAGCAACCTTTTTCCCGACTTTTCCTGTAAAGACTGATGCACCCTTTACAATCACATCTGATTCTAAACTATGTCCACAAGCTTCATGAAAAAGAACGCCACCAGAACCATTGTTAATAATTACATCCATCTTCCCCGCTGGTGCTGGTCTGGCATTTAACATTATTAAAGCCTGCTCGGCAGCACTCTGGCCTATAATAGCTGGATCATAAAGGTCAAACATTTCCATTCCCATAGTTCTACCCTTAGTAATAGATCCCATCTGCATTAATTCACCACGCCTGGCTACTGCTTTGACAGTCATTCGAGTCGATACCTGTTCATCTTTAATAAGAAGTCCATCACTATTGGCAATCATTATCTTTCGTTTTTGATCTATTAAAATGACTTTAACTTGTTTGATTAGATCAGAAATTCTTGCACCTAGATCAGCTCGTGATACCAATCTAACTTTATCCTCACTTTGGTACAATGATGGATCTATTTTCACCTGATGTAAATTAGGAATCAACTTCGGAGTAGGATTTATTAATGTCCTCTTCTTTTCCGAACCTCTAGCTAGCTTTCCTGCATTGCGTGCAGTTTCAATGAGAGCATCTTTTGATAAATCTTCAGAATATGCATAAGATACCTTTCCATTATAAATAACTCGAATACCTACGCCCAGTTCAAAACCTGTTCTGACCTTTTCAATCACTCCACCTTCGGAAATGATCTCATTTGTGGATTTATCTTCAAAGAAGAGTTCAACAAAATCTCCACCATAGGCAAGAGCTGTCGTCAATACCTTTTGGATTAAGTCACGATTCAGCATTGCCTATTCCCCCTCATAAAACAGATGATTGATCAAGCCAATTAGAACCAGACTCAATATCGACAAGAAGTGGAACATCTATCGAATAAGCATTCTCCATCTCCTTCTGAATCAATTCTATAATAGATTCCAATTCATCTGGATAAACTTCTAAAACTAATTCATCATGAACCTGCAATAAAAGTTTCGAACGATAATTGCCATTTTTAAGAGCATGATAAACTTTGATCATGGCAATTTTCATAATATCTGCTGCTGTTCCCTGAATCGGTGTATTAATCGCCATTCTTTCTGCAAAACTCCGTTTATGGAAATTACGACTCTTAATATCATTCAAATAACGACGACGATTTTCTAAAGTGGTTACATAACCTTGTTCTTTCGCCATTTGAATAGTAGTATCAATATATTCTTTTACTCCACGATAACGAGTAAAATATTTTGTGATATATTCTTCAGCTTCCTTTACCGGAATACCTAAATCTCTAGATAAACCAAATGAACTCAAACCATAAGCAATTCCAAAATTAATCGCCTTTGCCCGCCGACGATGTTCTTTATCTACCTCTTCTGGTGATAGTTCAAAAACTTCTGCCGCTGTCTTAGTATGAATATCTGCATTCTCTTTAAAAGCTCCAATTAAGCCTGGGTCTTTAGAGATATAAGCTAAAATCCTTAGTTCAACCTGAGAATAATCTGCTGTTAAGAGAATATTTTCTCCACCTTTTTCAGCAATAAAAGCTTTTCTAATCTTTTGTCCTTCTTCTGTGCGAATAGGGATATTTTGCAGATTAGGCTCAGTACTACTTAATCTTCCGGTTGCTGTTACTGTTTGATTAAAATAAGTATGAATCCGTCCTGTCTCAGGATGCACTAAAGGCGGTAAAGCATCTACATATGTGGATTTTAACTTGGCTAATTCTCGATATTCGTGAATATAACTGATAATCCCGGTTGTATCTATTTTATCTAATTCTTCCAAAACCTCAGCATTGGTGGAATAGCCTGTCTTTGTTTTCTTAATCACTGGCATCTTCATTTCTTCAAAGAGAATCTTACCCAATTGCTTTGGAGAATTCAGATTAAATTTGGTACCTGCAATTTCATAAACCTTCTCACTGATCTTCTGAATACGCTGTTCCAATTCTTCAGATAATTCTTTAAGATAATCTTCATCAAGATCAATCCCATTAAACTCCATCTCTGCCAACACTTCTTCTAAAGGAATCTCTACTTTCTCGAAAAGATGAATTAATTCTGCCTCTCCCATCTGGCTGATCAATACTTCTTCTAAACGATTTAAGAGACTTACTCGTAAAACAACCGAATTAATAGAATTTTCTTCATCTGAAAGGTTATCAGGAAGTGTTATCATTAAATATCCATTAACAATCTCCCACCAATCAGGGTTCTTCTCAGATGGTTTGAGTAAATAAACAGCAATATCAGGATCAAAAACTAACCCGTTAAGTTCAATTCCATATCTACGAAGTGCAACCATCTGGCGCTTAGCCCTATAGATTAATTTTGAGCAATCCCCATCGACTAATAATTCTTTTACTATAGTTGGAATTTGATTATCATATTTTGCAAGTGGTATATAATAAATATCTTCTTTTTCACCCTTTAAGATAATTCCCAGAATTTCACCATACATAGGATCTTCTTCTGATAACAAAATCTCCAGATTTACCTTTTCATTTCGCAAACCAGAAACAACTTTTTCTAGTTCAACTTCCTCTTCTATAGTTTTATATTTTATCTGAGAAATATCAATTTCTTCTTTTACAGTAAATTGATCTACCAAAGTACGGAAGTTTAGTTTTTTAAAGACTTCCACCACTTTATTAGAATCTGGCTCTGTTAACTGACATTTATCAAAATCAAAATCTAACGGTACATCAATCATAATAGTTGCTAAACGTTTACTCAAAATAGCATCATCTTTATGATTAGTTAGAACTTCCTTTCTTTTCTTACCACTTATCTTATCAATATTTGCCAACACTTCTTCTAAAGTTGAAAACTCTTTAATCAATGAGATTGCTGTCTTTTCTCCAATGCTTGGAACCCCTGGAATATTATCTGATTTATCCCCCATCAGAGCTTTAACTTCGATTAACTGGATTGGATCGACTCCATATTTTTCGCGAACTTTTTCTAATGTATAATCTTCAATATCAGTTATCCCTTTTTTGTTATACATTACTCGAATGTTTTCAGAAACCAACTGAAGTGCATCTCTATCTCCAGTAACAATAGTAACATGATGACCCTGTTTCTCACCAGCTTTTGCTAATGTGCCCAACAGATCGTCTGCTTCATATCCTTCAAGAGAATAGATAGGGATATCAAAAGCTCTTACAATCTCTTTTATCAGATCAAATTGTGGCACCAATTCATCTGGAGTTTTTTTACGAGTTCCTTTATATTCTGCAAACTCCTTATGTCTAAAGGTTGGGGCTTTTAAGTCAAAAGCCACTGCTAGAAAATCAGGTTTTTCATCTTTGATAAGTTTTAGTAACATCCGGATAAACCCAAAAGCAGCATTAGTAGGTACTCCATCCTTAGTATTCATAGGGGGCAATGCATAAAATGCCCGGTGAGTTAAACTGTTCCCATCTAATAAGAACAGAGATTTTCGTTGTAGATCCATAATTATAAATCCTCCTTGTTGTTTTAATTAAAAAGTATCTCCACGGCCTTTGCCCACTACACGTCTTATAGAGTTGATCAATTCAACCACCTCATCTAAATCAGTTTGTGCTTTATTTGGATAGATTTCATATAATTTTCGATATTTAAGTGGGGTCATATTAGGCATAATTACATTTGCACCTGTTTTAATCGCTTTTTGTCTTCCGTCTGGAATAAGAGTCTCCAAAGCTGTAGTAGCAGGTAAAAAAACTTTCTTCAATACAATGCGAGCTACTGCTAAAAGTAACAATGTTAATTCACCATCTCCATTTGGAAGCATACTAAATGGAGTATCACCATGAGAAATAAAAGGGCCAAACCCTGCCATCCCTACTGGCTTTTCACGTATATAGATAAGGTCATCTGCTAGATCTTCAATCAATTGACCTGGAAGTCCTATCATTCCTCCAGATCCAACTTGATAGCCTAAATCAGCTAAGTGTTCAAGAACTTCAAATCTCTCTTCATAACGTGAATCGGGTTTAATTTCTTTAAATATCGTAGAATTGACAGTTTCTTGTTTTAAAAGATATCGATCGGCTCCAACCTCACGCCATGCCTTTAATTCATCAAATTTGCGTTCTCCTAAGCTTAATGTAATCGCTAAATCGGTTTTAGCCTTAATCTCTCGAATTATATCTGTAATCATATCTTTAGTATACCAATAATCTTCACCAGATTGTAACACAACCGTACCTAAGCCTAAATCAGCCACTTCTTCTGATTGAGCCACAATCTCTTCAGGACTCATACGATAGCGTACCAATTTTTCGTTATCTAAACGAAGTCCACAATAATTGCAGTTACGACAACAATAATTCGAAAACTCAACGATTCCTCTTAGATGAATCTCTGGGCCTAAATTTTTTAATGTCAACTCTCCAGCTAACCTAAAAATTTTCTCTTTATCTTCTTGATCTGAAGTACTTAAAAGAAAAACAATCTCCTCTTTTGTTAACTCAGTCTCACCACGAGCTTTTTCAAGAATTTCTAATACTTGCATAATATCATCTCCCAACGCGCGCACAACCTCTTTTTCATATATGTATCCAAAGTAAATGATTTATAAAATCTTCTTCGTGCATATTCAAGATTCCTGCCTTTTTATTAATAATCTGCTGTGCAGGGTTTTAAATTACGAAAGGATGGCAAAAACAAATCACATAGGATATCCCCAGTAACGTTTTTTACCATCCTTTTGAAGTTAAGAAACCAATTGTTTCATATATTTTATCTATCCCGTTTTTCCCATCTTGAATGCCTCATGAATTTTTGCACGACATTCAGGACAAAGATCCATCATAAAATTTTTCTTTTGCTTCAACCTGATTAACATAATTTGCTCACATGGTAAACATAATAACATAAAAATTCCCTCCCACACTATTCATAAACTTATTATTCCCTAAAATAAAGGATATGAAACATATTTTTTGATGTATAAAATATCTCTAGCTTGGTAATACTATGATTGAATAAATCTGGAGGTGATATTTATGTCCAAGATCGGATGTAGCGTTCAAAATTGCAAATACTGGGCCAATGATCTATGCACAGCAAAAGAAGTTCAAGTTAATTTAAACCAGAACTATAGTAATACAGATATGGAGATCGGGACAATTGGCAGCCAAATGAATGCCAACTCATCACCAGAAACTCAATGTACTACATTTGTACCAAGAGGGTAATCATCATTATATTAGAGGGGCCAAAATTTTGGTCTCTCCTTTTTTTTCACAAGTTATTAAGGTATGCATATATTATTATAAAGTACTATACTCAGTCAGGCATAAATTATGCTGGGCTCTTAGTAAGCAACAGGGTAAAAAAACTCCTGTGGGACTTATGATAAAAGTCTACAGGAGTTTATCTTTTGAGAAAGGGTGAGTCAATTTTGAATAAAGATGAACGATTTAGGACAGGAAAAAAAGTTTCGATAACTGCCCTAATTGTAAACACAACTCTAGCTAGCATTAAAATTACTGTAGGACTACTAGCTCATAGTCGAGCAATGATTGCTGATGGTATTCATTCTGCCTCAGACTCTGTTTCTACTATTATTGTTCTTTTTAGCTTAAAGATTGCAGCAACTCCACCTGATTCATCTCATCCTTATGGTCATGAAAGATCAGAAACATTAGCAGCAAATCTTTTAGCTTTAAGTTTAATAATCAGTGGTCTAGTAATTGCAAAAGATAACATTATGAGTATCGTCAAACAAAGTTTCTTCTATCCAGGATTCATAAATATCTGGGCAGGTATTTTTTCAATTTTCGCCCAAGAAGGGATCTCTAGGTATTCTATCTATATAGGGCGTAAAATTAATAGCCCTGCTATCATAGCTGATGCAATGCATCATCGTTCCGATGCAATATCCTCTATCGCTGCAGTAATCGGGATTATTGCGGCCAGAAATGGAATATTAATCTTAGACCCGATTGCAGGTTTAATTGTGGCAGGTATGATCATTCATATAGGAGTAAAAATTCTGATGGAAACCTTTCATGAATTGATGGAAGGATCTCCTGATTCAATTTACTTAACAAAAATAAAAAATATTGCCCAATCAATTCCTGGTGTTCAAAATATTACTGATGTAAAAGTTCGTAAGCATGCAAACTCAGAAATTATAGAAATGACTATTACTGTTCATGAAAAATTAAGTGTATTCGAAGGAGATAAAATTGCTCATAACGTTGAAGACCAAATAATAACTGAACTAAGTGATCATCAAATCAAAGAAGTGCATATACACGTTGATCCTCATCCAGAACCTTTGAAGTCGATGGACTTATGCCATCGTGAGTAAACTATATAAATTATACTTTCCCAAAAAGAAGTAAACCACCTATAATAATAAAAGCTATCCCTGCAGCCATCTGAATATAGTTAGCAGGGATAATTTTATTTAAAACAGCACCCAGAGTTACTCCTAAAAAGGTGGAACATATTAGAGCAAGAGCAGCACCGAAAAAAACTGCCTTTACAGATTTATCTTGAGCCACTAATAACATAGTAGCTAATTGTGTTTTATCACCCAATTCAGCAAGAAAGATCAACCCGAAAGTAGTTAAAAGCGTTTTCCAGAACACGTCAACTACACCTCCTTCTCCAATTCTTTGTAGTTTCTACTATTTATGACTGCGAAAATTCTCATGATCATCCAGCTCAATGCTATCCCAGTAGGGAGACTTAAGCAAAAACTTAAGACATTTGGAATAGAACCAAAAAATATATCTAAAAACAAAGTCAAATAACCTGCAAGAAGTACTGGCAAACCAAAAATTGTTTTAAAAATTTGATGGGTATCAGCAAAATACGGAATCCAGGCCAGTATTCCCCAGGTTATACCCAAAGTCCAAAAATTTCCCATAAGCCACCTCCATTTTTCTCCTTACTTCTATGTCTATTTTTCGGATCATTTAATTATTCAATTAATCAAAAAAGGCTTGAGAAAACACACTTCATTTCATCTTTAGTCAAGTGAAAAATGTTTGTCCATTCTGCGAATTCAAGATTTGTATTGATGATAATTGAACCATTTTCATACCTTTCAGAGAAAATTTGGAACAACTTGTTATCGCTTT
Organism: Halanaerobiales bacterium; assembly: GCA_023128035.1. Next base: position 311 of record JAGMES010000065.1, on the reverse strand, counting down.
ACTCCATAAGAATACCCAAGCAAATCTTTTCATCAATCCAACTACATACTTTATTAACCAAATATTCAAATAAAACACACACTTCTTAAAAATAATCCTCATTTATACTTGCAGTTTCACCTTCCTTTAAACCATAAGGATTAATATCTTCTTCATACTGTTTATCTGCAATACCTTGATTACGTATATGTATATTTCTTCTATTAACACATTCAACTAATTTTTTATAATTATCTTTAATATATTACGCATCCAAATCCTTCATAATTCTAAAATTATCCTTTATACTCTAAATGAGCAAATTAGCTTAC
>JAGMES010000064.1 GCA_023128035.1 Halanaerobiales bacterium | reverse complement strand
ATGACAAAATTTAAAATTTCTCAAGCAAAAAAAACGCTGTATTCTTTTTTCTAAAAAATTCCAGAATTTAAATGGTAAAATTTTACCATTATAAACTATACAAGAACAAAAATTGCCTCCTAGCAATTCTTTTATACTAACTAACAAATAATTTTTTGAACACTTCATGAACATCCTTTACCAAATGAATTTGAATCTGTTGTAAAATCGCCTTTGGAACCATCAAAAAATCCAACTCATTTTGAATTGATAGATAAAATTCAGTAATGCCACGATTAAAGCCTTGAATGATCTTATTTTCAATATGACCGACCCGTATTACATCACCAGATAAAGTAACTTGCCCCGTAAATCCAATATTTTGTAGCACAGGTCTCTTTAAAATAACAGAAACGACTGCCACAAAAACTGCCAACCCCGCTGAAGAACCCTTTTTAAAAATATCTTTTCCGTAAAAATTAACCAATAAAGTTTCATTTTCTAATAACTGAACATTTTGCCCTTTAAGATAGTTAATCGCAGCAGCTATAGCTACCTTTGAAGAACTCAAAGCTTCCTGATCCAACTCCCCAAGGATTGACAGATCAAAGTTTCTTCTATCACACACCATAGCTTCAACTTTTAATTGAAAATTTATATACTCTTTCATAGTTAAAACATTTGCTATACCAATTCTGTACTGATCGTTTACCATGTACATCTCCTGGTTTTTCCAATAAAAAACTTGTTGAACATCAGATTTTGTAATTCGCACCAAACCTTTTGAACTTTCCTCTTTACTTTTTTTATACCAGATTAATCTCCAAAGACTGTCTTCTAGATCTTTTAAACCGATACTCATCCGATGGTACATACTTAACTCAACATTTGCCTCTAGAGTTAATTCAATTTCACATCCAATCTCTAAAGAAATCTTTTTCACAATATACTCCATGATCTGAATTTTGTCTTCAAGAAAATAATCATTCATTGGAAACTGCCAATAATAAGATTGCAATCTTGCAAAAACCGAATTACGAGTTGCCCCAATAATTAAGATGGGAACACTAACTGATGAATTGACCTCTTTGGCCAAGTTTAAGACAAATTGATAGGATTGGGGTAAATAGTCCATTTGATCGAAGCAAATTACCTTTCTTTCTATAGATTCATTTTCAACAAAGGGTTGAATGAGCTTAATACACTCATCTATATTTAGTTGATCGTTAAAAGTGACATATAAAGATTGTGGAGAATAGTATTGAGCTATAGCCTTCAATAATTCCGTCTTTCCCGTTCCCCTCGTTCCTTGGACAATAACTGGTTGTAAATAATTTTGCACGTTCTTTGGATCAAATAGAAGTAGTAATTTATGAAACCTTTTTTCTAACATCTGAGAAAACCAAAAACGTTTCCGAATAAATGTCTCAAAATCAACCACCATCATTTGTCCTCCCCTTTATCAAAAAACACATATTTTTTTAAAGATAAATTTTGCTTTTCTAACTCATTTTGTAGATTGTAAACCTTTGCCTGGTATAAATGGGTAAGGGGATATAATTCATTAATTTCTAGTGATTTTTAAAAAAAAGTCCCTGCTTGATCACATTTTCTTAAATGATAATAACAGACACCTAGTGAAAAATAAGCCATCCAATTGGCCTCAAGTTCTAATACTTGCTCAAAGTATGGAACTGCATCTGAGAAACGACTAACTCTGATCAACGCTCTCCCAAGACTTAGTAAGAAGCGAGGCCCTTTGTAACTTGATTCTAATTCCATAAAACAGTTCAATGCCTTTTGAGGATTATAAAAATTTAATAAAAGACCTTTCAAATATGAATCTGTCAGTTCGTTGGTGACAGCCTGAATTTCTTCTTCCTTAAACTGATACAAAGAATTTAACATTAACAAACTTCGAGATTTCAAATCCTTCTCCAGATACGCAAAAGACCCCACCGAATTATTTCTAATAATTTCTTCAATTTTAGCCTTTTCTTGTTGGTGTTTTTTAACATCTTCCCCTTTAATTAATCCCAAAAGATAGTTAGTATAAAAGCTAAAAGTTGCTGGAACATGACCACTCTGAACTGAATTACAGATCATAACAAGTTCTGTCCAGTTTAGCAAAGGTTCAATTCGCTGAACAAAATCCTCTAATTCAATCCAGGGTAACTTACTGTTAAGATCGAAAAAATAGTCTATGTCTATATCAATAATAACCTCTTCCTCGAAAGACAACTTTGCTAATTCATTCAGAGTTAAAACTGTAAAATCAATTCCAAATAACTTTCCCCTAATAATACCATCATTAACAGTAAGGCTAAAATAATCTTCTTCAGTGACACCGCCAAGGGTAGTAATAATTTTCTTAAAAACACTTACATGGGACCTTTTTTCATTAGACATAACCCAGACAAAATGTTTGATCATACCTTTCTTAATAGCAGGGTATAAAAAGTTTCCACAATGAAAACCCAAAAATCCTTTAGAAGGCTGATACCATAAAATTTCTTCTAATTCTCGTAATTCTTCTGGAGTCTGTGCTTCTTCTATTTTCTCTATAATTCCCTGGCCAATATAAGCTATATCTAAATGAGCATCAAAATGAATAAAGGTTGCATCTTTGACATTGTACTTAGCTAAATTCCATAAACCAGAGCTATGTTCTTCCATACAGACAATCTGCATAATTACCCCCTCTTTAATAAAATATAAAAAATATCTATATAATCTGATTATGCATAACAATTCGATCAAAACCCATCTTTTCACATCTTTTACATTTGTTTATTCTCATAAAATAAAGTGTATGTAAAATATAAAACAGATTCGATTTTTTTAAGACTAATCCACGTAGTGGATAATCAAACTCAATTGCTTTAACCCCTTCTTCCTGCAAAATATAAGGGTAGGCTCAGTCAATAAATTACTACTTTGATAAAATTGAATAGCCGATTTATTATATGTAGATCCGATGGTATTTAAATGAATCTTTAAGTTCAAATCTCGTTTACTAATCAACCGTAACAACCCAACATCAGAAATAATTAAATCATCTACAGCAATTCATAAACCTCTCCAATAAGTTCTTCAGCCAAAGCAAATTGACTATCATTATACAGCGCAGGATTGAAAGTAATAAAAACGGGCACAGTGTGAGAATGTACAGTTTGTACAACTCTTTCTAGTTCAGCGAAATTCTGCAAATTACAAACTTTTGGGCATCCATTAATAATTGATAGATCGTATTTTCGAATCACTTCCTCAGCCATAACCCCACAATAAATTTCTTCTGCACCTACTTCTAGCAGTGAACCAACCTCGTGAACTAAACTTAATAGTGATAATGTTTTCATAACCTTTTTCTCCCCTTATCTTTCAATCAGATGCCAAAAACGCTGTTCCAGAGCAGAACTCTCTCTAATACCTCCAGCCATTTTTACAGTAATAGTTTTAGAACCTGCCTTTTTAATTCCTCTCATAGAAACACACATATGTTCAGCTTCAATTACCACTATCACACTTTCTGGTTGATATTTTTCATTAATGAAATTCAAAATTTCCCAGGTCAAACCTTCCTGTAATTGTGGTTTCTTACTAAAAAAGTCTACACTTCGAACCACTTTACTCAAACCAATCACTTTATTGTTTGAAGGTACATAACCGATATGAACCTGTCCAAAAAAAGGTAATAAATGATGCTCACACATAGAATAAAAGGGAATTTCCTTAATCACAATTAAATCATTATATTCCTGTACAAAGGCCTTTATCAATTTCTCATCAGGCTCTGTTTCGACATTTCCAAAAATCTCTTGATACATTCTGGCTACACGATCTGGTGTCTCTTTTAAGCCCTCCCGATCAGGATCTTCACCAATTGCTTCTAACACCATCCGAATTGCAATTTTAATTTTTTCTAGATCCACCTCAATTCCTCCTTTATTAATTAAATTACCCGTAAGAATTTATGTACTTGAGGAATAATTCTTACTTCAAGCTTTTTTTCTTGACAAGCTTGGAAAACCCTATTCATTTTATCCTTGCTTAATAAAAATTGGTCTCCCTTCATCATCGGTTGAATATAAAGACAAACATTTTCCATGGTCTCAGTTAGTAAATCCAAATACATCATCAACTCTTTCTGGTTAAAATAATCATCTAGTACAACCTTTACATATGTATGCAACCCATGCAAAGAACATATTTTTATAAATTCTTCATGCTTTGCTAATATGTTTTTTTCATTTTCTACATAAGAAGATAGCTTAAAGTCCATTGAAACATAATCAACCCATTCAGCAATCCGATCCAACTCTTGTGCTAAAGTACCATTGGTCTCAAGAAAAATTTTTGAATCCGTTATGGATATTATAGCCGGTAGGAATTCTTGCAAAAATTCATCCTGGATTAGCGGTTCTCCACCCGTTAAACTAATAGAATGAATATCTTCCAAATCCATACCTGCCACCAGATCAACCAGATCTGCCGAACTGATCGGGTTTTCTACTATTTTGCATTCGTCATGAGTCCAATGGTAATATACCTGAAACTTTTCAGATATAGAATCATGAGCCGTATCACAATAGGTACATTTTAAATTACAACCACCAAATCGAATAAACAATTGCTGATACCCGATAAATTCACCTTCGCCCTGAATCGATTTAAAGATTTCCTTGATATTTACCTGTTTCATTCCTTTACCTTCCTAACCGTAACCCAAGAATCAGCAGTCTCATTCAACCTCACAAAGCTTAAAGCAATTCCTTCTGGCAAAGTGCCTTCCAACCTTTCATAAACCAGTCGTCCAATATTTTCTGCTGTCGGCGGCTCATTTTTAAAATCATCTAGATCATTTAACACTTTGTGGTCATACGACTCACATAATTCCTTTAGTTTCTTTTTTAATTCAGAGAAATCAAAAAGTATTCCGTCCTTTAAACTACTGCCACTAACCCCAACTTCCAGATACCAAGTATGTCCATGCATCTGATTACATTTTCCATCATAGTCAGGAAGATAATGAGCAGCATCAAAACTAACTCTTTTTACTACTTCATAGTTATACATGTTTCTTCACTCCTTTATCAATAATCTCAACTTTTCTTTCAATCCACGGATATTGCATAACTTGGCTCTTTTCCTCAACTAGCTTATTAATTTTTTCTCGCTGTATTTCCATAAACTCTTCCATAGATCTAGTTAGAAATTCCAATTGTTCTTCAGTTAACTTTTGTCGCAATATAATTGAAATCGCCTTTTCTAGAAGTCCTATATAATAGAAAAGGACACTTTCCTGAATTTGATATATTTGATCTAATACATCCTGCTGCCAAAGGCTATGAATAAATAAAAGATTGATTTTTCGTAAACCCTTACTCGCATAGGAATATAATCTCAACCAGACGTCATAGTACTGTTGCACAAGAAAATCTTGAATATAGTAACGTTTCTCCAATAGATTACCAAAAACAACCTTCTCATCTTCAAGTTCCTTAGAAATTTCGAAATTCGGATGAGTATATAACCTAGAACCCAAACGATAAGGCTGAAAACATTTAAATTTTTTAATAAATTTCAGATTTTGTTGAATGTCATCTATAGTTGAATCTGGCATGATCATAATAAAGCCAGTCTCAATTTGAAGGTTCAAGTCATGTAAAACTTTACTTGCTGATAAATTTTCCTCAACAGTAGTCAACTTACATAATTGATCCAACACTTTTTGAACTCCAGACTCAACCCCAAGAAAAACTTTATACAAACCAGCATCTTTTAATTTAGAGAATACTTCTCGATCCACATCATTTACCCGACAAGCAATATCAAATTTGATATCTAACTCTTTTTTCATAATTAATTCAGCAATCTTTGTCGCACGTTTTTTCCCACGTTCTCCAGGCCCGATAAATTCAGGATCAATAATACTAAAAATTTTTATTCCATACTTCTGATTTAAATGTTCCAATTCTTCCACAAGGTTTTCTGGTGAACGACCAATCCAATGATGGTTATCTCCTCCATAAAAGGCACGTACACTGCACATTTTACATCTTCCATAACAACCCCGACTTCCCAAAACCAATGCATAATAAGGTTTTGGTGAGTCAGATTCCCAGAGATCTCTTGATGGAAATGGTAACTGATCTAAATCAGTGCATCGTGGTGTATTATCATCCCGAATAATCCTTCCCTTCTCTCGATAGGTCAGACCTGAAACCGAACTGTAATCCTTCTCACCTTTAATAGCCTCCATCAATTGAGGTAGTATCTTTTCCCCTTCTCCACGACAAACAAAATCAATAAAATCAAACATTTCCATAATTGAGTCATCCAGGTCTGTCAATGGATGGCCTCCCAATATTATAATTGCATTTGGACAGTAGGTTTTTATTTCCATGGCAATCCGCAAACCCACTTTCAAAAAACCATAGGCATGAATGGATAGTGCAAACACATTACAATCTTCCTGTACACATAGATGTGCCAATTCCTTTTCTTCTAAACGTTTCCATTCCTGATCGATTACTTTGCATGTATATCCTTCTTGACGCAGAGAAGCTGCTAAATAAGAGACAGCCAGATCCTCATAGTAATCCAAAAAATCATTTTGATAAGGAGCTGGGTCTCCAGTCTTCGGACTTCCTTTGGGAGTTCGAATTAAAATGACATCCATAGCGTCCTCTCCTTTCTCATTGAAATATCAATGCCAATTCGATTTTCTTTACCGACAATGTATTTTAATAAAATCAGCTATTGTTTCTAAGTGATCTTCCAATTTGCTATCCTCAATTTTTTCAACATGCCCACCTTTATAAATTTCTTTTCCCTCCACTATGACCGACATCAATTGGTCAGTTCTAGTAAGAAAAATCAATGTATCAATCGGATTGTAGATTGGTTGCTTCAATCTAAAAATATTTAAATTCGCCTTTTTACCCACTTCCAAACTTCCCATCTGTGCTTCCAATCCCAACGTTTGTGCCGACCCATAGGTTGCCAGCGCAAGAATTGTAAAAGCATCAATAACAGTAGGATCTTCCATAAACATCCGCTCAGTACAAACAGACAAATGTAAAAGAGAAAACATATCAAGACCTATTGTTGCAGCACCATCTGTTCCCAATCCACAAATAACATTATGTTTTAAAAATTTAGATAATGGCGCTTTTTTCGAACCCAAATACCCATTGGCACGATCATTAATTACCACCTTTGTCCCAGTGCTAGCCAATATGTCATATTCCCTTTCATCTAAATATACAGAATGAGCCAAAGATAATTGTGGTCCCAATACTTGAGCATCAATTAAATATTGCAATGAATTTTTATAAATTTTTCTCTGTAGTACAGTTTCTGCCATATGTAAATGTACACCAATACCAAAATCTCTACTTACCTGTTGCATCACTGATAATAGATCAATGACAGCTATATCTGTTCCAGCCAATTCAAACTGAATATTCTCCTGTTTATGAAAATCATTTAAAATCGAAACCGCTCCCCCTAAGAGATCCACATTGCTTGGAAAACAATCAATCCCAAGGGTAAATTTTACATCTAACTCTTTACTTTCCTCAATTACTGATGGGATGATTGATCCCATATTCCATAAGTGATCTCTAAAATATGTTACACCCGATCGAATCTGATCAAAATATGCTTTACGAAAAGCTATTTTCCATATATTTTCACCCAAAACATTTTGAATAATCTCTTCTGAATTTGCTAAAATTAAACCTATGGGAACTGCCCCTTTTGTAGGATGCTTTAACCAATCTAACATATTTCTATAATGAAATGGTTGATCCCGCTCTTGATCATAAGTATAAAATCCTTGAAAAAGTGCTTCCAATGTATGGGTATGAGCATTAATAAAACCAGGTGTAATTAAAGTTGAGCGTAAATAATACTCCAATTCCACTTGACTGTATTTCTGTATTTCTAAAGGCAATAAACACGTTTTATCAATTGTGATTCGCTTATTTTTGTCGATCAAAACCAGTTGGTTCTCATCAAAAAGTAATCCGTCAAAAGTTCCAATTTTCCGAATCAGACCATCCTGGATTTCAAGATAACTTTGATGATAGATGTCTCTAATCAATATTCCATTATGTGTAATAGGAGCCACCCAACCACCCAATACATATTGTTTCATACAAGACCTTCTTTCACATTAAAAATTAGGTTTAAGCAAGGCCCTCACCTTGCTTAAACCTATCCATGCTAACTATGTCAAAATTGCATTACTACGTTGCATGTTTACGGCTCATCATACATGCCATTTCTGGATTTTCTTCCAGAACCGCTTTAACGTTCTTTACTTCCTTGATGGATTCCCACTTAACCATAATTACACCTCCTTTCCTAGAGTAATTGTTCTAATACGTGTAAATAAATTTAGCTTCCTGTACTCTCATACCTATATAATCCGGAACTCCAGACCTTATAACCCAGCATCAAAAAGATAAGAGTAATAATCGGGCTTGTATAAGCGATCCAATGATAGGACTTAAACTGATCTAAAATCAAAATGGCTGGAAAATAAGATGTTAAAGCAAAAGGAATAATCCAAGTTAAAATAAACCGTAAAGTTGGATTAAAAACTGTTACAGGATATTGAACGAAATCACTTAACTCCATAAAGGTCCACATTAAACTGAAACGGTTATGAAACCAAAAAGAAATTGAGTTGATTAATAAAAAAAATCCAAAATAGAGCAGAACACCATTAACAATACTAAAGCACAAAGTTAAAATCACTCCAAAGGTGATAGTTATCTTTACATTCACCAATCCAACAATGATCGCCACAATTCCCAATAATACCTCGGTTAACTGATTTTCATAAATCCGATCAGCAATCAACAAAAACAGTGGATTTACTGGTCGAACCATTAGACGATCCAAATTACCCTCAATAATAAACTCTGAACCCAGATCCTCTAATCGACCAAAAAAGGTAAAATAGAAACCACGACAGGTCAATGCCAATCCATAGATAATCAGTACTTGATGGATATTCCAGCCTTGTAAATTAGGGATATGGCTAAAAATAATCGTAATAAACAATAGTGTCGATATCTTACTAAGCATTTCCATGAATAAGGAAATGAGAAAGTCTTTACGATAATTTAAACGGGTCTTAAAGTACTGAGATAAATATAAACTATATAACTTAAAATATTTCTTGATCATCCTCCAACCACTTCCAATCTATTATAGGCTTTTTTAAATAACCAGTTACCTACCGTTAGTAAAACTAGTACCCAGAACAATTGTGTTGCTAATTGCATACCTAAGTAACCTTTTCCTAAATAAATCCTAATTGGAATGGAAACAACACTATGGTAAGGCAGCATATATGCAATCTTGCTCAACCAAAGGGGGAAAAATACCAAAGGAATTAAGCGCCCCGAAAAAAGATATGCAAAAAAACCGTTAACACGTAAAATCCCATTACTTTGAACAGTCCAGAAAATAACCCCTGCCAACAACATACTGATACCAATCTCCACCAAGAAACCTAAAAAGAAACTGACAATAAATGCGACCAAATTAACCCAGTCTAGTGGTGGTACAACATCTAAGATAAAAAAAGTTATAATTCCCAAAGGCAATGTAATTACCAAAAAGAAGTATAAGCCCCGTCCAAAGCAATACCAAAAATTATACTCATAATAGGTCAAAGGTTTAATAAGTTTATGAGCGACTTTGCCACTTCGAACCTCACTAGAGATATTTAATGGTACACGTCTAGGCGTATTTAAAACAGCGTTCATCAAATTGGCAAACAGAATGTATGTAATCATTTCCTTTAAAGAATAAGTCTCCAAGACATTATTTTGACTATAAATTCCTGTCCACAGAAAATAACTTAAAAACAATACGAAAACCGTGGAGATGAAGATTGAAAAAATACTTATTCTAAAAGCCATGATCTCCAAGAAAGACATTTTTGCAACACTTAATCGTTTCAGAAAATATTTTTTCATACAAATTTCTCCTTATAAAATGTATTTCAAGCTCGAGCTTCATAGATTTTCTTTACAATATATTCCAATGAAGATTTCTCTATAGACACATCTTTAATGGTATCAAAATTAGCAAATATTTTGTCAATTAATGATTTTGAACTGATTGTGGTTTGGTCATATGTAACCTTTAAAGTTTTATCATTTATCTCCCAGTTTAAATCGGTAGGTAAAAGATCACTGACCTTTCGATCTAAAAATTGGAACTGTGATTCAAAGATCATTTTGTTTTGGTTCCCATATTGTTTGAAGATTTCTTCTAATTTACCATTAAAAATCAGCTGACCTTTATCAATGATCAAAATTCTATTACATAGTTTTTCAATATCATTAATATCATGGGTAGTAATAATAAAAGTTGTACCAAAACGTTTATTGGTTTCTCTAATAAAAGTATGGACTTGCTCTTTAACCATAATATCTAAACCAATAGTCGGTTCATCCAAAAAAATTACTTCTGGATTATGAATAAAGGCTGCAACAATATCACATAACATTCTTTGACCTAGACTTAGTTTTCTTACTTGTTGCCTTAAAAGAATTTCAAAATTCAGTACCTCATTAATCCATTTCATATTCGTATCAAATAGATCTTTTGGTACATCATACATATTTCTTAATAACTCAAAGGATTCACCGACAGCTAAATCCCACCACAATTGACTTCTTTGCCCAAAGACAACTCCAATATTATAAGCGTGTTGGCGACGATTATGAAATGGTACCAATCCATTTACTTTCACCTGGCCTGAAGTGGGAGCCATAATTCCAGTCAAAATCTTTATTGTAGTTGATTTGCCTGCCCCATTCATTCCAATATAACCGACTATTTCTTCTTTTTGTATCGAAAAACTTACATCTTTAACAGCTTCTTTTACCTTGTACTCTCTTTTAAAAAGGTCAACAATACTACCTTTAAGACCAGATCTTCCTTCATGAATTTTATAATTTTTGTTTAAATTTTTAACTTCAATCATAGCTGACCCTCCAATGTTTTATATTCCTCTTTTGCTAATTCTTTAAAACTATGTTTCCAATAAGGACACCAATTGCGTTTTAAATAAATTCGTTTAAACATACAACCTCCCCAACATTTAGGAAGATATGCACACTCTCTACATTCTTCATAATCAAATGGTGTATATGCAGTAAAATTTTTAATCATTTCCTCTTGCATCCCATCAAACACATTTCCAACTGAATCCCTTTCCAAAGACATTAAATGTTCACATTTGTAAAAGTTCCCTTTAGAGTTAATAAAAAGATCAGAGTTTGCATTTACTCCACAATGAGTTGATTTTGGGAAACTGATAATCATTTTCTGAGAAAATCCTAGTTGTTTTGCATATTGAACCAATTCTAGATGGATCTTTGCAAATTCGGGATAATCCAAAACATTTTCTGAACAAGAACAATTTTCGGTGTAATCCTCTATCGGAGCAAAATAAACCATCACTTTCTTACAGAGTCCTTCATCCTTGATTCAATGTAATAATTTTTTTACACTTTGGATATTATTCTTTTGAACATTTATCCGAATGGTCACATTTATATACTCACATATTTGACTAATATTCTGCAAAATCTTTTCGAAAGTCCCTTTACGCCCCTTGGTTATACGATACTGATCATGAACATCTTGATCTCCATCAAAAGTAATCTGTACACGATTAAAGTCGTATTTTGTAAAATATTCTGCCAACTCTTTCGTAAAAATATACCCATTGGAGATCATTTCATATGTTACTTGACAGTTATGTAGTTTCGCTGCCGCTTCAATTTGGTCAGTAAGCCTTTTAATTAGATTTAAATTAATTAATGGTTCTCCACCAAACCAACATATATGGAGCTGATCATAATCCTGAATGATTTTCGTAATAAATTTCAATAACTGTTCTTCCGTTTCTGGAGACATTGCCGCCTGAAGAGAATCTTGGCCATCTGAAGCCTGATAACAATAGATGCAAGCCAAGTTACACGTTTCACAAACTGATACAACTAGAGAAAACTTCTTCTTTTGTTCCTTTATCCGTTTATATCGTTCAATTATTTCTTGCTTTTTTTCATCTTCCATAAAGTAATTCAACTCTAATAATTTATGTAGGTCTTCCTCAGTTGCATCATTTAGCAATGTTTCTAGTGTGTATTTACCGATCGATAAAAATCTTTCATTCAAACAGTTATAAATTATTGTCTGACCGTTAGAATCTTTAAATTGTATGTTATACAAAGATTGAGCCAATGGAGTCACTCCTTTATATCTGCCACTCTTTTTTTATACTCTCACCTAGTTCAAAAAAATCTCTCCCATAATCTAATGGGTCTTTCACTCCAGCCATGTAGAAGCCCATTATTCTGTTTTTGCATGCTAAACATTCTCCACACGGTTGAACCTGATTGGTATAACAAGACCAAGTCTTAGAAAAGTCAAGATTTTTTAAAATTCCATATTCTATCATTTTATCTTTTGTCGCATTTATAATCGGAGCAAAGATCTGAATTGGCTTAGATGAAATCTGGTCAATTACATCTTGAAGTGCTTTTAAAAATTCCGGTTGACAATCCGGATACCCTTGCCTATTCAAGCCAGAAACTGAATAGTCAGCAGCTGTAACTCCTATTGCAATCGCATTTAGTCCCATCGAATCAGCAATACCAACCGCATAGGACAAAAATATCAGATTTCTCGCAGGAACATATGTACTCTTCCCACCAGCAGAATTCCTCACTAGAGAGGTTTTTAAATATTTATCTCTCCACGCCCCAAAATCTAAATCCATAATAATATGATCTTTAAATTTAAAATAATTCGCAATATCTTTGGCATACTCGAGTTCTTTAATATTCACCTGTTGATAGTTAAAAGTTAAACCATAGACTTCTTCGCTGTTTTCGGTAGCTAGAGCAGAAGCAATAAAGCTATCTAACCCACCACTTAGTAATACTAGTGTCTTCATGATAATCCTCCATTTATTTTCTTTACTCTATAATCATTTCTATAAATATTTTAACATTTTTAGCTTTTTAAAACAAGTTTACATACTAAGTTAATTTTTTGATTGTAAGTAATTAAACACGTTATCTTTAAATATTCTTGCAATTTCGTCAACTTCAATAAACGCAGTAAAGATTTCTCGTCAAAACCCCTACATATTCCTTACATTAGTTATAGTCATTCCAGCCCATCTAAATCCGTAGACACCTTCTTTTTTACTTCAGTCAAAAAACTCCATCCTCTACAATCTCTAACCCATATTTCGCCAAAATAATTATAGTTCCTTTATTTTTATTATAATTTTACTATTTAATATAATTTTAAATATCAAAATCACTTCCTTAACACAACAACACAACTTCAAAAGAAATCAATTGATAACATTGTTAAAATTATAAATACATCCTTCATAGATATTCTAGAAGAAGTTGAAAACTAATGATCACACAACGTGGTTTTAGCTACATATCGATCCAGACTTTGAGAATTAGATTAGAGTAGTACAAAATTCTATTCCGATGAATAGGAAGGTTAGATTTTTCTAAAGATTTTTGATAAGAAAAATGTGATTGTCAATTACCACACTTAAAAACGCCTCATAAATCGAATTAGAGTAGCAAATAGGCTCTCTAATTCGATTTTGAGGCGAACAAAAGTTTGTCAATATCTAAATACAGCGATTATTCTAAAAATAAATGATTTTCACCCTTCAAAGTGAATTAACTCAAGTTAAAGTAGCTTAATACTAATTATAAAATGTTTTCTTCAAAGGGTACATACACCAAAATTAGATCTCATTTAATGTTATTGTTTTTATAATGTTATCTAAAGCATTTTTTCTTTTTAGAATATAAAATAATGGATTTTCTTTGAGAAAGATATAACTTGAAAGACCATTACTTATGAATTGCTCTCCCATGCACATCCTCCGCAGCCTCCAATACAGTTTCTGCTAAAGTAGGATGAGCATGAATAGTCGAAGTAATCGCACGAACTGTCAGCTTATTCTGCACAGCAAGTGTAAGCTCATGAATCAAATCTGAAGCATGTGGCCCAACAACCTGCGCTCCCACAACTACATCTTTCTCATCAGCAATAATCTTTACAAAACCATTTTGCTCATTGATGGTCAGCGCTTTACCATTTCCTTTAAAGAAGAACTTCCCTACTTTTGGATTCATTCCCTTCTCAATTGCATTTGCTTCTGTCAGACCAACAGAGCCAATTTCTGGATGAGTAAAAATGCAGCTTGGAACAACATCATAACTCATCGATTTCTTTTCACCAAATATATTTTCCGCTACCTGAATTCCCTGTGCTGAGGCAACGTGTGCAAGCATAACTTTATTCGTCACATCCCCAATCGCATAAATATTAGAAATATTTGTTTGTAAAAATTCATTAATTGCCACAGCACCACGTTCTAATGTAATTCCTAACTCTTCCAATCCCAGCCCAGTTATGTATGGTCTACGACCAAGTGATAGAAGTGCCATCGAAGCTTCGATAGTCGAACCATCAGCTAACTTAGCAATGATTCCATCTTCGATTCGTTCAATACTTTCAATTCTTGTCTCTGTGTAAATCTTTATTTTTGCTCGTTTAAAATGTCTTTCTAACTCTTTACTCACTTCTTCATCTTCATTGGGGATTAGTCTTGGCATTACATCAACAACTGTAACTTTACTACCCATCTCTGCAAAGATTCCAGCAAACTCAGAGCCAACAACCCCACCGCCTACAACCAGTAAACTTATCGGAATCTCCTTTAAATTCAATATCTCATCACTGGTTACAATTCGTTCTCCATCATAATTCATGGTAGGAAAATGAATTGCAGAAGAACCAGTAGCTATTATCAAATTTTCTCCCATAATCTCTTGTGTTTCATCTTTACCAGTAATTTGCACAGTTGTAAGATCTAAAATCTTCGCTGTTCCTTTATAAACATCTATCTTATTCTTTTTAAATAAAAACTCTATTCCTTTAACTAACTGTTTAACCGTCCGTTCTTTATGAGCCATCACCTGTTCAAAATCAACAGAATAACTGTCAACTTTAATTCCAAATCGTTTGCCATTCTTTATCTTTCGAAGTAAATCTGAACTGGCAGCGAGAGCTTTTGTCGGGATACAGCCTCGATTCAAACAGGTTCCTCCTGGAGAATCTTTTTCGATAATAGCAACTTTTGCACCTAACTGCGCTCCTCTAATGGCTGCAACATATCCTCCAGGGCCAGCCCCTATCACAATCATATCATAATTCATTTGTCTTTCACCTCCTAAAATTCCATTCATCATCACTATATTTCTCACGAATTAGCTTTTCAGTTAACTCTTTTTCCTCCCTAGTCAATTCACCTAGCTCCAAGTCTATCTTTAAAGCCTCTTGAAACCCTTCCCGTAAAGCATTAACTAGAGTAACATAAGGATAGCGATTACCCAAAACCTCATCTATAGAAGTTGCTTTATCACAAAAGATATTTTTCATCCTTTTCTTGATCCTATCACTACTAAATCTGAGCACAGAAAACAACTTATCGACATCCATCGTATTTAAGATAGAACCATGTTGTAAGATCACACCCTGCTGTCGATTTTGAGCACTTCCCACCATTTTTTTACCATCTACAGCAATCTCATACCAGGATGGAGCATCAAAACAGGCTGAACTATCAAATGGATTTAATGCTTTCCGACCCTTTTTCTCTAATGAAACCATCTCTGCTGGAATTCCTAATCTATGTAAACCTTCTAGAATTCCTTTACTGATCACCTTATAAGATTCAATTACCGTTGATGGAAACATAGGATCTGACTCTAGAGCTGTCAAACTATAGGTTAACTCATCATCATGCAACACTGCCCGACCTCCAGTAAGGCGACGGATAATCCCGATTCCTTGCCTTTTGCATGATTCAACATCAATTTCATCACTCATCTTTTGAAAATATCCTATAGAAATCGAAGCAGGTAGCCACCCATAAAATCGAATTGTGGGAGGAACTTTTCCCTGAGATAACAAAATTATATTTGCTTCATCCAACGCCATATTATAAGCAGGAGATTGAAATCCTGTGTTTAATAATCGCCATTTCATTTGAAAGCTCTCACCTTCCTTTCCCACATTTGAAAGACCCTACTGATCTCAATCGCTGACCAAATAGCAGCCATTTTTATTGCTTTTAATGTTTCGTCAAAGATCAAAGGAATTGGATAATTATAGATAACCCCACCTGGTCGTTCGTTGTAATATGGTCTATTACAATCTGGACATCCACTGGTCTCAAATGCTTTCCCATTTAAAATAAAAGATAATATTTCCTCACTACTCTTATTAAAATCAACCAATCGATCTCTTGAAAATTTAAAATTTTCTATTCGATAGCCACACTCAAATATGAGATAACGGGCAATCTGACTTCGCCGATACTTTCTTTCATCAGGCTGTGGATGTTCTTTAAGTGGAGTACCCTTTAAAGGTGTAAAAGCAAAAAGTGCCACTAGCACATTACTTTCCGCCAGATCACACATAATTCGGATCAATTCTTCCTCTGTCTCTCCTAAACCCACTATGATATGGGTTCCAATTCTACCTGGAAAAGTTCTAGCGGCTTTTTTAAGAAAATCCATTCTTTTTTCAAAAGAGCCACCCTTTATTTCTTCATACATTACTGGATTAATTGCATCAAGAGCAATTGTTATTCGATCTACTCCTAAATTTAGCATTCTTTCAATCTCTTCTAAGCTCTTAACACTTTTGGAGACACATAAAGGTAACCCAGTATTCGCCAACGTTTTAATCTCTTCTTCTAACTCGATATTTTTTCCATCGTCAACAACTTGGATACAACATCTTTTTAATATTCCTTCTTTTTTTGATTTATGAAGACCATCAATTACCTGATTTAAGTCATATTCTGGCCAAATTATCCTTGATAGCATCTTAGAATTTGACTCACTATCTTTTGCTTGAGCACAAAATTTGCAATTTCGCCTACACCCTTCACCATGCATTAAATAAGCTGTTGTTGGTAGTGCATCAATTTTAATCTGTTTTAACCCAAGAAGATGGGCAGTTCCAATTGATACTCTCATCTTTTCACCTCTTCACTAAAATACACAACAATCTTCTGTATTAATAATCTGTAGCCCAAGTTCTTTGGCGCGTTTTATAGCAGGAGGTGTTGGATTGACCAGTTTATTCAATCCTGTTTCCACTGCATAATAATCAATCTCTGCTCGATATCGCCCTCTAGGTCGCATACATCCTAAATGAATAGGAATTGTTGGAAACATTATTCTGGCATATGCCATTATGTTTACCACTTCTTCCAATTTAGGCGGCTTTCGATCAGCATAAATCGTACCTTTAGTCGGTATGAAAATTATGAAAACTAATCTGTCTAGTCCAAGTTTTGCTAATTGATCTAAGGCTTGATATTCTCCTCTGATCTCTCCACCTTTTAATCCAATACAGATATGTGGGACTACTTTTGTATATCTCTTAAGCATTTGATAAGTTCTGATATAATCATCACCTGTTTTATCTAGATGATAAACCTCTTTAATAGTCAGATCGTCAACTAAAAAATCAAAGGAAACTACATCTACTTCTCGGTAAATTGCCTGGATCTCTTCCTCTGTGATTAGTCCTACATGAGCATTTACTTTTAATCCCTCTAAAGCTGGTTTTAATGAGTCAAGTTTTATTGAGACTGAACCTTGCTTACTGCATCCTCCACTGAGTAAACAACTTGTGCTTCCCTGCCTCGCTATCTCTTCTGCTGCCTTCTCAACAGGAATCATATTTTTAAGGTATTGACCTCCACAGTGGGCACAGTTTAAGTCGCAACTATTTCCAGTCATGGAGATTACAGTGGTTAGGCGGGGGGTGGATGTAAAGAACTGGCCCGGAAAGTTTGCATTTCTTATCTCCCAGGCCAGTTTTACTCGTTCCCGAAGTTTTCGAGTTAATTCTCTGATTTCCAACGTAAAATCGGCTTCCTTGCTGCTGTAACTTCATCTAAACGCCCAACCACTGTGTTCAAAGGAGCATTGGTAACGGTTTCAGGGTTTTCTTCAATCTCTTTCGCAATCCTGATCATTGTTTCAGCAAAAGCATCCAGAGTTTCTTTTCCTTCTGTCTCTGTAGGTTCAATCATCATCGCTTCTTTGACGATTAGTGGGAAGTAAATTGTAGGTGGATGATATCTATAATCTATCAATCTCTTAGCAATATCTAAAGTTGATACACCCATCTTCTTCTGTTTTGAACCAGATAAGACAAACTCATGCTTGCATACCTGATCAAAAGGTAGTTCGTAATATTCTTTCAAAATTTCTTTAAGATAATTAGCATTTAAAACTGCGTCTTCACTCGCCTGTCGCAAACCTTCTGCACCCATGGCCAAAATATAGGCAAAAGCTTTTATAATAACAGTAAAGTTTCCATAACAACCTTTCACTTTCCCAATGGATTCAAGACGGTCATAATCCATAATAAACCGATCTTCTCCGTCAACTTTTTCAATTACAGGTAACGGCATAAAAGGAATTAGTTTTGCTTTTATTCCAACAGGGCCAGACCCGGGACCACCACCACCATGAGGAGTCGCTAAAGTCTTATGAATATTCAGATGTAACACATCAAATCCCATATCTCCCGGACGAGCTTTTCCCATGATGGCATTTGCATTTGCTCCATCATAGTAAAGAAGACCTCCAGCCTCATGAACTATTTCAGCCATCTCTAATATTTCTGTTTCAAAAAGGCCTAGAGTATTCGGATTTGTCAACATCAATGCTGCTGTCTTTTCATTAACAACTTTTTTTAAAGCCTCCAGATCAACCAAGCCATTATCACCTGATGGGATTTCGATAATTTTATAACCGATCATCGAAGCACTGGCTGGATTAGTCCCATGAGCAGAATCAGGTATAATAACTTCCTTTCTATCATGATCACCATTATGTTCATGATATGCCTTGATCATCATCAATCCTGTTAACTCACCATGAGCTCCTGCGGCAGGTTGTAAAGTAACTCTATCCATCCCTGTAAGCTCTGCCAGCATTTTTTCCATATCATATAGAAGTTTTAAATTCCCCTGAACTAACTCTTCAGGCTGATATGGATGGCTTAAAGCAAATCCAGGATAACGAGATACATCTTCGTTGACCTTCGGATTATATTTCATTGTACAAGAACCAAGTGGATAAAAACCAGAATCCACTCCAAAGTTTCTATTAGATAACGCAGTAAAATGCCGAACAACATCTACTTCACTAACTTCAGGTAGATTAGGCTCATCTTTACGCAAAAAGTTATCAGGAAGTTTTGTATCAATCTCAATTCCAGTAAAATCTTCTTCAGGTAAGGAGAATCCGACTCGACCAGAGGTACTCATTTCAAAGATTAATTTTTTCCCTTCTCTCATTTGGCGATTCCCTCCAATACCTTTATAAATTGATCCATCTCTTCTTTACTTCTTTTTTCAGTGACAGCAACTAAAAAACATTTTGCTAATTCAGGATAATCTTTGCCTAATGGATATCCTCCCAAAATCTTATGGTCAACCATAGTTTTAAGGATTTCTTCGATATTGTACACAGATTCCACAACAAATTCTTTAAAGAAAGGATCAGCAAATCTTACCGTAAATCCAGAAATTTGATTTATTTGCTCAGCAAAATAATGAGCCTTTTTGAACGAACTTTCTGCTACCTGACGTAAGCCTTTCTTTCCCATTAGAGATAAATAAATTAAGGCTGCAAGTGCATTTAAAGCCTGATTCGAACAAATATTGGAAGTTGCCCGTTGACGACGAATATGTTGTTCTCTTGTCTGTAAAGTTAACACATATCCTCTATTGCCATCATGATCAGTAGTTTGACCAACAATTCGCCCAGGCATCTGACGAACTAATTTTTGTTTAGTTGCCATAAAACCAAATGATGGACCTCCGAAATTGAGCGAATTCCCTAAACTCTGACCTTCACCTACTACAATATCTGCTCCTAAGGATGCCGGATCTTTTAGCATCCCCAAAGAAATTGGATCAGCATTAATCACCATCAAACTATCATTTTCATGAGCTTTATCAGCAACCATTTTTAGGTCTTCAATAATTCCAAAAAAGTTAGGATATTGACAGATCACTGCTGCGATATCTTCTGTCAATTTTGACTCTAAATCTTTGAGATCAGTCATCCCATCTTTCATTTCTATCTCTAACAGATTTAATTCAGCTTTTTCAAAATAAGTTTTCACAACTTCACGAGCTTCGGGATGAACAGTCTTTGAGATCAAGACTGTATTGCGTTTCCTCTTCGCATTTATAGCCATAAGGCCTGCTTCAGCTGTTGCCGTTGCTCCATCATACATAGAAGCATTTGAAACATCCATTCCCGTTAATTCAGAGATCATAGTTTGAAACTCAAAAATTGCCTGCAAATAACCCTGACTCATTTCAGCTTGATACGGAGTATAGGCGGTATAAAATTCAGAGCGTAATAACATATGATCTACTACAGCAGGAACATAATGATCATAATAACCTGCTCCTAAAAAGCAAGCATAATCCTCAGAAGTTCCATTCATCTTACTTAAATCTTTACAAATCTTTATAATCTCCATCTCTGAATACGGATGGCTTAGATTCAAACGTTCTTTTAATCGAAGAGATTCGGGAATATCGCTAAAAAGTTCGTCTACCGATTGAATCCCGATCCTTTTCATCAACTCATTGCGTTCTTCTGGAGTATGGGATAGATAAGGGAACATTCCTTATTCCTCCTCAGCACAGAATTTTTCATATTCCTCAACATCCAACATCTCATCTAACTGACTAAGATCAACAGGTTTGACTTTAATCATCCAGTTTTCATATGGTTCTTCATTAATACGCTCAGGAGAATCCACAAGCTTTTCATTTGCCTCCAAAATTTTACAATCAAAAGGCATATACACATCTGAAGTAGCCTTTACCGAATCAACTACAGCAAAACTATCACTTATCGAAAATTCGTCTCCAACTTCAGGCAATTCAACAAAAACAATATCACCTAATTGATGTTGCGCAAAATCTGTGATTCCGATAAATACCTCTTCACCTTCTACTCTTAACCACTCATGTTCTTTAGTATACTTTAAATTTCTCTCTAATCTCATTTTTTGTCCCTCCTTGAAATTTTTTTTAGTTTATATAAATACTTTTTTATAGTGTGTATAATCACTTTTTATAGTTTTTCTTATAAAACGGTGTTGTAATAACCTTTGCCTTTAACTCCCGTTTACCACGAATAATTTCAAACTCTGTACCTACTTCAGTGTATTCAGTTTTTACCAAGGCTAAACCAATATTTTTATCTAAAGTAGGAGAATATGAACCTGTTGTAACAAATCCAATAACTTCTCCATCTTTGGAAACTTTAAACTCAGCTCGTGGAACTCCACGATCAATCATTTCAAAACCAACCAATTTCCGTGAAAGGCCTTCTTGTTTCTGAGCTACAAGAACATCTTTCCCGATAAAATTATCAACATCCAGTTTTACAAAAAAGCCTAATTTCGCTTCAAGAGGAGTAATCTCCTGAGAAATTTCGTGCCCATAAAGAGGGAGAACTGCTTCAAACCGAAGGGTATCACGAGCCCCTAGTCCAATCGGCTTA
Source organism: Halanaerobiales bacterium (assembly GCA_023128035.1). Next base: position 2,700 of record JAGMES010000064.1, on the reverse strand, counting down.
ACTTCCAAATCTTTACCTGTCTCTAAAATTAAATCCCACACATACACAGCATCTTCAGGTTTTAGATAAATCTCAAAACCATCTTCACCAGTATAGCCAGTTCTGGATATTAATACATCTTTTGTTCCTATTTCAGTTTCTGCAAAATAGAAGAATTTAATACTCGAAAGATTATAGGCAGTAAGCTTTTGTAAAATTTCTTCTGCTTTTGGACCCTGTAAAGCCAGTTGAGCAACCTCATTGGAAATATTCTTTATATGTACATCATATTCTTTTTTTTGATCAACAATCCATGCATAATCTTTTTCAATATTTGAAGCATTAATCACCAGCATATAATGTGAAGTTGAATATTTATAAACCAATAAATCATCAACCACACCACCCTCAGAATAACACATCAGATTATATTGAACCTGCTTTTCTTTCATCTTTTTTACATTGTTAGTTACCAGAGACTGAATAAATTTTTCTGCATCTCTGCCAGTAACCTCGACTTCTCCCATATGCGAAACATCGAAAAGACCAGCATCATTTCGCACAGCATGGTGTTCCTCAATAATTGAAGAAAATTGTACTGGCATCTCCCAACCACCGAACTCAACAAGTTTACCCCCGTACTTAGCATAGACTTCATAAAGGGGTGTTCTTTTTGGAGCATCCATTAATAAAATCCCTCCTTATTTGATTTTTATAGATATAAACAAACTTAACGTTTTAATATTCTTTAAAGGTAATTCTTCTTTATATATTACATATTATCTACAGTATAATAAAAAAGGATACAATAAAATAGTATTCAGTTGCATCTGCAAAAATCATCAAAATTCTTTGTGAAATTTTGAATTAATAAAAAAGAGGAGCATAGATTAACTATGCTCCTCTGTTCATGACCTGAGAGTTTATACACCCAAAAAAGCGTGTTTTGCACCTTCGGTGTTTTTCAATTCGAAAAACGTTTTCAGAGGTACTGTCCAGATACAGTCCTGTTGCCTGAGAGATTCACTAAACTGTTAGCTTGCTCCTTCGGCTTTCCTCTAATAGGAAATCTCCTGCATCTATCATCCAGCACATTATATTTACTTTTCAAAATTCTTTTATGTTTATATATATACGACATGATTAAGAATTTTCCTTCTTTTAAAAAACTTTTTTATATTTTTTCATAAAAATATTTTATACAAGACAACTCTTATTACTTCTAATTAATCCTTTTTTCATATTATATAGATCATCCGAAATATTTACATGATAAATATGTGGATTTTCAAAACGTTTATACCCATCAGATAATAAATTCATTTCACTTCTACAATATTCTTTAATTTGATTTAATGAAGGTACTTCATAAAAAAGTTTACCATCCACATAAATTGGCTCTAATAAATCTTTTATTGCGAAGGAACCTGATTTTAGAACCATTTTTTTCCACGAATGATGTTCATCCATAAGGATGATATCTTGATCAGATGAGAAATTTTCATGATCTAAAATAACTAAATCAGCAATCATTTTTGAATGATCTTTTGCATAAAACCTTAAAACACGTTTGAGCCCAGGGTTAGTTATTTTCTCTATATTATTGCTTACTTTAAGCTTAGGTACAAATGAATCATTAATTTTAAGTGCAGAGAGTTTATACACTCCACCGAAAGCTGGATCATCCTTTGCGGTAATAAGATTAGTTCCTACTCCCCATGTCGTCACTTTTGCTCCCTGTATTTTTAAACTTTGGATTAATTTTTCGTCCAAATCATTTGAAGCACTTATTACAGCATCAGGAAAACCAGCTCTATCAAGCATTTTTCGTGCTTTTTTACTAAGATAAGCTATATCACCACTATCTAAACGAATACCATAAAGTTTAGATTTAACACCTTTTTCCTTTAATTCCTCAAATACTTTGATTGCATTTGGAACGCCACATTTTAGAGTATCAAATGTGTCAACTAAAAGAATACAAGCATCTGGATATATTTCAGCATATTTTCTAAAAGCTTCGATTTCAGATTCAAAACTCATAACCCAACTATGTGCATGTGTCCCTTTAGGCGAAGTTCCAAACAGTTGTGAAGCTAAAACATTTGAAGTAGCATTACACCCTCCGATAATTGCTGCTCTAGCTCCAAAAACACCTGCGTCTGCTCCCTGAGCTCGTCTAAGTCCAAATTCAAGTAGAATATCATCTTTACCAATAGCCCATCTTATTCTTGAAGATTTTGTAGCAATAAGTGATTGATGATTTATAATGTTTAATATAGTGGTTTCTATTAGCTGTGCCTCAATTATTGACGCTGTAATTCTCATTATTGGTTCTTTAGGAAATATTAAAGTTCCCTCTGGAACAGAAAGTATATCTCCTGTAAATTTGATATTTGAAAGATACTGAAGAAAATCTTCATCAAAAGTATTTAAACTTCTGAAATACTCTATATCTTCATCATAAAAACCAAAATTATCTATGTATTCAATCACTTGTTCTAGGCCTGCAAAAATAGAATATCCTCCATCAAAAGGATTGCGTCGATAATAAACATCAAAGTTAGCTACAAGATCTTTCATACCATTTTTATAATAACCTTGTGCCATTGTTAATTGATAAAAATCAGTTAACATTGATAAATTTCTCATATCGTTACCCCTTCCATTTTTAAGAAATCGTTTTCTAAAGTGAACTCGTCCAGCTAAAGCTGAACATTG
>JAGMES010000063.1 GCA_023128035.1 Halanaerobiales bacterium | reverse complement strand
TTCTCCTAAACAAGAATTTATTAGTAAAACATAATATATAATATAAAATAAATATAATATTTTATACATGATACAATATTGATATACTTCTTTATAAAAGAATTACTGTATAAAGCTCCTATTAGCTCTTTTCAGACACCCTATTACAAAAGGAGTATCATTACCTTAGAAAGCACTAAAGCCCTTCTAAAGTGAATTTAGAGGGCTTTTAAAATGAATACCATGAGTCTTATTTTCTGATATGAGAAACTAGTTCTTTACTGTCCACCCTTAGGTGTATATTCCCCTCCTAAAGTAGAACCAAAGTGGTCTTTAAGTAGTACTAGAGTAGTACTTGAAGTAATAAGACTTACTGAAAAAGAACTAAAAAGATACTATATTCGATATCGTTAATAAAGAGAATTTATAGAGACTGTATTACTTCTTTCCTTCTCTTGGAGGTAGTCTTCTATAGTAACACCTTTAGAATTACCTTTAGTATTACCTATAGATAACTGATAGTAGTCCTGATATGGTATGGTCATTGAAGCATGATTTTTAATGTATGATCTTGAAGGGTTGCTAAAGTGGTGTTGTGGTGGCTCGAATTTTGGTGCAAAAATCTGAGACACCTATCAATGATCTAACCTTTCCAGATTTCCCCCCGTACCCCCTACCTTCCTAAAAAATCCTTCCTCGATCTTCCTCTTGATTTCCCTCTAAAGAAGCACTATAACCCTGTTGGTCGGTATCAAATAACACAAGTACTGACACCACCCCTTGAAATTCTCCCTGAATTCCTCCCTAAAGCACCTTTAAAGCTCTTCCAATTCTCTTCCAAAAAATAACTTAAAACTCCTGCTTCAAGGTGTTTCCCTACACGATTCCCTGCATAAATTCCCTACACCACCACCTAAAACCCTTGTAGAATCGCACTTCTAAGCGGACTATAGATCCCCTGCACGATTTTTCCCTCTTCCAAAAACCAGATTAAAGGGTGTTGTGATGGGGATTTTTTAAGTGTTGCTAAGGTGGTGTCGCAGGGAATATTTTTTTTAAAGAATTGAAAATGTTTTACTATTCGTGTGTCAGGGTATCTGTTTTTTTCCTTCGCGGGAAAGTTATACTATATAAAAGTGTATGAGTATATTATAAAAAACAAAAAACTTTACTATTCATTTGCAAATAAGTATTGACAAACGAATTTTTACTGTGCTATTATAATAATCACCCGATGGTGACACCCACAGAATCACCCAAGGGTCACTTCAAACCGATCTGGAAGGAGGGAGAATAAAAGTTATTACTTACTTCTACCAATACTTTTACTAGAAAAGGGGTTATTCAACAATGGAATACGAGAATATTTTTAAGATCAACAAAATAGTCAAGTACATTCGGGAAAACGTCACCAATGATTTAGCACTTCCACAACTAGCAATATATTTAACGGTGTGCCGTGATGAAGGTATTACAATGCCTGAACTGCGTGAAAGGCTAGAAATGCCACAGGGGAGCCTATCACGGAACATTAAGCGACTTTCTAAGTATTACGCAGGTGACAAAATACAGGGGTATGATCTTCTTACTACTATTCCTGATATTCACGAAAGAAAAAAGCTTGCAGTTTATCTTACAGATCAGGGAAAGGCACTTAGAGAAGAACTAAATAACTTACTTTCATAACTTTAAAGCTATCCAGTTCATTGACAATCATATAGGAATTATACATGAAGCAAAGGAAGGGGAATCAATTATGGGAATTTACAAGAGAGGTAAGACGTATTATATGGAGTTTGTTGCTAATGGCCAAAGAGTTCAACGATCTACAAAGATTCGTATTGATGAACCAAATGCACTAAAGAAGGCTAAAGAGGTTGAAAGGCAAGCTAAAGAAGTTATTATACAGGAGCAAAGGGAGAAAGAAACAAAGAAAAGCCAAATCGAACGAATACGCCTATCAGAAGCCATTGAGCGAACGTATTTAGAGAAGTGGTCGAGTAATAAGGATTCAGAGACACCAGTCCAGCGAATGAATGTAGCACTAGAATTAATGGGAGATGTTTATTTAGACGAGATCAAAGCGAGAGACATTTCTAGACTTCAATATGATCTAGTAAAGAAAAAAGGTCTTTCAGACTCCACCGTTAACAGGTATATAGCTGCTTTTAAGACAGTCTTGAAACTAGCTCATAGGAAATGGGAAGTAATTAATAAAGTTCCTTATATCGAGATAAAGGAAGAATTAAAAGGTAGGACTAGGTTTATGACATACGAGGAAGAGGAAAAACTTTTAAACTACTTAGCAGGGTTAGGAGAGTATGACTTAATTGATCTCTTTAGTGTTCTTTTAGATACAGGTATGAGATTCAGTGAAGCAAATAACCTCTCCTACAAAGATAATATCAACCTAGAACAAGAAATGATTTATGTATGGATAAATAAAGGGGGCGAACCCAAATCCGTTCCAATGACCTGCAGAGTCAAGGATATAATCCTTAAGAGACGGAACTTAGGTAAGCACCCCTTTAAACTTAATTACTATCATGCTTATTATATTTTTAACAAATTCAAAGAATATGCAGGCTTAGAAGATGATGATTTAGTAATTCACTCTTTAAGACATACAACAGCCAGCCGACTAGTTCAGGAGGATGTGCCTTTAAAAATAGTTAAGGACATCTTAGGTCATTCTACTATGCAGATGACCGAAAGGTATGCTCATTTAATTCCTAGCCGATTGAAGTCTGCTATTACTGTCCTTGAAAGAAAAAATCCCTCTATTGGTGAGCAAAAGGCTATTTAAGCCATGCATAAGGGGATTTTAAACGGACTTCTTACTGACACTTGAAATAAACTTTACTGACATTTACTGTATAAAAGAACTGTAGGGAGCAGAATTCCCTACAGTTCTTTTTTTTATGTGTTAGATTTTATCGTTTCTGATGGTGCGATCGAACGGGCTCGAACCGCCGACCTCCACGATGTCAACGTGGCGCTCTAGCCTACTGAGCTACGATCGCAAATGGTACCGGGAGCCGGACTCGAACCGGCACGGATAAAATATCCATCGGATTTTAAGTCCGATGCGTCTACCTGCACTCACCCCTTAAGTACCACCTGAGATAAAACCGCAGGAGAACTAAGGAATGACGGTATGCCAGATCATATGCACTATCAACGAAACAACCTAAAACAAGTTATTGAATTGTGGTGTGTAGGGATTTTTGCAGGGGAACTGTCAGGTGTTGGTTTTAAAGTGGATTGAGTACAGTTATGAAAGATACTAAGAAAGAAAGATAAAATACATATTAGCAATAATTACAAAATAGTAATAAATCATATCTAACAAAATAAAATAAATATATTACAACATAATATAAATTAAAATAAGAATAAACCCTCCTATTCCCCTTTTTAAGCTGTTTAAATAAAAAAGAGATAGTACGGTATGGGATGTAATTAGATTCTGTCAAAACCGCTATCAGGTGGGTATGACTTATATAAAGCATTTTACACTGCTAATTACACTTAAGAATTATTCGGATTGCATCTTATTGTTTACTTATAGAGAGAATTGGTATATATTATTAAATAACTATAAACTATATGTAATAATATAAAACAACTATGTTTCTATATAAAATAAGTTTTAAAGTCCCTAATCGCCCCTCTAAGCTACTTGGATAAAAAAGACATAGTGAGATATATAGAGTAACTTAAGTCTGTCAATGTGCCTGCAAGGAGGGCTATAACATTTATTAAATTTTTTACTTTGCTTATAGTTGTTTTTATTAGATAGTTAGAAAAAGAAAATAAATAGGTAAGTAATTCCTCAATAGTGAAACTTTTATATAATCCCTCCTCCCTTACATCGTCGGGTATGAAATAATATAATTATTTAACATTTCTAAGTATTAAAAGAGATAAAACAGACTTAAATATATGATAATATGGCTTCGGTGTCACCAAATTACAAAGTTTTATTTATACAGAAAATTTAATTATTTGTAAAAATTACAAGTAAACTATTGAAAATAGTTTTCTGTGGGTGATATAATAAAAATGTGAAATTTTGCATTACGACAAAAAGCCTGATCTGGGAGATTTCACAGGAGAGTGAGTTTAAGTAGAAAATATAAGGGGGAAAGTGTGTTATGGATACAATATTAGAATTATCTCCAATGAGATTTTATGAAGAAGCTAAAAAAAGTTGGAAAAGAAGGATTTGTTAGAATTCGTGTCGAATATTAGTATTGCAGTAGAAACATCCCGAAATAATAAAGAAATGCTTGCAAAGACAACATATTTAAAAGCAAAAGGTTTAATTACTTTTAATCAACATGCTAAAGCACTAGGTTGTATTGAAGAAGCATTGGAGTATAACATTGGTGCAGAAACTTTTGAATTAAAAAAGTATAAGGGTGTTGCTAAAGGTTTTTTAGGTAAAGCAAATGTAGCTCTCGAAATATTTAAAGAGCTTACAACTGAAACTGATGACATTAATCTTTTAGTAGGAGTATATATTAATATCGCATGGGTACATTTAACTTTGAAAAATAATAACCCTGACGAACGTAATTTAGAAGAAACAAAACATTATTTGGATTTGGCTAATGAGCATTTTGATTCCTTATCTAGCAGGCGTAAATGGAAAGTACGAAATCATTACAGTGTTTATTATTACCATAAGGAAAGGTATGATAAAGCAATTGAAATACTGGAGGATTCTATCAAGTATTGTGAAGAACAGGATTTAGCAGAAGTATATTGTAACTTAGCAGAGTTTTATTTAAAATCAGATCCAGATGGTATTTCTGAAATAGCGCAAGAATACTTAGAAAAAGGGGAAAGATTAGCTACTACATATAATAATGATCTGGTATTAGGTTACATATACTATACCGAGGCAATGATTGAATTACGCGATAATCAACTATTCACAGCATTAGACATTTTATATCTTTCTTTTGACTACTTTAAAAAAGCAGATGCGACTGTTAAAGCTTGCGATACATTAATGAAGATTAATGAAGTAATGGATGAATACAAACATAATAATTTAAAATCTTTTCGGGATAACTTGAAAAACAAACTAAAAGATACACCTTATTATGAAAAAATATAAAAAATAAAAGAAAGCGGGGGTAAACTTATGAAGAGGGTAGTTTGTATTTTGAGTTTGGTAGCGTTGTTATTTGTGGGAAGTGTGGCTGTTTTTGCTGATCCACATCCTGTGGGTGGTACTACTAATATAAGTATACCTTATCCACCTATAGTGACAACCGAAAAACCTGTTCCTGATAGTGATTCTTAGGAGGAAGATTCAGACAGAGGGAAACTAATACATATAATAGGTAATCCATTTTGGGAAAGGCTCTTAAAAAATAAGGGTCTCTTTTTTATTATTCATTATTGTATGTATATACGTCTACATAAGTAGCTCTGTCCTCTTAGCAGGTGAATAAATATTCAAGGGATGAGATCAAACATAAGCGTGATTAGCAGGACTTTTACTCATAATAAACTAAAATATTCGTAAATAGTTAAAACTCCTAGGGAGATTACCCGAGGAGTTTTTTGGTTTAAAAGTTATTTTAGATTGTCTTTTATATATTGCAAGATATTTTCGATTTGGTTATCTTTTAAATCGAGATCAGTTAGAAGGCTTTTCATTAGGTTCAGTTTTACTTCTAGATAGTTGATTCTTTCTTTTAGTGCTAATACTGTTGCAAGGGTTTTTAATTCTTCGTTTGTAGGTGATGAGTTCCCCTTGACAATATCCATTAATCTCAACTGTGAAATATCAGTCTTTTCTTCTAATTCAGCGTGATTCCAGTCTAATTCCTTTATATGCTTATTTACTTGCTCTGCAAATTCCTGTCTTATCATTTCTACAGGTGGAACAAAAAGAGCATATAAAGGTAGATTCATGAATTCTGCAAGACGAATGAGGAAGGGTAAAGAAGGATAAGTTTCCATGTTAATAACTCTATGTACGTGGCTCTTATCTACACCAAGGGCGTTTCCGATTTGCTCATATGTAAGCTTATTTTCCTTCTTAAAATCCTTAATCTTTTTAGCCAATACTTTAAATTCAAAACTCAATTTAAGCATTTTATAACCTCCTTATAACGATTACTAACAACATTATACAATAAAGTCGAGAAATAGTCAACATAGTTACTGACAAATAAACAACTATGTTGTATAATGTTGTTATCCTCGAAGAGTGACCTGTTAAGCTCTAATCCTATCCCCACTTTTCTCATAGGATAACAGGTCACTCTTTTTTTTGTTACTCTATATTTAGAAAATCAAACACATTTAACCCTTCGTTTTTACAAATTCTTAGTATGCCAATGTAAACCTTCCCACCCCCATTTCGCTCTCCTCAAAGTAATCTGTATAGATAGGAATAATCAACACCTAATGCTCTGGCTAACATGGGTTCACTCCAGCCTTTAGAGTGCATAAATCCCTCTAATTTGCTAGTATTAATCATAAAAAAACCTCCTAATAGTTGTTTGATACAGTATTATGCTACCACTATTTTGCTTTTTAGTCAACTTATAATATAATAAATGTCTTTAAATAACAAAAAAACTCCTAAGGGATTAACCAAAGGAGTTCAAGAAAAATACGGGTAGCAATATAGGGGATGGATGTGTGTGTAAATTCCATTTGATAAAGCTACCCGTATTTTTATTATAACATTAATTAATAATATTTACAACTAGGATAATAATATTTCCTTTAAATATGGTTTGCCATTATTCTTTTTACAATTCTATTAATGCTATCATGTTTTTAGTTCAGAATAAAGTTATCTTCTGCGATATTTAAATGTCTCTATAGGTAATCTTATTAGGGCTGTATTTATGTTTTAATTGTTGTCCTCTAACGATTATTACCATTGACAGGTATCTTGAATTTCCTTATAATAGAGGTAGGGATTTGTAGTGATATTAACTATTCAATCATAAAGATCAATTCACTTATGAATAGACCTGTAGGGAGACAGTTAAAACAGTTTTTACTAACAGTTCCCCTGCAAAAATCCCTACACCCCATAATTCAATAACTTGTTTTAGGTTGTTTCATTGATAGTGCGTATGGTCTGATATACCGTCATTCCTTAGTTCTCCTGCGGTTTTGTTCAGGTGGTGCTTAAGGGGTGAGTGCAGGGGGAACAAAAGGACTTAAAATCCGATGGATATTTTATCCGTGCTGGTTTTACCCCGTTCGATCGCACCATTATTATTTATAAAAATACCTAAAACAACCAATGATGGTTGTTTTTTATTATCACTAAGGAGTGAATATAAGATGAAAACGTTAATTAAGATTATGATTTTGGGAACAATAATTTTTTCATTATTCAGTCAAGTTATCATTGTATCTGCTGAGACTGAACCAGGAATGGAAGTACATTTTATTGATGTAGGCCAGGGTGATTCAATATTATTACATACATCAGATGGGACAGATATATTAATTGATGGAGGGTATCCAGATCAGGGTACAAAGATTTTGATATATATTCGAAGGTTGGGTATAAAAGAGTTAGATTTAGTAATTGGTACACACCCACATGCTGATCACATCGGTGGTTTGATTACTGTACTTTCAGGAATTTCAGTAAAAGAAGTTATTGATCCGGGTGTAGTATACCCAGCAGGAGTTTTCGAGAATTACTTAATAACCATTCAAGAAGAAAAAATTCCATTTCGAACAGTATTGGCAGGTGAGAAGATTATCACAGAAAATTCACTTTTGGATATAGAGGTTTTAGCACCTTTTGAAGATCAATTGGATTATGGAGATGATGTGAATAATGTTTCCATTGTCCTAAAAGTTACTTATGGTGATGTGAAATTTTTATTAACAGGTGATGCTGGTTTTGATACTGAAGATCTGTTTCTTGTAAATAATGTTGATCTGGAAAGCGATATTTTAAAAGTAGGTCACCATGGTAGCAAGTATTCTACTAGTAATATCTTTTTAGCATCTGTAACTCCTGAAGTAGCTATAATCCAGGTTGGTGAAAATAGTTATGGTCATCCGACTGAAGAGGTATTAGAGAGGCTCAAATGGAAGGATGTTGAGATTTATAGGAATGATCATCATGGGACTGTTGTGATTCATACTGATGGTAAAGAATATGAAGTGAAAACAGAAAAGGTTTTTGAGATTATTGAAGATTATCGTTTGAACATTAATTCTGCTCCATTGGGTGATATTTTGGACATTCCTGGAGTTAATATAGATTTAGCTCGTGAGATTGTTCGATATAGGGAAGGTCATGGAATTTTTCTAACAAATGACGAGTTATTAAGAGTGGATTTAATGACACCTGAGTTGTTAGAAGAGATATTACCATATATCAAATTAGCTGAACAAGGATGGTGAGTGCATGATGAAAATAGCTGTAAATATTGATCGTTTTGAGGGCGATCAGGCAGTTTTGATGATTGACGGAGAAATTATGATAAATTTACCAAAAAAATTTCTACCTGAAGGAGTTAAACCTGGAAGTTGGTTGGATATGATTCTGGTAGAGAATTGTGAAAAAGAAAATGAAGTCAGACATAATGTAGAAAACCTCTTAGCTAAGTTGAAACAGGGAAAACATTTGAGTGATTAATAACAAGCTCCGTTCACGCTTATAGTGTTTTTTTAAAAAAAGCGAAAACAGATTTTTAGATAAACCAGCATATATGCCAAACTTATATTTAAGTAAAGCAGAGTCGCCCTTTAGGGCGATTTTTTTTATACCTTGAACCTTTCAGATTCCTTGAAACTATCACCTATCTTAAGGACAATTTGTATACATTAACTCCCATCGACATATACTATTAATAATTCAGCGAAGAAAGGAGTGAGGGAAGTGGAGACTATACACATAGGTACCCAAAACTGTACCAATGAACTCCGGGAACGTCTTGATTTTGAACTTCGTTTTTTGGAAGAAGAGGGGATAAAGGTTAAAATAGAAGAAGATTTTAGAGGTAGTTTAACCTTTTTTGATTGTAATATACCAGAAGGAGAATCTTTATTTAAATTTAGCTCACCATGGATTCAGCGAAGTAGAAGGGAAGTTGTGATTAACTATTTGGCTAATGCATTAGCAGATATTATGATTGGTAATTTAGAACGCTTTTTTGTAACTAAAATAATTGAAAACAAATATCAATATTTTGATGAAGAGGAACGGGAGATTCTATTAGATAAAGCAATGATTCAATTAAGTAATTATTCTTCTGATGGCGGAATCCACTATCTCCCTCAGATAGAAAGAAAAGATCGAATTTTGATCAGGATTATGGAGTATCTCAAAGAAAACAACCAGCTTATATTAGAAGGATTTATTCGTTTTCGATTAAAAGACTATTTTCAAGAATTGGAGTCTGCTGTGGAGCATGCAGTAGAAGATCATATGATGGATAAAGAGTATAAAGAATTTATTCGCTTACTAAAATATTTTGTAGATATTCAGGAACCAAAAGTAGAAGAAGTAAATATTGTTCTTCGAGATGATAATATTTTTAGGATTTTAGATAGTAATGGAAATATTATTGAAAATGAATATTTAGAAGGATTTATTGTACAGATGGCAGAAGAAGAGATCGATTATGAAGATCTTCTTGTTAGTGCTTTGATTACAATTGCACCAGAAAAGATAATTGTTCATTTTGAAGAAAATCATCCTGTTCTCGAGACGTTGTATAATATTTTTGAATCAAGAGTAACTGTATGTAGAGGTTGTATTTTTTGTGAAATGAGTAGAAAAAATGTTAAAGCTAAGGATTGAAAAATTTAACGACATTTCAGAAGGCGAAGTCCCCCTCCTCTATAGGTGGAGGTAGAATGCTTACAATAATTTCGAAACTTTAGTGGGAGACCACTTCTTGAAGAGGCAAAATCTCCTTCTGAAGTCGTTAAACTTAAGAAATAATAACTTGTTATTATTTCGACTTAAAAAGAATCCTATTTTTCTCTTGACATAGAAGAAAATATCTATTACAATTGATTAAAACTTATATAGTTTTAAAAGCTATGAACAGGAGAGTAGGAAATATTAGATCTACTCAGAGAGTGGAGGTCATTGGCTGGAAGCCTCCTTAGATGCTATAATTCTGAAGACCACCTGGGAGCTGACTGTTGAATGGGTGTTAAACCTTAGTATGCAGATCCGGTCTTCAAGGGCCGTTACTATTAATGAGAGAGTCATGATACTATTTGAGTATTTTGACTAAATAGAGTGGAACCGCGAAAGATACCTTTCGTCTCTAAATTATAGAGATGAAAGGTTTTTTTATTATTTTGTAAAACAGATTCGTAAAGGGGGTAATTAAGATGAAAGAAGTTAAAGTGTTTTTACCAGATGGTTCAGAAAGGAGTTATCAATCAGGTACCACAATTAAAGAAGTTGCTTTCGATATTGGTTCTCGTTTAGGTAAGTCAGCTATTGCTGGTAAGTTGGATGGAAGATTGGTTGATGTGAGTTATTCTATAGAAAATGATGTAAATTTAGAAATTATTACACTAAATTCAGAAGAAGGTTTGCAGATATATCGCCATAGTGCTGCTCACATTATGGCTCAAGCTGTAAAGAGAGTTTATAAAAAAGATGTTAAGTTGGCTATTGGCCCTGCAATCGAAAATGGTTTTTATTATGATTTTGATCTTGAAGAGCGGATTTCTCCAGAAGATTTAGTGAAGATTGAAGCTGAAATGAATAAGATTATCAAAGAAAATCTTGAATTCAAAGGTTATGATCTTCCAAGGGAGGAAGCTTTGGCAAAATTGAAGGAGAAAGATGAAATTTATAAAGTAGAATTGGTAGAAAACTTACCTGATGAAACAGTGACTTTTTATGAACAGGGTGAGTTTGAAGATCTTTGTCGAGGACCACATTTGCCTTCAACTAGATATTTAAAAGCTTTTAAGCTGATGAATGTAGCGGGTGCGTATTGGCGAGGAAGTGAGAAAAATCCAATGCTTCAGCGGATTTATGGAACTGCTTTTCCTAAAAAGAAAGAACTAGAAGAATATCTATTCCGTTTGGAAGAAGCTAAGAAACGGGATCATCGTAAAATAGGGCGTGAACTTGATTTATTTAGCTTAAATGAATATGCACCAGGATTTCCTATTTTTCATCCAAAAGGAATGGTTATTATTAATGAGTTAATTGATTATTGGAGATATGAACACAGAAAAGCTGGATATCAAGAAATCCGCACCCCATTAATTATGAACGAGGAACTTTGGAAACAATCTGGTCATTATGAACATTATCAAGAAAATATGTATTTTACTAAAATAGATGAACAGGGTTTCGCTATTAAACCTATGAACTGTCCAGGTAGTGTACTGGTCTATAACTCGAAAAAGCATAGTTATAGGGAATTTCCGATTCGTACAGCCGAATTGGGTTTGGTTCACCGTCATGAACTTTCAGGTACTTTACACGGTTTGATGCGGGTTAGAGCTTTTACTCAGGATGATGCTCATATCTTCATGCTACCTGAGCAGATTACAGGGGAATTGGTTAATGTTATAGATTTAATTGATAGAATGTATAAAGTTTTTGGTTTTAAATATCATGTAGAATTGAGTACCAAGCCTGAAAAAGCAATGGGTTCTGATGAAATTTGGGATCGTGCAATCTCTGCTTTAAAAGATGCACTTGAAGTTAGTAATCTGGATTATAAAATAAATGAAGGTGATGGTGCATTTTATGGTCCAAAGATTGATTTTCATCTGGAAGATTGTTTAGGTAGAACCTGGCAATGCGGTACTATTCAGTTAGATTTTATGTTGCCAGAAAGATTTGATTTAACTTATGTAGGTTCAGATGGAGAAAGTCATCGTCCTGTTATGATTCATCGAGTCGTATATGGTAGTTTGGAGCGTTTCATGGGTACTTTAATTGAACATCATGCTGGTGCTTTTCCAGTATGGCTGTCTCCAGTTCAAATTGAAGTGATCCCAGTAGTAGAAAAGCATTTAGAATATGCCAATGAAATTGAAAGAAAGTTAGCTGAAGTTGGTATTCGGGTTGAAGTAGATGCTCGCTCGGAAAAGATAGGCTATAAGATTCGTTCTGCTCAAATGAATCAAGTGCCTTATATGCTGATTATAGGTGATCGAGAAGTAGAAGAAAAAACTGTTTCAGTTAGAGAACGTCGCCAAGGTGATCTGGGTGGATTGAGTTTAGAAGAATTTATTCAACGTGTTTTGAAAGAAATAGAAGAAAAGAAATAAGCTTAAACATATTCTGCAAAAGCGTGTGCCTTCAAAGATGTGCACTTACTTATGTGGAATGTGTTTTTATCTTATTTTGTTATTTGTAATTTTAAAAATAAGAAGATTTATTGTCGTTACCAGATGGAGTGTATAAAAAACTTTATGAACAACAATTTAGAAATATCGAGTTTGACAAGGTTGGTTAACATATAAAATTTTTGTAGAAAAAAGGTTTTGGGTGTTAAATGAAGAATTTTATATATAAAGCTTCTAGTGAAAAAGGTGATAATGAAAATGGAAGAATCTAAATTGAAATATATTTGTGAGACTGAGGCGATATCGTTGGATGAAGCTCAAATGGCTTTAGAACTTGCAGATGGTGAAATTGAACGTGCTTTAGAATTAGTACCCTATGTTGAGAAATCTATGATACTGATTCATGGAAAATTTGTTTTTGGGCGTACTCAAAAGCTTTATGGTATTTTTCGGGTGTTGGCGCAAGGTAAGGAAGCTACATTATTAGAAGTTAGTTTGGCAATGAGTTATGTTAAGAACGAATTAGATGCTCCTCTTTCTGCAAACCCAGAGGCTTTTCAAAAAATAATTGAAGAGCTTTCTAAAGAGACTCAGATTACTCAGGTACATTCTTTTTTAGCTGGCTTTTATAAACAAATTAAGGCAGCAAAAATTAGTCGAATGTATCACTTTATTAAAGAAGATCAGAAACAGGAATTGAATGATCTTTTTAACAATTTGATTAGTAAATTAGGAGGGGGAGTCGAAAAAGTAGAGGTAAAGCTTAAGACTTTTCTGATGACCAGAGTTCAGTGTGAAAAAAAGGGGTTTCTCGAATCAGAGAGTAATATTTTATCTAATAATGTTGACTCTAGTTCTGGTTTAACAATTTACTTGGAGACCGAACCGATTATTTCTCCTTTGAAAGGTAAAACGATTGAGAAATTTTCCATAGAGGAATTTATTCCCCTAAAAATTATTGATCATCGAGAGGCTGGTACTTATTTAGGTAAGGTTTTATCTGATGAATCAGGAATTGCCTTTGCTAAGATTAAAGAAATTCAGGTTAGTGAGTCTTCTAATCGCCATCATGTAACTGTAGAGTTTGGGTCTAAAATCAATGGGCGATTTGTAATTGAACCTTCAGTACGAATTGCTACCTTTTCTGGGATAACGAATGATGCAAATAACAGTAAAACAGTGAAGAGTACGGAAATGCAATCATTAAACTTTATAGTTATAGGTGCCTTAGTTATTTTTCTTTTTATGATTTTATTTATTTTGACAAGATAGTATTGACACCAGAGTGAGATTATGTTATACTGTTGAAGGAAAATAAAGTAGAGGCCGTCCGCTTCTCACCATACTAGCTCATTTTTTGATTGTTAGTTGGTTTATAGTGATAATGATTGAGGTTATTTCATTGTTTACTTATGCGGATGGTATATATTTTATACTATCCGTTTTTATATTCTTCAGGAGGTGAAGACAATTAGTAAGGATTTAAGGATTAATGATCGTATTCGTTCAAGAGAGGTCAGAGTGATTGATTCAGAAGGCAATCAGGTTGGAGTTTTACAAACCAGAAAAGCATTAGCTTTGGCTGAGGAAAAAGGGCTTGATTTGGTTGAAGTAGCTCCACAGTCTAAACCACCAGTTTGTCGGATTATGGACTTTGGCAAGTACAAATACGAGCAGGCGAAGAAAGCTAAAGAGGCGAAGAAAAACCAGAACATTATTAGTATTAAAGAAGTTCAATTAGGTTTAAAAATTGAAGATCATGACTTTTTTGTTAAAGTAAAACGAGCTAGATCTTTTTTAGAAGATAAAAATAAGGTTAAAGTTCGTGTTAAGTTCCGTGGTCGTGAGATTACTCATAAAAATTTAGGATCTGCACTTTTAGACCGTTTTATCAAAGAACTTGAAGATGTTAGTAAAGTTGAAAGTCAGTCTAGAATGGAAGGTCGTAATATGATCTTACTTTTAGGACCTAAAGTTACAGATAAGTAAGTTAATAATAAGTTAGTTTTCGAGAGGGGGAACAGATATGCCAAAGATGAAAACTCATAAGGGTGCTAAGAAAAGAACTAGTGTATCTGGTAAGGGTAAAATTAAGTACAAAAAATCCTATAAAAGACACCTTTTGACAAGCCGGTCTTCTAAGCGAATCAGAAATCTACGTCAAGCTGGTTATATTTCTAAAGCTGACGAAAAGAATGTTAAGTTGTTACTGCCATATTCTAAATTTTAATTTGAGCAATTAATTAAGGAGGGTTACCCATGCCACGTGCAAAAAGAGGTTTTAAAGCCAGACGTAGACGTAAAAAGATTTTAAAGCTGGCTTCTGGATATTTTGGTGCAAAGAGTAAATTATTCCGTCCAGCTAATCAGGCTGTTATGAAGTCATTAACTTACGCTTATCGTGACCGTCGAGTTCGTAAGAGAGATTTTCGTAGATTATGGATTACTAGAATTAATGCTGGAGTAAGAATGCATGATCTTTCTTATAGCCGTTTTATTAATGGATTAAAGAACGCTAATATTGAAGTTAATCGTAAGATGTTATCTGAGATGGCTATTCATGATCCAAAGAGTTTCGGTAAAATTTGTGAAATAGCAAAATCTCATCTATAAAATTAAGAATAAAGTCATCATAGTTATTGCTATGGTGGCTTTTTTATTGATAATAGACTTGAATAAAGTACATTTACCTTGATTCTTTTTATGAATCAAGGTTATTTGTTGTCTTGCTTACTTTACAACCTCTAGGAAATGGTGTATAATAATCAACATAATCAGCAAGATACGTTGAATTCCATTTCGCGCTTGTGCGCGCGAGGAAGCGGAGGACCCAATTTTATGGGGTGAATTCTTTTTAAAGAAAGGGATACTCTTGTTCCCTAACCCGACAGCTAACTTCGTAAACGTTGACAAGAGGTTACATGAGCGCAAGTTCAAAAATACTTTTAAGAACTAAGGCTAACCTCTGTAGTTCTTTTTTTCTTTGTCTTTTTTGAAGGAGGGTTTATGATGAAATCACAGGTTCAAATTCCTAAGATTAATTTGGGTGGATTATCACCAGCACAGATTCTTGCCGCTGGATATTTTGTTGTGATCCTTTTAGGAACAATGTGCCTTATGCTTCCTTTTTCCATGGTTGACGGCATGGGATTAAATCTCATTGATGCTTTGTTTACTGCTACATCGGCTACTTGTGTTACAGGTTTGATAGTTGTAACAACTGGAACAGCATTTACTCTTTTTGGTCAATTGGTGATTATGATTTTAATTCAAATTGGTGGATTAGGGATTATGACTATGTCTACTGCCTTTGCGCTTATTATTGGTAGAAAAATTACATTACGCCAACGATTGATTATTCAAGAGGATTTAAATCAGAATGGGATTTCTGGATTGTTAAGATTGATTCAATACATTCTTGCTGTTACTTTTGCTATTGAAGGAACTGGAGCTATTTTATTATTTACTAGATTTATAAAAGATTATCCGGCAGGAAAGGCAATTTTTTATGCCATTTTCCATTCAGTTTCTGCTTTTAATAATGCAGGATTTGATCTTTTCGGAAATAGTTTGGAAAGCTTTGTGGGAGACCCATTGATTAATTTAACAGTTATTTCTTTGATTGTAATAGGAGGATTAGGGTTTGCCGTCCTAGCAGAGTTTATTAAGAAACGAAAACTCACATCATTACATGCTAAGATGGTTGTAAGCACTTCCTTAATTTTACTGTTAGTTGGATGGTTTGCTTTTATGGGACTGGAGTACACAAATTCTGCTACACTTGGTAATTTGAATTTTGGGGAAAAATTATTGGGGTCATTATTCTTATCAGTCACTACTCGAACTGCAGGTTTTAACACTGTCCCGACGGGCGCATTACGCGAATCGAGTCTATTTTTAGTAATGATTTTAATGTTTATCGGAGCTTCTCCAGGTTCGACAGGAGGGGGAATCAAAACTACTACAATTGGTGCTCTTTTTTCTGGCCTATGGGCGACGATTAAGGGTAAGAATGATGTAGAGATATTTGGTCGAAGGTTGGATGATACAATTATCTATAAATCCTTTACTATTTTACTCTTATCTTTGATGTTGGTTCTTCTGGTTACTTTAATTTTGAGTGTTACAGAAGATATTCCATTATTAAATGTATTGTTTGAAACAATCTCTGCTTTTGGTACAGTAGGGCTTTCTACTGGTTATACCGCTGCTTTAAGTAAAATTGGACGATTTTTGATTACGATTACAATGTTTGCGGGTAGAGTTGGACCTTTAACTCTAGCTGTAGCGATGAGTGAAGTTAATAAAAAGAAAGCTAAGTTCCATTATCCCAAAGAAAAGATTATGGTAGGATAAAACATCTTGGAGGTGGCTTTATGAAACAGTTTGTTGTAATTGGTCTGGGAAGATTTGGTTCATCAGTTGCTAGAACCTTAACTCAAAGAGGATGTGATGTACTTGCCATCGATTCTGATGGAGAAAAGGTTCAGTCATTTGCGATGGAGGTAACCCATGCTGTTCAAGCAGATGCCACTGATGAAGAGACGATGAAATCACTTGGAGTTCGAAATTTTGATGTGGCAATTATTAGTACTGGTTCTGATTTACATGCTAGCATATTAACTACCTTGATTGTGAAAGAATTAGGTGTTGAATATGTAGTTGTTAAAGCCCAGACAGAACTACAAGGAAAAGTATTGACGAAAATTGGTGCTGATCGAGTGGTGTACCCTGAAAGAGACATGGGTATTAGAGTAGCAAATAGTCTGGTATCATCTAATGTTTTAGATTATATTGAACTTTCTCCTGATTACACTATTCAAGAAGTAATAGCTTCACCTAAATTTTATGGTCATTCGTTAAGCGATCTTCAATTCAGGACACGTTTTGGAGTGAATGTGATTGCAATTAAAAATGGTGAAGATATTATCGTAACACTTAAGGCTACAGATGAGATTAAAGATGGTGATATTTTGATAGTGATGGGGAATAATGATCATTTAGAGAAGTTAAGAAAGTATTAGGATATTCCTCGCGCAATGCGCTGGGAATATCCTTTCTTTGTAAACTTTATTCTGGCTAAAAAGAGTCACCTCAGGGTATCTTATGATTATCCCACAAAAAGTAGTCACACAAAAGCTCACATACTATATATAGTGCCGAATAGACAGTTTTAACACTATATATAGTATGTGAGTGTGACTAAAATACTTTTTGTGGGATAATCATATTGTAAAAAGAAATCTGGAGGTGATTCATTATTCAATATAAATCACTTTTTACGCCAACACGAATACTAGTGATGGGCTATCTAATAGTTATAGTAATCGGAACTATTTTACTTAGTTTGCCTATAGCAACAGCTTCTGGGGATGAAACGTCTTTAATGGATGCACTCTTTACTGCGACTTCAGCGACTGCAGTAACAGGACTCATTGTGGTAAATACCGCATCTCATTGGACTGTTTTTGGGAAAGTTATAATTATGTTATTAATTCAGATTGGCGGATTTGGCTTCATGACTACCTCTACCTTGGTAATGTTGTTGTTGGGAAAGCGAATCACTCTTAAAGAACGCTTGGTTATTCAAGAGGAGATGAATGCTAGTAATCTTAAGGGGTTGATTGATCTTGTCCGTTATGTAGTGATTTTAACATTGTTTATAGAAGTTTTGGGCGCAATATTATTGTTTTTTAAGTTTATTTCGATGATGTCACCTGTTCAAGCTGTGTTTTTTGGATTTTTCCATTCAATTTCTGCTTTTAACAATGCAGGATTTGATCTGTTTGGAAATAGTCTGGTAAATTTCACTACAGATTGGTATGTTATTTTAGTGATTACTGGCTTATTTATCATAGGTGGAATTGGTTTCGCGGTGATCGCAGAAATTTATAATTGTCGTCAATTTAGAAAATTTTCTTTACATACAAAAGTTGTATTGACGATTTCAATTTTGCTGATAGTAATTGGAACTATAGTGATCTTAGGATTGGAATATAACAATCCAGATACGTTAGGACCATTAAGTTTAAGTGGGAAGGTAGCAGCGGCATATTTTCAAGGTGTGACGCCTAGAACAGCGGGATTTAATTCTATACCTTTTTCAAAGATGACCCGAGCGTCGATCTTTTTTATAACAATATTGATGTTTATCGGTTCATCGCCAGGTTCTACAGGTGGAGGAGTTAAAACAACTACTTTTGGAACTTTATTATTTGTATTATGGGCTTTTACTAGAAATCGTGATGATGTAGTGATTTTTCAACGTCGCTTGTCTCATATGACAATATTTAAAGCGTTAGTAGTTGTAATGATTGGAATATTATTGATCATTGCAGTGGTTATAGTTTTAACAGTAACCGAAGAGATGGAATTTTTAGATCTCTTTTTTGAAACAGTATCAGCTTTTGGAACTGTTGGGCTATCCACTGGAATTACAGGAAATCTGTCGCTAATTGGTCGGTTTTTGATTATACTGACTATGTTTGTTGGCAGAGTAGGTCCGATGACGTTAGCTCTTGCAATTGGAGAACAACGTGAAAAGGTTTCCATCCGATATCCAGAAGAGAAAATGATGATAGGATAATTGTGACGCAAGGATAGGAGGTATGTTGGATGAGACAGTTTGTTGTAATTGGATTAGGTCGTTTTGGTTCTAGTGTAGCTAAAACTCTAGCTGAACGGGATTACGATGTTTTAGTAATTGATAGAGACGAGGCTTTGGTGCAGGAAATGTCAAATTTGGTGACCTATGCTGTTCAGGCAGACTCGACAGATGAAAATGCTATGAATTCACTGGGTTTAAGGAATTTTGATGTAGCAGTGGTAGCAATAGGATCTAATATTCATTCAAATATCTTAACAACCATGATCTTAAAAGAGATGGGAGTTCGTTATGTAGTGACTAAAGCTGTTGATCCTTTGCATGGTAAAGTTTTAGAAAAAGTAGGAGCGAATAAGATTGTTTATCCTGAACGGGATATGGGAAAGCGGATTGCTTTAAATCTGGTTTCTTCTAATATGCTAGACTTTATAGAATTTGCACCCAATTATAGTATAGTGGAGATTCTGGCTACAAAAGGAATGATAGGGAAGACTCTTACGGAATTACAGTTCCGTAGTAGATTTGGAGTCAATGTGATTGCTGTAAAAGAAGGAGAACGGATTAATATTTCTCCTGCAGCTAGTGATGAAATAAAAGATGGAGATGTGCTTATTGTGGTTGGTGAAAATCAATTACTTGATAAATTGAGAAAATTATAAGTATATAGAAGGCCTCTTAAGGAGGAGTTAGGGTATGATTAGGCATAATAAAATTATAAGCAATAAAAATCCAGAGATTAAATTTTTACGTTCTTTAGAGAAGAAAAAGTATCGAGAACAGGAGAAAATGTTTGTTATAGAAGGGATACGAATAATCGAGGACGCTCTCAAAGATGGAGCTAAGTTTGTTCAAATATTTTATTCACCTATTTTAAAGGATAATCCTAGAGGAATGAGACTTCTTGCACAACTAGACGAGTTAGGAATTAAGATTAGCCTATTGGATGAAAGGTTATTTTCTGAAATTTCGGATACAGAAACTCCTCAAGGAATAATCGCAATCTTAAAGCAACCAGAATTTACATTGAAAGATATCTTTGCACATAAGAGTTTGTATCCGCATATTATAATGATAAACGGTGTTCAAGATCCTGGTAATTTGGGAACAATTTTACGAGCGGCATCAGGAGCAGGATGGTCAGGTGCTATTTTAACTAAAGGCACAGTAGATTTATATAATCCAAAAAGCTTACGGGCGACTATGGGAGCAGTATATAAGTTCCCTATCTTAAGAGCCGAAAATATAGAGTTTTTATGTGGTGATTTGCATGAATCTGGGTACCAACTGATTGCGGCTGCTTTAGAGGCAGAAAGATGGCATTTTGAAGTTGATTTTACCAGGCCAACAGTTTTGGTGGTAGGAAATGAGGGAAATGGGATAAATTCAGAAGTGATAAATGTGATGGATCAATTGGTTAAAATTCCGATGGATCCGAAAGCTGAATCATTAAATGTAGCTGTCGCAGCAGGAGTTATTATATTTGAAGGAGTGCGTCAGAATTTAACGACATTTCAGAAGGGTAAGCCCCCTCGTCTATAGGTGAGGGCGGATTAATTTGAATGATGTTAAAACTTTAGTGGGCGACCACTTCTTGAAGGGGCAAAATCCCCCTTCTGAAGTCGTTAAACTTAAGAAATAATAACTTGTTATTATTTCGACTTTGATCTCTGGAATTTAGTGATTTACCTTGTCAAGAGATAATAAGTGTGATATAATTTGAGTAATCAAATGATTAAATTATTTGGCTAATAAAACTATAATTTCAAGCTATTCTCTTGAAAGGATGTGGTCTGGTGAAAACGACCGCAAATTTCGCAGGTTATTTGTGGAGTTTATTTGAGAAGACCGGTTCTGTGATGGCATATCTTGCTTATAGAGATACTTTTGAAGTAAAATAGTTATATAGGCGTATGCGCCAATAAAGGCTATGAAAGAGAGAGTAGTTTAGTAGAGATTAACAGGGAGGGGATGTCACCGGGCTGAGAGCATCTCTAAATTTAAGCTAAATGAAGTTCACTCTGGAGCTGTCAGCTGAAAATTAAGTAGGCTGGAACGGTGTTCCCCGTTATCGGAAAATGAGTGGGTCATATTTTCTTTCATTTTGGGTAAGTATGTCTAATTAGGGTGGTACCGCGGAAGTAAACCTCTCGTCCCTTGTTTGGGATGAGAGGTTTTTTTGTTATATAAATGAAGTTAGGAAGATTATTTTTAAGGAGGTCGATGAGATGAAAGAGAAGCTCAAAAGTATTTCAGAAGAAGCACTTCAGCTTGTGAATGCTGCTGAGAATCTTGATATGCTTAATCAGCTTAGAGTCAGATTTCTCGGAAAAAAAGGTGAGATTACAAGTGTTTTAAAAGGGATGGGTAAACTTTCTCCTGAAGAACGCCCTGTAATTGGGGCTTTAGCTAATACGATTAAAGGTGAAATTGAATCTTTAATTGGAGAACGAAAAACTGCTTTGGAGAATGAAGTGAAGTTAAAGAGATTAGAAAAAGAGGAGATTGATGTAACTTTGCCAGGACTTAGTGTAGGTTATGGCACAGTTCATCCTCTTACTTCTATCTTCAAAGAGTTGAATAAAATATTTTTAGGATTGGGTTTTGATATTGCAGAAGGCTTTGAGATTGAAGATGAGTATCATAATTTTGAAGCTTTAAATATGCCACGTTGGCATCCTGCTCGTGATATGCAGGATTCTTTCTATATCACTGAGGAAGTTTTATTAAGAACTCATACTTCACCAGTTCAGGTACGGACAATGAAAAAGGGCGATCTTCCTATTAGGATTATTGCACCTGGTCGTGTTTATCGAGTAGACTTGGATTCAACCCATACTCCGGTATTTCATCAGGTAGAGGGTTTGGTGATTGATAAAGATATTAACTTTACTCATTTAAAAGGTATGCTTGATGTTATGATTAAAGAGATCTTTGGTGAGAATCGGAAAACTAGGTTTAGACCGAGTTATTTTCCTTTTACAGAGCCAAGTGCAGAAATAGATGTCTCCTGTATTCTGTGTGATGGTGAAGGGTGTAAAGTCTGTAAAGGATCTGGGTGGTTAGAGATTATGGGTGCTGGAATGGTTCATCCACGGGTGTTAGAGATGTCTAATATTGATCCTGAGGAGTATAGTGGTTTTGCATTTGGTATGGGTATTGAACGAGTGGCTATGTTAAAATATGGAATAACTGATATTCGTTTATTATATGAAAATGATCTTCGGTTTTTGAAACAATTCTAAGGATTAGACGTTAAGAAAGGATGGTGTCGTGATGCAGGTATCTTATACTTGGTTAAAAGAATATGTTGATTTCAACCTCAATCCTGAAGAATTGGCGATGCTTTTAACAAAAGCTGGACTTGAGGTTGACGGAATTAAAGAGCCTGGTAAGGGCTTAGAAGATATAGTAGTTGGTGAGATTAAAGGGATTGAAGCACATCCGAATGCAGATAAACTCAGGGTTGCTAAAGTTGATGTTGGGACAGAAGTTTTGGAGATTGTTTGTGGTGCTTCAAATATTTTTGTGGGCGCAAAGGTTCCTATTGCGACAATTGGAGTAACTATGCCTAGTGGAATGAAGATTAAAAAGGCAAAGCTTAGGGGTGTAACTTCTTATGGAATGATCTGCTCTGAAGATGAGTTAGGTTTGATTGAAGAACGTCAGCCTGGTGTGATGATTATTGAACAGGAATGTAAGGCAGGAGATTCTTTTGTAAAAATGATGGGGTTAGATGATGTGATTCTCATTGTAGATTTAACTCCAAACTTTGCTCATTGTTTGAGTATGATCGGAGTTGCTAGAGAAGTTGCTGCAAGAGTTGGTCAATCTTTGAAGAAACTAGAGATTGTAGTGACAGAGACTGGTCCTGCAGTGACAGAACTGGCTTCTGTAGAGATCAAAGATCCTGAACTATGCCTAAGATATACTGCAAGAGTGATTCGCAATGTTAAGGTTGCTGAATCTCCAGAGTGGCTGAAAAAGCGTCTGGAAGCCGCTGGAGTGCGTTCAATTAATAATGTTGTAGATGTGACTAACTATGTTATGATGGAATTGGGTCAGCCTCTCCATGCTTTCGATTATGATAAAGTAAATGATCATAAGATAGTGGTTCGTCGGGCCAGTAATGACGAAAATATTGTTACACTAGATGAGGTAGAACGTAAATTGGATTCAAATATGTTGGCAATTTGTGATACTGAGAAGCCAGTCTGTATTGCTGGAGTAATGGGTGGAACGAATAGTGAGGTTCAAGAAGAGACAACAAATATATTACTTGAGTCTGCTTATTTTAATCCTGTTACCATAAGAAAAACAGCAAGACGTTTTGGACTTCATAGTGAATCTTCATATCGCTTTGAGCGTGGAGTAGATATAGAAGCTGTTATCGATGCAAGTAATCGGGCAGCTCAAATGATTCAAGAATTAGCAGGTGGAGAGATTGCTACTGGAATTATTGATATCTATCCTGTAGCTCAAAAACCAAAGATGATTAGACTTCGTATTCATAGAGTTAAACAGGTTTTGGGTATTGAGTTAGAGCATAGTGAGATTAGTGATCTTTTGAATCGCCTTGGATTCGCAATTAAGTTAGATGGTGATAGTTTAAATGTTACTATACCTACTTTCCGCGGTGATGTGGAACGCGAAGCAGATCTTTTAGAAGAAATAGCTCGTCTTTATGGGTATGATAATATTCCAGCTCATTTACCTGTAAGTAGTTATAAAATGGGTAAAATGAGTCATTCGCAGAGGATGGAAGAAGATACTAGAGAGTTTATGAATGCAGTGGGATTATATGAAACGATGAATTATAGTTTTATAAATCCAAAAGCATATGATAAGATTGGATTGAATCCAGATCATGAATGGAGAAATTCGATTAAGCTGATGAATCCAATCAGTGAAGAATATGCGGTTATGCGCCGTACCTTGATTTCTGATCTTTTGAAGGTAGTTTCCTTTAACAGTAAGCGACGGGCTAAGGAAGTTCAGATTTATGAGTTGGCTCGAGTTTACCATCCAACAGAGGATGTATTACCTTTAGAAAAGCGGATGTTAGCAGGTGCGGTAATGGGAGTTATGGTTGAAAATTTATGGAATCAAAAAGCAGCAGGGTTCTTTTATCTGAAAGGAATTTTAGATGCTTATGCTAAAAAGTTTGGTTTAGGTGAACTTGAGTTTGAAAAAGCAAAGCATGAGAGTATGCATCCAGGTCGGACGTCTGTTGTAAAAGCAAGAGGTCAAGTATTAGGCTATTTGGGTGAGATTCATCCTGATGTATTAGAAAACTTTGATTTAGAAGATAAGGTAACCATTTTTGAATTGGATTTTGAGAAGATTGTAAACCTAAACTCTGTTGAGCTGCGTTTTGCGGAATTACCTAAATTCCCTGCTTTGACGAGAGATATTGCTCTTTTGGTAGATGAAAATGTATCTCACAAAGAGATTGAAGATATCATCAAAACTACAGGATCTGAGTTTTTAGAAGATGTAGAACTCTTTGATCTTTATCAGGGAGAGCAGGTTCCAAATGGTAAGAAGAGTATGGCTTTTGCAATGAGTTATCGTGGAAGTGATCGGACGTTAACTGATGAAGAAGTTAATAAAATAATTGATGAGCTCTTAACACAGCTTAAAGGTGAGTTAGAAGCTGAGATTCGAAAGTAAATTTTAAGACCACGAGAATTTTCGTGGTCTTTTTGTGTGCGACGGGCAGTTGCACTTTTGTAGAATTTATTACAAAGATTGAATGTTAAAGGCAGCGACTACGTTACCTAGGTAAAAACGAGTCTAGAGCCTGTAAATTCAATTTTCT